>NZ_CP195119.1:3189962-3508958 GCF_052056915.1 Methanosarcina sediminis | reverse complement strand
GTGGTGATAAGGAGGTCGGAGCCGGCAAGAGTAAGTTTTCTCGCAACTTCGGGGAAGCGCAGTTCATAGCAGATCTCAAAACCGATTTTCAGGTTATGTTTTTTCAGGAATATGGGTTCTATCGAGTCACCCTTAGAGAAGTAAATGTTTTCGCTTTTGAAAGGATGGGTTTTCCGGTAGGTGCCCACAAGCTTCCCGGACTCAAGGCAGAAGCCCATGTTGTAGTAGAGGGCGGAATTTTCATTGACGTTAGCACCCTTTAAACCAATTTCCGGAGAAGACTTTTCTGAAGCAGTTTTTTCGGCAGTGAATCTTTCTGCAGAGACTTTTTCGATTACCGAACCTACAAGAATGCAGTCATGAGTTTCGGAAAAACAGGATAGGTCGTCGAGGGTCGGACCAGGGAAGCTTTCTGCAACCCGGTCAAATTTTTCATAACAAAAACCCGTAGAAAAGACCTCAGGAAGCACGATAAGTTCGGCTCCATTTTCTGCGGCTTCCACAGCCATGGAGAGAGCTTTATTAAGATTTTTTTGCTTCATGCACTGCTGCACGTCCATCTGGACGCAGGCTACTTTCATGGTAAGAACACCGTCAGCTTTGATTAATATTTAGCCAGTTAACGCCAAAACTTAAAAAATAATTTGACATTCAAAGAAAAAAACTGATTTTCAGGGAAGGAGGGTTGTTTGTTTGCTCTTCGCAACAAGGCCATCAAGGTCGATCCTGTGCTTAATTATCCCGGCAAGCACTTCGTTTGCAAACCTGGAAATCTCTTCACTGTTTACCCGAATTTCGTAGGCAGGGTCGTCAGGAGGGATTTCTATCCGCGTCACCTCGGAGCGATATTTTTTCAGGTGCGTGGCGAAGGCTTCACTTACAACACCGGACTTTTCACAATACTGATCGAGGTGTTTGCTGGTAATCCCGACAAGCTTCAGCTCCTTGCGAAAGCAGGGTCTTTCGAACAACTTTGAGATTACATGCACACCGACGGGAATCCGGAGGTCCAGGTCGATTTTAAGGAGCTGAGTCCTTATAAGGAAGTAAATGTTTTCAGAGTTTTCGGAAACCCCTGAAGTCCCGGCAGCCGCGAGCTCTGCAGATTGGGAGTCCACGAATGATTCGGGCATGGCATAGATTTTGGAAGGGGGGACCTCTATTTCCTGCAGAATTTCCAGGTCCCTGAGCGCCCTCAGGTAGCCGGTTAGGATCAGGCGGTGTTCGTCCACACCTTCGGCTTTCAGTTCCCTGGTAAGCCCGCTTATCGAGAGCTGTTTGTCAACCAGCAATTCAAGAATTTTAAGGTTAAGCTTTTCTATCATTTAAACCGACATAAAGGTCAATTAACAATAATCAGATATCAGATAAGATAAAAGGCATTCCCAATAAGGGTATTCCGCCCGAAAGCTTTTTTCTCTGCAAATGCCTCCACAGCCGGGAGCATACGGAAAAGATTCCCTTTTGATATAAAGACCAGGAAGGCCAGTTACAAGCCGCTTTTAATTGCCTCTCGAAAATATGAGAAACTGCAGAGAGTGAACACAGTAACGATTTAATTCTTCTACAGGATATAAAGTTTGTGAGGGATCATGAAAAAAAAGAGAAAGAAAAGGGGAGAAGAAGAAGAAGAAGAGAAGTAGGGAAGTAGAGAAGTAGGGAAGTAGGGAAGTAGGGAAGTAGGGAAGTAGGGAAGTAGAGAAGTAGGGAAGTAGAGAAGTAGGGAAGTAGAGATAAAGGAGAAAGAGCAGGAACCCAGGAGACAGAAAAAAAATCAGTAGATTAGATATATTAAAAAGTTAATAAAAATTTAAATCAAGCATATATAAAAAAATGTGCATTAAAAGAGTTTTTTTGGATAAAAAGACATTAAAAATACAACAATATGAAATATAAATAGTTTATAACCATTATTTACCAGGATAAACAATAATTGACTCTTTTTTTGCGCCAATATCTAAGGGCAATGCTTAAAAATAATAATTGCTATCTGAACTCAGTTTAAATTGACTATTTTTCAAGGATGTAAAAATGATCACGAAATTAATTCCCAGGAAGGTATTTTTTACAAGTGGAGTGGGTACCCACCCCGAGCACTTAGAATCATTTGAAGTTGCGCTCCGAGATGCAGGTATTGAGACTTTTAACCTCGTGACCGTAAGTTCGATCTTGCCCCCAAAATGTGAAATTGTATCCAGGGAAGAAGGTTTGAAAGAGTTAAGTCCGGGAGAAGTCGTATTTTGCGTAATGTCCAGAATCTCTTCAAACGAACCGAGAAGGATGCTCAGTACTTCTGTCGGATGCGCTCTTCCACAAGACATAAATAAGCATGGTTATATTTCAGAATACCACGCTTATGGAGAAACTGCAAAAGACGTAGGGGAACATGCTATAAAGCTTGCAAAAAGCATGTACAGTACCTGGACCAATGAGATACCCCTCAAGACTTTCAGCATTCCCGACTCGTCCGTTGTCGGGGAGAACGGAGATTGGATGACTGTAATCTCTGTAGCGGTTTTTGTAATCTAATAGGATCTGTTATCAAACATAGGACCTGTTGTCAAAAGGGGCCCCGTATTCGGCAGACAAATCCCTTTTCCAGGGATTTCATGCTTTTGAAGTCCTGTCGGGACGGCAGGTCTGAACCGAGGGTCAGCATATATTAATATTTAATAAATAATATACAAACTCATGAGCTAATAGTACCCCCAATCCTGTTGCTGAACACATACAGATCCGGAAACTGTTATCATTCAGAAGAGACTATTATATGAGATCTTATTAGTCGCTTTATAGGAGACCCTACTGCCTCCCAAAAAGAAGAACTATTAACCCCAATTCATCAATCAACTATTCATTGCGGAGAGTGGCATGCATCACAATGTATTTACCAACACCCCAACCGTTCCAATAGATGTAAAGGACCGGTCCGTAAGCGATGTACTGGACGGGATGCTCAGAACCGGCTTCCAGGGTCGAAAACTGGCTGAATCAGTCCAGGCCTGGCACAACATGCTCAAAGAAGAGAACATGACAGTCCTCATGGGCTTATCCGGAGCCATGGTCCCTGCAGGCATGCGCAGGGTCATCTCCTACATGATCCGGGAAAGAATGATCGACTGCCTGGTAAGTACCGGGGCAAACCTGTTCCACGACTGCCACGAAGCCCTTGGCAGGAAACACTACGTGGGTTCACATCTGGCAAATGACGAAAAACTTTTCGAACATGGTGTGGACCGGATCTACGACGTTTTTGCAGTTGAAGACGAGTTCAGGGTAGCTGACAACCTTATCGCGGACTTTGCAGAGGAAATCGGAGAGATGTCCTGTTCGTCAAGGGAGTTCATGTACCTGCTCGGAAAGGAACTGGCAAAGCGCGGAGCCCCCGAAGACTCGATAGTCGTAAGTGCATACAGGCACAATATCCCGATCTTTGTCCCGGCAATCTCGGACAGTTCCATTGGAATCGGGCTCACAATTGCAAGGAGAAGAGGAATAAAAATCGAAATTGACCAGATAAAAGATGTGGATGAAATCACGGAAATTGTGGAAAAATCCAGGAAAACCGGCGTAGTCTACGTTGGCGGCGGAGTCCCCAAGAATTTCATCCAGCAAACGGAAGTAATCGCGTCCATCCTGGGAAACGATGTAGGAGGGCATGATTATGCAATCCAGTACACATCGGATTCTCCCCACTGGGGAGGACTCTCAGGCTGTACTTTTGACGAAGCAGTTTCCTGGGGGAAAATAGCAGCCCAGGCAAAAAAAGTACAGGTCTTTGTGGATGCGACCATTGCTCTTCCCATAGTTGTCCATGCCCTGCATGAGAAATGCCGCGGAATGAAGCGTTCAGCCCCCATTTTCAAGTGGGAAGGAACGGAAGAGCTTGAAATCGGATTTGAGGACTAATCACCCTCACAAATATTTATTATATTTGAAAGCTTATAGTGTAAGGCGAGAAGGAGAGGAAATAAATGGGTAAACGAACTCGAATAATCAACGATCCTTCCTATTTAGTACCATTACTCAGGACTTTCGGGTCCCGAACTCACAAAAAAGTTTTTGATGCACTTTTGAGCAAATGGATGACAAAAACCGAACTTGATGAGTTTATGGGCACTGACTCGGGAAGAAGTCTTCAGATTCTGAAAAAAGCCGGACTTCTTGAGAGCCAGTGGAGAGTTCCCGAAGCGGGGCAGAAGCCCTCAAAAGAGTTCCATACATCTTATTCAAAAGTACAGGTAAATTTCCAGTGTTCTTTTGAAGATTTGAGCGATATAATCATGCTGACCTTTAAACCCTATGAAGAGGTCAAGGACGCAATCGAAGAACTGGAAAGACTGGTCGGAGAAGGCAATAATTCAATGAGCAACCTGACCCGGACCCTTAACAAGAACCCATTTTACATCTGTTCCGTTGCCCGCAGGTCTGAACACCTTTCGGTTATGGGACAAAGATTAAAACTAATCGAAGGAAACGAGGAGAATTACGATTGATGATTAAAATCCTCCAGACAAAGAGCGGAGTCACGAAGTTCCAGGTCCTGATCGAGGTCGCAGCCCACCAGCCGAATGTGAGGCAAAAGGAAATCGCTGCCAAGATAGGGATAACCCCCCAGGCAGTTTCCGAATACATCAAAGAGCTGGTTGCTGACGGACTGATCGTCACCGAAGGACGGGTGAGGTATAGGATTACAAAAGAAGGCGTTGAATGGGTCCTTGAAAACGCCGGAGAACTTAAACGCTACGCCCGCTTTGTCATGGAGGATATCATCAGCCATGTCTCAACCTGGACAGCCATCTCAAGGGAAGAACTCAAGGAAGGCCAGGAGGTCTACCTGAAAATGGAAGGTGGACTCCTGTATGTCAGTAGTACTGGGAAGACAGGAGCGGTCGGAACCGTCATTTCCAATGCAGACGTCGGGGAAGACGTTGGAGTCACCAACCTCAGAGGCCTCATCGACCTGGAAACCGCAAGCATTACGGTCTGCAAGGTCCCCAGGGTAGAGAGAGGGGGTTCAAGAAACGTGGACATCGAACGTTTGAAGATGCTCGCAGCTTCAAAACCGTATATATCAGCCATTGGAGTAGAAGCCCTGATAGCTCTTCGCAAGATAGGGGTAACCCCGAACGTCATGTTCGGCACCAGCGAATCCGTAATAGAGGCAGCATATCATGGGCTTTCTTCTCTTGTCGTATCCGTCGACGAACAGGTTGCGGCGCTCCTCAACCGGCTCGAGACCGAAAACCTTGAATATGAACTCGTTGACCTGACCCTTGAATCTTAAATAAGTTCCCGGGAAATTCCCGGCTATTTTTTATTTCCACAGGTTCAACCCGGAAAACGGTTTTAATCCGGATCAGTCAGGCACCTGAGGCTGTTACTTAATGATATCAGGGTCTCGTGCCAATTCCATGTTGCACGTTTTTATCTTTTGTATGCCTAATCTGAAGGGCAGATTTTGTACAATCAATGCTTTATCCCACAGTATGGAGTTAAGTTCCAGGGAGTTAAAAAGTAAAGAGCTAGAAAGAGGTCTTCTAATGAAACTTATCGTACTCTCCGACACCCACATGAAAAACGGTAATATCCCTCCGCAACTTCAAACCATTCTCGCTAACTGCGACCTGATCGTCCACGCAGGCGATTTCAGTTCTCTCGAAGCTTACGAAGCTTTCAAAGCTACAGGGAAACTTAAAGCAGTTTTCGGAAATACGGACCCCTTTGAACTGAGGCAGCGCCTACCCGAAAGGCTGAAATTCGAAGTTGAGGGGGTAAAAATCGGAGTCGTGCATGAAGGAGGGCTCTCCATAACGGACACTACTGCCCAGGGCTACCTCGCAAGGGAAATGGGCGTGGACGTTTTGATTTTCGGACACCTGCACCGCCCCCTGATAGAGAAAAAAGAAGTAATGCTGATCTGCCCGGGCTCGCCTACCAAACCCAGGATGTCAAGGCCCAGCGTAGTGGAACTGCTAATCGAAAAAGGATCCGTAACCGGCAGGATCATTTCCCTCGAAGGAGACATCTGCGGGTTCATGAAGTTTAAGGATACCCTCAAGGGACTTGAAAAAGGCAAAAAAGGTACACCCTGAACTTATACTGATGAGCCTGAAGGAAAAGAAAACATGCCGAAAAGAACTAATTCAAATTAAGGCACATATTGATAGCCCGGACTACACTTCCGGAACAATGCCTTCAAAGAACTGATTTTACCGAGCTTTTTTACCGGAAACAGCCATGACCCGGCATCTGGAGTCTCTGAGACACCTATGCCCCTGCTACCCCTTTATCCGCTTCATTAGTTCATGCGGCTCATATTGTCTTGCGGCTCATATTGTCGTGAAGTTCACATAGTTTCCAGTTTGAACATAGCACCCGTACCATGAAGGCTAAGGTACACCTTGTCCCCAAGCTCCAGGACCTGATCGAGGCTTGCGATGCCGTTCCACTGGAATTCAAAGTCGTAACTGCCCTTGGTGAGTTCAAAACCGAGAGACATAAGTCTCCTGTTGACCTCGGAAGGACGTTCACCTTCACTGTTGAACCAGACCAGAAGATAAGTTTTCACAGGATCATCTCGTGATGCTTTTTATTCATAAGCATGCTTCTTTTGTTTATCAAGATTTTGCCTTTAACCTTATTAGCAAACGAAAGAAAAGAAAAGAAAAAACAGAGAAAAGAAAAGAAAAGAAAAAACAGAGAAAAGGAAAAACAGAGAAAAGGAAAAACAGAGAAAAGGAAAAACAGAGAAAAGGAAAATAAATCTCCTGTTCTCCGGAAAGGTTTTCAATCACACATTTTCCCTTAGGGACTCAAGTGTTTTCTTAACTATAGAACGGTAAAAAGCCGTATCCGTTGCATAGTGTTCCTTTGCAAGTTTTGCGTTTGGGTCTTCTTCCGTCTCAAAGCCCTTGATCCGTTCAAGAGTCTCTTTTGCCGTATCGAGCACCCAGAGGTCCCGGGTCAGTTCGTCCACCTGCTGGATAGATTCGGGACGGATTGAAGTTAAGACATTTCCGTCATCTGTGGTGTAGGTACTGGCCTTCCCCACCACCGCCACAAAAGCAGGAAGTTCGCACTCCGACAGGAACTGTGCGGGTTCGGGCTGGTACTGCCCTGCGTAGACAAGGAAAGAGCCCGTCGGGTCCGATACCCTGCCTCTCCAGTACTCGGAGTCCGTACCGATGTCCTCTTTTTCGATAAGGGTGCCCACAAGAAAGATGCGGTTCACTTTTGCCCCGGTAGGGGTCAGGAGATACTGCGGAGCGTACTGGTCGCTCTCGTCCCTGGAGGTCAGGTTCGAATCCTTCAATTCCTGAGCAAATACTCTACGTGCCACTTCTCTGAAAAAGCCAGCCATTTTACTCCACCTCCAGTTCCGCAAGCATTGCCTCAAGGAGTTCCCTGTCCAGAGAATCCTTCGGTGCAATCGATTCCACAAGGAGGTACCGGTCAAGTTTCGGACCGCTAACTATGTAATACCTTCCTATGAGTTCCTGTTTCAGCCTGTCCAGCACAACCCCCGGATCAAGAGCATCTGCAGCCATGGCAATTGCGCCGTCAAGGGAGATGCCTGCAAGCTCTTCGGTAAGTTCGCGGTTTATCAGGGCATCCTGGGTAGAAGTTCCGGAATCCAGGACCGCCTTGATCCTTAGATCGTATTCCCCCCTCACCTTCCCGTGCTCTGCACAGGCGCCTTTCACAAGAGCCCGCTTGCACTCGGGACAGCGTTTGATCAGCCCTGAGCCGGTCTGGATGTCCACCATTGCTCCGGAGTATGTGAAAGTTGAGGTCCCAACTTCAATATCCTCATCAAGACCTTCAATAGAACTCCCTCGGTTAAGCTGGATCTGAGCTCTGCCGTTCCACTCGCTCACCACCACGTTTTTCAACAGGTAGCTTTTGCCTTCTTCCATGTCCGGAAGTTCGGAACTTGCCCAGTTAGTAAACTTGACAACCCCAGTCTCATCCCCTACAAGCCCGGTCTGCTCTATTGACTCGTGGGAATTTTCCCAGAGCTGCACCACTTTTCCCCTGACCGTAACCCACTGGTTATTTCCCTCAAGGTCGACAATATTCCTGAGTTCGGACTCCCTTTGGCCTGGAGTGAAATCGCCCCCTCCGACTTCCACTGGTTCGGAAAGCTTCTCTGCCGAGCTATTTCGATTGAGCTGGACCTGGAACCTGTCGTTATATTCACCCGTCACCACACTTCGGAAAAGATAGCTTTCCCCTTCTTCGAGGTTAGGGAGTTCAGCGTTTTGCCATTTGGTAAACTTTATGATGCCAGTCTCGTCCCCCAGAAGTCCGACCTGGGAAATAGACTCGTGACTGTTTTCCCAGAGCTGTATGACCTTTGCATTAATGTTTGCCCACTGCCCATTTTCAGAGATATCAGTAATTTTGGTAAGTTGAGGCTCAGCCTGTCTCACATAAAACTCATTTTTAGGAATGGAATATTTCTTCAAGAAATAATTGACAACGCTGCGCTGCGCTTCATTGTCAGGAACTTTGAATTTCGTTATCAGTTCGTCAAGTCTTTCTTCGATGTCCTCAATAGGCACATCGACGCCAAGTTTCAAAAACCTGTCTTTAATTGATTCTGCAATTTGTCTCATAGTTCTACCTCAGGCCTCTTGGTTGTCTTCTTATAGAGAGGCACTTTAAGGTATGCATTTGGAATATTTAAAGCTGTACAAAGCAGGGTGAAAGTGTTCAGTCTTTAATCAGTCTGCTATCCCCCACAGGAAAAAATTCAGGAGAAGAAAATCAGAGTGACTATCCCCTTACGCACATGTTTTTCACACACAGGGAAGAAATCACTCGTCCTTTTTAAGCCTGAATTTATAATGCTAAATTATTTTCGCAGTTTTTTTATTTTCAGAAAGTATATTATAAGGAAGTATATTGTTAGGGACTATTATCAAGGACTATTATCAAAGACTATACCTTGCAAAATATTTAAAATTATTTGTGAAGTATATCAGCAGTTCGCTTGGCTGCATCCCCTTCCCCGATCACGGTTATTATATCTTCATATTCAAGCACAAGACTCCCGTGAGCGATGATGGAATCACTACCCCGCTGCACCATTACAAGGAGGCTCTTTTCAGGGAACTGGATATCTTTGATGGCTTTCCCGACTACTTTGGGGTTAGTGACCTTGACTTCCATCATGTCCCCTTCACCCCCCACCTCGCACATGGAGAAGAGGTGGGGCCGTCCGATCATGTTGTCAAGCACAACTGCCGTTGTCGTGGCCGGACTCATGGCGCGGATGCCCAGATCCCAGAAAGCCTGCAGGTTTTCGATCTCGTTTACCCTGGCTACCAGCTGGTCACCCCTGAATCCGAAAGAAGCTTTTGCAATCTGGCAGAAGAGAAGGTTCGTGTTGTCCTTATTGGTTGTCGCAACCACATATTTGGCATTTTCAATTCCTGCCTTTTTCAGGACATTTACATCCCCGGCATCGCCCTGGACGATCCGGATTCCGAGTTCCATGCACTTCTTGCAGTTATCCTCTGAAATGTCCACAACTACAACATTTTCTCCTCTTCTGTCAAAGCGTTCGGCAAGAATCCTGCCTACCTTTCCTCCACCAATGATAAGGATTTCCATAGGGATTACCTCCAGTATATCTGCCACTTTTTTTGACAGGCTGCCACTCATGAAGACCGTGATGATAACCGTAAGGAAGACAAGCCCCACAAGGGTCTGCCCCCCGGGAATGCCCATCGAATCAAGCTTGATTGCAAAATAAGTCGCAACCGAAGTCGGCACAACGCCCCTGGGCCCAACGAAGGAAATGAAAAGTTTCTCATTCGTGCCGATCCGCGAGTTCCACATTGAAACGAAGACCGCCACCGGGCGGATCAGGAACACGAGAAGCAGCACAAGGGCTATCCCGCTTGCCCCTATCCTCTGGATATCCTCGAATTTTAGCATTGCCGCAAGCAGGATGAAAATCAGGGAGAGCATCACAATCACAATGTCGCTCTTGAATTCCTTGATGGTCTCCTTGTAAGGAAATTCCGAAGTTCCGAGGATGATCCCGAAGACAGCTACAGCCAGAATCCCTGACTCATTGCCAAGGTATTCTGAAAGGACGAAGCAGGCAAACACGGCGGTAAGGGAAACCAGCCTTGCGGTCTGTTTGCTGATCGCCGTCCCCCGGGTAAAGAACCAGCGGAGAGCAAAACCGCTGAAAGAACCCAGAGCAATTCCGATTCCCAACCTGTAAAGGATAAAGACTACCGCATCCGTCCCGGAGAGTTCTGCTGCGACCCATTCGAAGACCATTGCTGCAAGGATCACACTGGCAGCATCATTCAGGACCCCTTCAAGCTCCAGGATCTTGCCGAGCTTGTGGCTGATCTGGATGTTTCTTACAATGGGAGAGATCACTGTCGGCCCTGTTGCCGTTACAAGGGCTCCGAAAAGGGCGGCTAGTTCGAGAGGGATCCCTATCAAAAGGCTGGTCAAAACCGTGGTTCCCAGAAAGGTTACAAGGACTCCGATTGTTGTCAGTTTCAGGACACTTTCCTGAACCATCCTGATATGCTTCAGGTCAATGTGAAGCCCACCGTCAAAAACAATAACGGCTACCGAGATTGCCACGATAGCACTGAGCCCCTCGATGTAGAGGGCAGGATCCAGCAGGTTCAGGACTTCGGGCCCTACGATAATTCCTTCGATCAACAGGAAAATGATAAAAGGAATCCGGAAATAACGGCTGAGTGCCTGTGCGGCAAGGGACATAATAAGCACGGCAACTACCAGCCCAAGTAGAAGTATCGGATCAAGCATGAGATTCCCTGTAATAATGCGTACACTTAATAAAAATCCTTAGTGGACATCCGAGATAAATTGAACGGTAAGACATGTCAAGGTGTTGTTGCCAAAAAACACAAAAATGCTTAGTAATGTATACAGTATCATACAATTGTTTTATATAAATTTGACTCCTGATTGTTAACCTCCTTGAGGACTTACTGCCCGATAACCCCTAATAGATATAAATTGTCATATATAAATTTGACTTATGATCCTCAAACCCCCGGGAACCTGCTGCACGAGTACTTTCATCAAATATAAAATGAGAAAGGAAATCCCAGGAGAAGGAATAGTTTTTTTACAATGCCTGCCAATCTATTTTCAGGGAAGTATTACCGGTTAGGGGAAATGTTACCGGTTCAGGGAAGTATTACCCGAAAATTCTCAATTAAAAAGCCTTTTACCTTGAAATCCGGTTACAAGAAAACCTTTCTTAGGGAGTGAAAGAAATGGCAAAAGCAACATGGAAGGGAAAGGTGCTCGCAGAAAGCGATGAACCTAAAATAATCGAAGGGAACCTCTATTTCCCGCCAGAATCCGTAAACAGAGAATACTTTAAGGAAAGCGAAACCCACACTACCTGCCCCTGGAAAGGGAAAGCAAACTATTATGACGTGGTTGTGGAAGGAGAGGTCAACAAAGCCGCTGCATGGCATTATCCGGACCCAGAACCTGCTGCAAAGGAACTCAAGAATTATGTAGCTTTCTGGAAGGGTGTGGAAGTAGAGGCATAAGTTGCTGAGGCACAAAGAAGAGGTGAAAAATTATTCTGAAAAACTAAACAATAAAAAGACCATTAAATATAAAAATCTAAAACCCGATAAAATCCGATAAAAACAAATTTAAAAAACAAACCTCATCTCTACATCTCATTTATAGGTCTCAAATTTAGATCTCAAATTTAGATCTCATCGCTAAGTTTCATTTTTAGGCATCATCTTTAGGCATCATTTTTAGGCATCATTTTCAAGGTATTTCGGGGTCAAACGGCGTTCCAACACCGAGAAGAAGAAGTCAAGGAAAAGGGCAATGGCTATAACCGGAAGGGTTCCTGCAAGGATTTTTGCAGTATTGAAGTTGGTAAGCCCTTCGAAAATCATTGACCCTAGTCCCCCGCCTCCTATAAGGGCTGTCAGCACGGCTATGCTGTTTGCAAGGATGGCAGCAAACTTGAGCCCTGCAAATATAGCAGGATAGGCATTGGGAAGCCGGACATTACGGATTATCTGGAACTCCGTCAGCCCTATTCCCTTTGCAGAATCGACTAGAGCAGGATCTACGTTGAAAAGCCCTATGTAGGTGTTCTTAATAATTGGGAGCAGGACCCTCAGCATAATGGCAATGACTGCCGGGGTAAAGCCTATCCCGATGAGAGGGACTACAACGGCTACAACCGCAAAACTCGGGACTGCCTGGACAAGGTTTGAAAACTTCATGACCATTGAAGCCAGCCTCTCACTGTATAGTGAAAGAAGGACCAGAGGAACAGCAATTATAATTCCTGCAAGAAGTGCCGTATAAGCCAGGAAAAGGTGTTCAAGGGTAGCTTCCAGGATTTCTGCGTTTATGACCATGTCCCGTACCTCACCTTCAGCCTGTTCTCAATAATGCCTGCTCCCCCGTCCAGGATTACTGCCAGCAGCCCGACCCAGGCTCCTGTTACCAGGATTGTCCCCATGTCATAGAGCTGTATCCCGTTCTGGAGAGCTGCTCCAAGCCCTCCTGCAGCGATCAAGCCCCCAAGTGTCACGACTCCCATGGTGAACACGACAGCTATCCGGATACCTCCTGCTATCAGGGGCAGCGCCAGGGGAAAACGCACTCTCATGAGGATTTCCCCGGGATTAAGCCCCAGGGCTTCGGCGATCTCTACGTATTCCCTGGGAACGTTTGCAAGGCCCGTATACGTATTTCTGGCTATGGGCAGGATGGAATAGAGGATCGAAGCAGCAACCGTCGGGCCTGTACCTATCCCGAAAATGGGAAGCAGGAGTACAAGGAGCGCAACATCCGGAATTGTCTCCACAACGTTCAGGCCGTTCAGGACCGGGTCTGCAAGCTTCGGGTTCCGGTAAATAAGGACTCCCACAGCTACGCCCGCAAGGATGGAGACAAAAAGCGCAATCGTGAACATGTAGAGGTGTTCAAGGGTGCGAAGCGAAAGGAGCTGGGTATTCCAGACCCTCTGGACTTCCGTTAAAACTTCATTTATAATCTGGACCACTTCGCTCAGGTAACCCACCATTCCATAAGCTGCCTCAAGTTTAGATTGGAATTTTAAGTCAGACTTTTAGATCAGGCTCTTAGACCAGCCCCTGGAGAACCCTGTCGGAAAAAAGAAGACCTGCCGGAATTTCCCCCTCCAGGACCAGCGCCATGGACTCCCCTTCCCCTTTGAGCTGTGCAAGGGCCTCGAAAAGTGAATCTTCCGCCTGGAATATGAGGAGGGGTTTTGAGATTTCATTCAGGTTTTTCCCCGTTTCACCGGCCTTCAGGGCTTCATTCAAGGAAATTTTCCCCGCAGCCCCGGATTCTTTCAACAGGAGAACGACTTCAAGCCCGCTATCTACCATTTTTTTAAGGGCTGTTTCGGCAGGAGTACTTCCATCCAGAAAATAGCCGGGATCCAGGGGCTGCATTATATCCTTTACTTTCAACGCCTCAAGGTGCCTGTATTTGCGCTTCGAGTCAACGATTTCAGAAACAAGTTCGTTTGAAGGCTCAAAGATCAGTTCTTCGGGAGTCCCCACCTGAACGAGAGAGGCGTTATCCATTATGGCAACCCTGTCCCCCAGTTTGAAAGCTTCATTGATGTCATGGGTAACGAAAACAATGGTCTTTCCAAGTTCCTTTTTTATTTTGCAGAACTCACCCTGGAGCTGGGTCCTGAGAAGAGGATCAAGCGCCCCGAAAGGTTCATCCATAAGGAGCAGGGGAGGGTCCATGGCAAGAGCTCTTGCAAGCCCGATCCTTTGCTGCTGCCCCCCGCTCAGCTGGTGAGGAAAGCGGTCCATGAAACTTTTAGGAGGAAGGGATACGAAATTCAGAAGTTCGCGAACCCTTTCCCGTATTTTGGCTTCATCCCACCCTTCCAGCTTCAGGATGAGCCCTATGTTTTCCGAAACCTTCAGGTGCGGGAGTAAACCGATGTTCTGGATCACATACCCGATGCTTCGCCTGAGCCGTACCGGGTCAAATTCCTCCACATCCGTCCCGTTTATGGACACCTTCCCTGAATCGGGTTCTATCAGGCGGTTGATCATCCGAAGGGTAGTTGTTTTCCCGGAACCGCTGCGCCCGATCAGGATCATGAGTTCTCCTCCACGGACTTCAAGGTCCAGGTCCCTGACTGCGAAACGCTCCCCGTACCTCTTCGTTACGTTTTCGAGCCTGACAGACTCGATCCGGTTAAAAAGTTTTTTGAACTTCATGGATTACACTGAAAGAATCAGCCCGAAATCAGGCCTTCTTCCACAAGGAAGTCCCGGGCGATGTCCCGGGAATCTCTACCTTCGATATCGTACTCCCCGTTAAGCTGCCGCATGGTATCCGAATCAATCCTGCCTTCGAGTTCCGCAAGTATCGCCACGATTTCGGGGTACTCCTCTTCAAACTCGGCCGAAACCAGCACGACAGCATCGTATGGAGGCAGGGCGTTTTGATCGTCCTCAAGCACCTTCAGTTCGTAAAGGTCATTTCGGGTGTCAGTGGTATAGGCACTTATGGCATCCACTTCTTCATTCTTGATGGCTTCATACATTATGCCCGGAACCATGGGGTTGTAGTTCTTGAACGTGAACCCGTAGACCCGGTCGATCTGGGGCAACCCGTCTTCCCGCGTGGCAAATTCGGGATCAGTGCCAATTTCCATATCAGGGGCATGGGGTGCAAGATCACTTATCGTGGAAACCTCGTTGCTTTCCGCCCATCCCTCATCCACGGCAATGGCATAGGCATTTTCGAAGCCCAGGCTAGCAGCAATTACAATCCCGTCCATCTCAAGCATTCCCTGCTCGGATTCTTCGTATACGAGCTCAGGGTCCCATTCCTCAAGGGGCGGTTTTTTCAGGATCTGGCTGTAGATGGTCCCCGTATAATCCACGTAAGAATGGATGTCCCCTTTTTTCAGAGCCTCGTAATTTACAAGCGTGCCCCCGAGGTTCTCCTTCACATCGGTATTGTATCCGCGATCTTCGAGCAAAAGTGAAATCATATGCGCTGTTATGTAAGATTCCTGGAAAAGTTTGGTTCCGATTACGATGGTTTCAGAAGTTACCGGACCAGGCTCATCAGCAGCTTCACCTTCAACCTCGCCTTCAAGCCCGCTTTCCTGTTCATCTGCACCGTTATCCGAACAGCCGCTGACCAGAAGAGAGGCAATGAGCATTAAAACTACCAGAATATTCAGTTTCATCCGAATCTTTATAAAAATCCCCCCATACAATATGATCGAGATCAAGCTCCTAACCGAGAAAAAAAGACCTCTGAGAATTGAAGTCAACTTTACCGGATTGGAGTCAGTCTCACCTCAGGATCGAAATTAATCCCCATAACGATTAAAATCAACCTCCATAAAGATTAAAATCAACCCCCATAACGATTAAAATCAACCTCCAAATGATTGAAATCAATCCCCCATAACGATTAAAATCAACCTCCAAATGATTGAAATTAATCCCCCATAACGATTAAAATCAACCTCCGAATGATTGAAATTAATCCCCCATAACGATTAAAATCAACCTCCGAATGATTGAAATAAATCTTCTAACAAATATTCTTTTTTATCTAATTATAACTTTGTATGGGTTACCCAAGTGAGTAAAAACAGAATCCAGATATTTTGTAATTATTTATGGGTAAATCAAAACGGTCGAACTGGAAACTCAAGGCGTTTGAGTTATATCCCTTGTCGCTGTTAAGGGGTGCCATGGATTTACTTTCGATCTTTCTTTTTCTGTTGAGCCTTGCGATGATCAGCAAGGGATCGGACTGGTTCATAGAATCAGCCGTGGCAATCTCAAATAAAAGCGGGATCCCAAAAATGATCATAGGGGCTACCATCGTAAGCTTCGCGACCACAGCCCCGGAATTCGCAGTGTCCGCAACTGCAGCCTATATCGGGCATACCGACATGACGATAGGCAATGCCGTAGGTTCTGCAATCTGCAATACGGGCCTTGTACTGGGTTCGATCATAGTCGTAAAGGCAATCCCGGTCCGGGACCACACATTTCCGATAAAAAGCGGCCTGATGCTCCTCTCAGGAATCGTCCTGATCCTTTTGAGCCGGGATGGAGGAATTTCCGGGCCTGACGGATTGGTTCTCCTTCTGGTCTTTTTCGCGTTCCTTTATCACGCCTCGAAGACCCAGTACAAAATCTTCGGAAAAGAAAGGGCAGGGTCCGGAAAGGTCAAAATAAAGGAAATGCAAAAGGACATTGTCTTCTTCGTTATAGGGGCTCTCTCGGTTGTCATAGGGAGCAGAATCCTGGTCGATTCCGGAATAAAGATCGCGGAATGGCTGGGCGTCCCTGAAGTTATAATAGCCCTGACCATGGTGGCAATAGGGACATCCCTTCCCGAACTTGCAACGGCAATCGCATCCCTCAAAAAAGGACACCAGGACCTTTCCATCGGAAACATCCTTGGGGCAAACACCATGGACATCGCAATGATCCTGGGAGCCTCGTCCCAGATCCGGACGCTCCCAGTTTCGGACCAGTTAACAGGATATGACTTTCCCTTCATGTTCGTAATCATGCTCGCCCTGATCATCTTCGGCTTAACCGGCAAAAAGCTGGAAAGATGGGAAGGCGCCCTTATCCTGGGAGCTTATCTTGTGTATGTGGCAGGGCTCTTTACCTGGTACGGATGATATAAAACCTCATCTGTCACCTGCCACTTTTTTTAACGAACGTTTTTTAACGAACGTTTTTTAACGAACGTTTTTTAACGAACGTTTTTTAACGAACGTTTTTTAACGAACGTTTTTTAACGAACGTTTTTTAACGAACGTTTTTTAACGAACGTTTTTTAACGAACAATTCCATAAACTTTATCTTGCCCCTGCTGCCTTTTTTTCACGAATCGCTATTCATAAACTTTTTTAATGAACAGCTTTAATGAACAGTTTTTCATACACCCTTTTAAAGAACCTCTACAAAAGAACTTCTACAAAACTCTACAAAATAAAAGGATCTCGGCAAAATATTGAATAGTGACCACATCCCATCGGGAACTGCAACAATACCCTAAGATGCTCTATATACCGGTTCGTGCCGATCTGGAGCTAGCAGGAACTTTTGAAGGCAATGTATAAATTCTAAAAAAGATTCATTTATATCATGAAAGCCATCATCCTTGCAGCAGGGGAGGGGCTGCGCTGCAGGCCTCTTACCCTTACTCGTTCTAAGGTTATGCTTCCGGTAGCCAACAAGCCTATCCTGGAACATGTCATAAATTCACTCGAAGAAAATGGGGTCAAAGATATCATACTGGTTATTGGATACGAAAAAGAACGCATAATGGACTATTTTGAAGATGGGTTGAATTTCGGGGTCAACATAAAATATGTGGAACAAAAAGCCCAGCTCGGGACAGCCCATGCAATCAAACAGGCAAAGGAGTTGATCGGTCCCGATGATACCGCGTTTCTTGTCCTGAACGGGGACAACCTGGTAGAAGCCAGGACTATCACAGACCTCCTTTCGAACTGCGAAGGGGACGCAAGCCTTCTGACCGTAAAAATGGAGGAAACCGAAGGTTACGGGGTCGTGCTAACCGAAGGGAAGAAGGTTAAGCAAATCCTGGAAAAAAGGCCGGGCGACGTAAGCCGCATCGTAAATACCGGAATCTACGTCTTTACACCACAGGTTTTCGAAACCATAGAAAAAACTCCCATATCCGAATACGGAGAATATGCCATAACAGACACCCTGCAGCTAATGATCGATGAGGGGAAAACGGTTACCGCTGTTCCCACCGATTCCAAATGGCTGGATGCGGTCCACGCCTGGGACCTCCTGAAAGCAAATTCCATCGTATTGAATGCCGCAACAGAGACAGTGACGGAAGGAAAACTGGAAGACAACGTAGTTACAAAAGGGAAAGTGTCGGTCGGGAAAAACACAAAGATAAGGTCAGGCACATACATAGTGGGCCCTGTTATGATCGGGGAAAACTGCGACATCGGGCCAAACGTCGTGATCCTTTCTTCGACAACCATAGGAGACAACGTCTCTATCCGGCCTTTTACAGAAATCCAGAACAGCATTATAATGAACGACTGCCGGATTTCATCCCACTGCTGTGTTTCAAATTCCATAATAGGCAGCAATAATACCCTGGGTTCTTATTTCGTTGCGGAAGAAAAGGAAAACCTGGAGATCAACATGAACGGCGTCATACACAATGCCCCGAAACTCGGAACAATTGTGGGCGACGACAACAACATCGGATGCAGGGTGCTCGTAAAAGCCGGAGTCACGATTGCCGTCGACTGCCAGGTCGAATCGGGAAAGACCGTATACAGGCACCTTCCCCGTAGTTCGGTGGTCCTGTGAGGTAAAAGGGGGATAAAAAATGTGCGGAATTGTAGGATACGCGGGAGAAAAACCTGCCACACCGATGCTCATAGAATCTTTAAAGAAACTCGAATACCGCGGATACGACTCTGCGGGCATCACTGTCCAGAACGAAAAGCTTGAGACTTACAAAACAGTAGGAAAAATCGTAAACCTTGAAGCTGAACTTCCGGAAAAACTGGGAGGCAATGTGGGGATCGGGCATACCCGCTGGGCAACCCACGGCCGTCCGAGCACAATAAATTCTCACCCTCATACCTCGGGAAACGAGGTTAAAATCTCGGTAGTGCACAACGGGATTATCGAAAATTATATGAAATTGAAGGAAAGGCTGATAAAGGAAGGCTACGAGTTCAAGTCCGAGACCGATACAGAGGTAATCGCACACCTCCTGCACAGGCAGGTCTACGGAAGTCCGGAAGCAAGCGAAAAACGGTTTGACCTGTTAACAGGGCTTCGCAAGGCTCTGGCTGAGATTGAGGGGTCTTATGCGATCGGAGCTCTTTCTTCCGATGAACCCGGGAAACTTTTCGTTGCCAGGAAAGACAGCCCTCTTGTCATAGGGGTAGGAAACGGGGAAAACTTTGCAGCCTCGGATGTTACGGCTTTCCTTAACCATACCAGGGACGTTATTTTCGTAAATGACTTTGAAATGGCGGTAATGACCCCGAAAACAGTTGAAGTATATGACCTTGACGGAAATCCCCTGGAAAGAAGGGTCGAAAGGATCGAATGGGATATCGAAGCTGCTGAAAAAGCCGGGTACGAGCATTTCATGCTAAAAGAGATCCACGAACAGGTCAACTCTATCCACAATACCCTGGCAGGCAAGATATCGGAACTCGAAGGAGACATATTCCTGGAAGACCTGAACATGAGCGAGAAAGAGATCCGCTGGCTTTCCCGGGTCCAGGTCCTGGCCTGCGGGACTTCCTGGAACGCAGGGCTTCTCGGAAAGTACCTCTTTGAACAACTGGCAGGCATACACTCCGATATTGATGTCTGTTCCGAGTACAGGTACCGGAACCCGGTAATGGACGAAAGGACCCTTGCAATCGCAATTACCCAGTCAGGGGAAACCGCTGATACCCTCGCAGCTGTCAGGGGCATCAAATCATACTATTGTCCCACCCTCTCGGTCACGAACGTTGTGGGTAGCACAATCACCAGGGAAACGGACAGTATTATTTACACCCGGGCAGGCCCTGAAATAGGGGTTGCAGCCACAAAGACCTTTACGGCCCAGTTAACCGTACTTTACCTGCTTGCCATGAAATTTGCCCAGTTGAGGGGCAAAGTAAGCCCGGACTACGTCAAGGACTTTATAATTCAGATGAGAAAGATTCCCGGCCAGATCCAGCAGATCCTGAACAGGAAAGAAACAGTAAAGGAATGTGCCGAAGCCTTTGCCGATGCAAAGAGCTACTTTTTCCTGGGCAGGAACCTGAACTACCCCGTAGCCCTTGAAGGAGCCCTCAAACTCAAGGAAATTTCATACATACACGCAGAGGGCTTTGCTGCAGGGGAACTAAAACACGGGCCAATTGCCCTGCTGGACGAAAAAACACCGGTAGTCGCCATTGCAACCAGAGGGCAGACCTACGAAAAGATGCTCAGCAACATAAAGGAAGTAAAAGCGAGGGATGCAGTCGTTATTGCGGTTGCGGACGCGGAAGATACCGAGATTGCAAAATATGTGGATGTGGTGCTCAGGGTTCCCAGCACGGATGAACTCCTGACCCCGATTCTGAGTACTGTGGTCCTGCAGCTCCTTGCATACTATACCGCCCTTGCCAGGGACTGTTCAATAGACAAACCGCGCAACCTGGCAAAGAGCGTAACCGTGGAATAAAGGAAAATCCATATTGAAGTAAGGAAAATCTATTTGGAGTGGAGAAAAATCCAAATAGGAGAAAGAACCAACGCTTTTCCGGGAATCTCGGAGTGGAATGAATGAAACTATTCGGATCATCAGGAATCAGAGGAATTGCAAATAAAGATATCAGCCCCGAACTTGCCCTGAAAGTAGGGCTTGTGCTGGGAAGTCGGAAAAAAAAAGCGGTAATCGGCAAAGACCCGAGAACCGCTGCATCAATGATCGAGCACGCCCTGATCGCAGGGCTGACCTCGACAGGCTGTACCGTTACAAGGGTCGGGCTTGTGAGCACCCCCACCCTCGCCTACGCAGCCCGGGACTATGACTGCGGGGTCATGGTTACGGCCTCCCATAACCCTTCGGAGTATGTGGGAATCAAGCTCTGGAACCCTGACGGGATGGCCTTTGACTCTGCCCAGCAGGAGGAAATCGAGGATGCGATTGAAAATTCCGGCTATTCCCTCGCCTCCTGGGACAGGATAGGGAAGGTTACGGAAAAAGGGGATGCTGTCCGCAGCCATATGGACATGATAGAAAAACTTGCGGAGGGAGCACCCCTTCGCGTGGTGCTGGACTGCGGCTGTGGGGCCGGAGGGACCATTACTCCTTACCTCCTGCGGGAGCTGGGCTGTGAGGTCATAACCCTCAATGCCCAGCCGGACGGGCATTTCCCTGCCCGGAACCCGGAACCTTCCGACGAGAACCTCTCCATTCTCAAAAAAGCCGTTGTAAGCTTTGGAGCCGACCTCGGAATCGCCCACGACGGGGACGCAGACAGGATGATGGCTGTAGACGAGAAAGGAAACTTCGTCTCAGGAGACGAGCTGCTTGCAATCTTCGGACGCTACGAATGCGGGGAGAAAGGAGGCACGGTTGTGGTGCCTGTGGACACCTCAATGATGGTTGACGACTCCCTCCCTGCTTCCGAAATGGTGAGAACAAGGGTAGGGGATGTCTATGTGGCGGAAGGCATCAAGCAGCATGGGGCGGTATACGGGGGAGAACCTTCGGGAAGCTGGATTTTCCCGCGTATCTCCTACTGCCCTGACGGGATTTATGCAGCTGCAAAGCTGGTTGAAATCGTGAAAGAAAAGCCGCTCAGCAAACTCCGGGAAGAGCTTCCCCATTATGCAACAAAGAGGGGCGCCCTGCCCTGTGCAAACGAAAAGAAAGCCGAATTCATGGAAAAAGTGAAGGCAAAGCTCGAACCCCTGGGAAAAGTCCTGGATATCGACGGCATCAGGGTGGAACTGGAAAGCGGCTGGGTGCTTGTCCGCCCCTCAGGGACCGAAGCAAAGGTAAGGATCACGGCCGAAGCCAGGGAAAACGTTGATGGGATCTTCGAAATGGCTGAAAAAATCGTAAAGGAGGCACTCGCATGAAAGCCGTTGTCCTTGCAGCAGGCAAAGGGACCCGCATGGAGCCTCTTACTTCCGACTGCCCGAAAGTAATGCTTCCGGTTGCGAACAAACCCATTCTGGAGCACATAGTAGATGCTGCAGTGGAAGCAGGTGTGGACGGGTTTGTTTTCATTATCGGCTATATGGAAGAGCAGATCCGGGAATATTTTGGGGACGGAAAAGCCTGGGGCGTAAGCATCGACTATGTCCGCCAGAAAGAACAGCTTGGGACCGCCGACGCAATCGGCTGTGCCCGTGGGCATGTAGGGGACACTTTCCTGGTGCTTAACGGGGACATGCTGGTCGGGGCAGACGACCTGAAAGCCCTGGCAGCAAGGAAAGAAGAAGCAGTTATCTGCGTAAAAGAGGTCGAGAACCCCTCGGACTTCGGGGTGCTTGAGACTGAAGGTGAAAAAGTCGTAAAAATCCTGGAAAAGCCGAAAAGGCCCCCCACAAACCTTGCAAACGCCGGAATCTACCTATTCAGGGAATCCATATTCGAATATATTGACAGGACCCGGCCTTCCGAGAGGAGGGAACTGGAGATTACGGACTCCATCCAGATGCTTATTGACAGTGGAGCGCCCGTAGGCTACAGGCCCCTGGCAGCCGAGTGGATAGATATCGGGTACCCCTGGGACCTCTTGAAGGCTACCGAATACCTGCTGAAAGACCTTAAAGGAAAATGCGAAGGCACAGTAGAGCCGAATGTAACCCTGAAAGGGGAAGTTGCAATTGGGAAAGGAACCCTTATCCGAAGCGGTTCCTACATTGAAGGGCCCGTGGTAATCGGGAAAGACTGTGACATCGGGCCTAATTGCTTTATCCGGCCATCCACTGCGATTGGAAACCATATCAGGATAGGAAACGCCGTTGAAATCAAGAACACGATCGTCATGGAAGACACTCACGTGGGACACCTGAGCTATGCGGGAGATAGTATAATCGGGCGCAGGTGCAACTTTGGAGCTGGCACAAAAATTGCAAACCTCCGGCACGACGGGAGGAACATAAAAATAATGGTCAAAGGAAGGGTCGTTGATACCGGGCGGAGGAAACTCGGGGTGATCATGGGCGATGAAGTGCATACCGGAATCAATACGAGCATAAATACTGGCGTGATGATGAAAAAAGGAAGCTTCACCTACCCCGGAGAATTTATAAGGCACTGACCTAAAAAAATTCAAAAAAGAAATGGCGGTTCCCGATTGCACTCAGGCTCCGGGGTACCACCGATTTGAACTGCCTCCCAGAGCACAGCCGACCTTCAAAAGACAAAACTGTGTCCCAGTTCAGACCGGGAGTTCCATTTCTAAAACAGATATATTCTCAATTAATTCTTGATTATAGTCAAGGACCCACATTCCTTCACCAATCTCAATTGAAAGTTTAACCACAGAAAGCACGGAAAACACGGAATAAAGAAAGTAGGGGCACAATCCTTCCGTGCTTTCCGTGTCTTCCGTGGTTGTAATGTAAGTGTGAATATTTGCATTTGGGACTATAATTCTCGATTAATTCTCGATTAATTCTTGATTAATTCTTGATTTCCATCAGGAATAAAGCTTTGTTATTGTCCAGAGGACAGCTTTTCTGAAAAAACCCTCAACCTCCACTACAAGCGTCCCTTCATTCATACTCTGGACAGCTTCTTTAAGCGGGTCTTCCGAGTCAAGGATTTGATGAACCGTCTGTTCGTCAGTTTCCACTGTCATGGAGGGACCGAATTTCGAGATCGGATCTTCAGGTGTATCGTAACTATAAAATTCTCCCACCATTCCACCCCTCATAATCGCAGTCGCATAGAGCATATTTCCGTCATCCTGCTTGATCTGCAAAGCAATTTCCTGGCTCCCAACCAGCCTTTTAAAAAGCATGGGGACTTCATCAAAATTCTCATTATAAAGTTCGGCTTTCACACTCAATTCATCGAAGAGGCCATTTTCTCCGTCCGCAGCTTCGTCAGGAGCTTTAAAAAATTCCGCTTCCTTGATGTCCCCGGAATCCGAAACCGCACCTGCCACCGGCATGAGCAGAAGAGCCGCGAGCAGGACAGCCAGAACCTTATTTTTGCCCGAAAAGTGCATGTTGAGAATAAGGAGTCTGGATATAAAAATGTTCGTGAATTATGTATTCCCTGCCATTCAAAGAGGAATCAAAGCCTTCAGACTGCATTATTTCAGACTGCATTATTTTAGTCATTAATGCAAAAGTAACAAAATAAAAGATGATAAGTGGCAATGTAAAAATTAATGTAAAAAGTAGTGAAAAAAAATAGTGAAAAAAATAGTGAAAAAATAATTAAAGTAGAAGGGATTTAGAAAACTCAAAACAGGATGTCTGCAAGAGAGGATTTCGCAAACCAGAGTACGATACCTTCAAAGAAACTTGCGTTTTCAATAACTACGGTCTTCTCTTTTAACGCCAGTCTCAGCGTGTAAGCGGGATCACTGGAGTTCATTATTTCACGGGCAGTGGATTCATCGCTCCTGACAAGAAGGGCATCTTCAAGGCCCGAAGTGTCGTTTATCTCCTCAAAAAGCACAAACACCCCTTTTTCATCAGTAGAGCCGTGGACATTCATTTCCGAACCATCATCGAGAGTAATGATAAAAAGGATTTCCTTGCTATCGACAAGATTCGTCACAAAACTCGGGACCGAGCTGATGTTCTCATTATATATGTCGATATTGTTTTTCATCTGGGTGAAAAGGTCAGATTCCGAGTTCACAGCAGTATCCGGAACCCCTTCACCAAGTGTTGAATTTTCAGCTACCGCCAGGGTCGAAAACATCAGTAAAAATGCAAGAGCCAGTACTAAAAACATGAAGCCTTTTTTCAAAAACATGGAGAAATATAAGAAATAAAACTATAAAAAACATGCTAAGTATTGAATTAAAAGGGCAAAAAAATAGAGGACTAAAAATAAAAAAACATGCTAAGTATAGAATTGAAAGGATAAAAATAGATGACACACAATAAAAAAATACAAAGTATTAAATTGAAGGGGTGAAAATGGAGGTTACATAATAAAAAAATGTATGTATTGGTGAATTGAAAGGGTAAAAAATAGAAGATACAAAATAAAAGCTTGAAGAAATTATGAAAAAAAAGAAAGAGGATGTTCGTAAGAACAATCCTGTCTCCCTCACGGGAGAGTTTCAGAGTTTCAGAGAAGGCCTGAAGACTTCAGTACAGTACCGATCAAAGACCTGCTCTTCGATCTTTTCGTAATTTTTCGTGTAATTCTTAGATTTCGGATCGTGCTTACTCATGATTTTCTTAACTTCTGAATTCATCCTATCAAGAGTGACCTGATCGAAACCTTCCGTGTTCTGCATTGTAAACATAAAAACCATGCTCTAAATTAAATATTCGATAATTTTATAATATAGTTTTAATATATTAGCTTTTGCTTTCTTCCAACATTAGCTATGCTGGCATTATATGTACGGGATTCAAATTAACGCACATTAAGCGAAAAAGTACCTGAGTACCATATTCATATAATTTCTTACTCATATATAATATTTTACATTAGTATTATATCCCGCAATACATAAGCACATATTATTTGAATATATGCCTATATAATTGTTACTTGCCAGGGCTTCTTTCGATTCAGAAGCCGGAATAGTTAGCAAAAAAAGCATCATGGGAATTAATGGGAATTGTTTCCCTGAAGAAGAAAGCACATATCCGGCCAAGAGAGATTTTAAATAGAGATGTGAGCTATAACCCCATCCCCTCAAATCAATAAAACTTCCTAACACAAAAACGGTTTCCGGAAAATCCCATAACTCTGGAAATGTATACCAGGATTTCGGAAAAAATAACACAGTTCCTGAAAAATAAACACAAATTCAGGGATGTAAGCAACTTCAAAAGCAGATCTTTCCCCTGAATATGGTCGCGAAAGCTGCCCCCAAAATGTAAATTGTTTTAAAGGGTTAATTTTATTAGCTCCCTTGATTTACATATTAATTAAAGAAAAGCATTCGAGTTGATAACAAAGTGCGAACTGTCTCCCACCGAGTGAACACAAAAAAGAGTCATACAACCAGTACGGAATTCGGAAAATCCACTTCCGAGCTGCTAATCCTGAAACCTGAAGGGTACCCGATGAGCGGAATGATGGAAGAGTACCCCATAGTTGAAAACAGAGACGTTTTTGAGTTCTACGCTCGGGAACAATGGAACGGGTACGTTGCCCGCAAGGGAGATTACCTCTTTGACCGGAGGATGTTTCCGGACTTTGCGTACCGGATAATCGATGTCGAACCTGCCGAGTCGCTGATCGGGATGAACACGTCAATCATCGTAACAGAGGAAGAAAACAGCCTTTTCTCCACAAATGAAATCAAGAGCGATGTTGTCTTCGATGACGTGATAGGGCAGGAAAACGCAAAAAGGAAATGCAAACTGATCGAACGCTTCCTTGATGAACCGGAACGTTTCGGGAAATGGGCTCCGAGAAACATCCTCTTTTTCGGCCCCTCGGGAACCGGGAAAACCATGCTTGCAAAAGCCCTTGCAAACAAGACTGACGTTCCCATCATCCCCGTCAAAGCCACCCAGCTGATTGGGGAATACGTAGGAGACAGTTCCAGGCAGATCCACCAGCTATACGACAGGGCGGAAGAAATGGCGCCGTGCATCATTTTCATCGACGAACTGGATGCCATAGCCCTGGACAGGCGCTTCCAGGAACTCAGGGGAGACGTAAGTGAAATCGTAAACGCCCTCCTGACCGAGATGGACGGAATCGAAGAACGCGAAGGGGTCTGCACCATAGGTTCCACAAACAGGGCCCAATCCCTGGACGCTGCGGTAAGGAGCAGGTTTGAAGAAGAGATCGAGTTCGTGCTCCCCGGAGAAGAAGAGATAAGGCAGATCTTCGAATCCAACGTAAAGACCTTCCCCCTTCCCGTAGAAGACTGCGATTTCAAAACCCTGGCAAAGAAAGCAAAAGGGCTTTCAGGCAGGGACCTGGTCGAAAAGGTCCTGAAAACCGCCCTGCACCAGGTAATTATTGAAGACAGGGAAACAGTCAGGGCAGAAGACTTCGAAAAAGCCTTTTCAAAACTCGGAAAAAATGAACCTACCCAGGACCCAAACGGGCTCTACGTATGAGCTTTTCAGGAAGGAGTTTTCCGTGCTGCAATGAATTGCTCATTATAGATGAGTTTTTTGTATGGTGATAAATTTCCAACACATTAATGAATTATCCAGGCGGTGGTTGTTTTGGTTCACTGCTAATCCTTTTTTCAAAACCTCTTTTTTAAGAACTGAACAACCAGCTTTCAAATAGATCAGCCATTAAGCTCTGGGAATAGCTTTATTTAGAAAAATCGGCATCTTATCTGAATTGAGATCGGAAATAAAGGCTTAAATAAAGATCTGAAGTAAAAGGTCTGAACCAGATCTGAAGTAAAAGGTCTGAACCAGATCTGAAGTAAAAGGTCTGAACCAGATCTAAAGTAAAAAGTCTGAACAAACTCCGAACTGAGATTGAAAAAGGTCCGCAAAAGGGACTTGAAACAAGCGTGTGAAGGGATCCTCATGAATGAAATACGAGAAACCGACCGATTTGAATGCGTGGTTTTAAACATAATAGAAAACTTGATGTGGAAAGGCATAACAGTCGAAGAAAAGGACACTAAAGGCAGAGTGTACTTCGGAAGGGTAAAAGGGGAACTCGACATTAAGGAAGGAGATACCCTCTACCTGGGAGTCAGGCCGACTTACGAAGTCGAAGACAAGACCATGAAAGTTTTCCTTTACGACGCAGAAGATAATAAACTGGACTGGACCCTCGTCTGAGTTCCCGGATATCTTTTCCGGGAGATTTTCTTCTCGAAATCTTTTTTCAAAAAATACGTTTTCTAAAAATACTTCGGAAATGAACGACGGTATTTGGAAATATCAGGCCGTAGACTTAATTAAAGCGCAAAATACCGAATATTCATTCCTGCCTTAAAGGGATTTCAAGTTCCATCAGGTCTTCTGCCACGATGACATTTTCGAATATCTTTTTTGAATCATTAATTATGGGCTCCACGTCATCAGAGTAGCGAGAACTGACATGGGTCAAAACAAGCTGCCTGACCCCGGCATCCTTTGCAAGGGCTGCAACTTCCCCTGCAGTTGAGTGCATCGACTCTTCCGCCCAGTCGGCCATCTCGTCGGCAAAGCTTCCGTCGTGGATCAGGAGGTCGGCATCCCTGCTGGCTTCGAGCACGGCTTCACAGGGCCTGGTGTCCCCGGTATAAACTATGGTCCTCCCGGGGCGGGGTTCACCTACAACTTCTTCCGGCCGGACGGTTTTTCCTTCCACTTCAACGGGTTCTCCCCTGTGGAGCTTTGCAAAAAGAGGGCCAGGGGGAACTCCAAGTTCGACAGCTCTCTCCCGGTTGAAACGGCCGGGCCGCATGTCTTCGACAAGGGCATATCCCAGGCTCGGGATACTGTGCACGGTTTCAAGGGCGCGGATTACATACCCGTCTCCCTCAACAACATCTCCCGGTTTCAGGTCCACACCCCTGATTTCATACTTCAGGTTGAAGTACCCGAGAGCCCGGAAGAGTTCCGTGAATTCCCGCGTATGCTTCGGGCCGTAGATTACGAGAGGCTCCTTCCTGCCCATGAAAGACATGGTCTGGATGAGGCCCGGGATCCCCAGGAAATGGTCCGCGTGGAAATGGCTGATAAAAATAGAGGAAAGGCTCATCATCCCTGTCTTTGCCCGCATCATCTGCTGCTGAGTACCTTCCCCGCAGTCAAAAAGGATAAGCTCTCCTTCCCGGTTGACCATCACTGCGGAAGGGTTCCTGTTGCGGGTAGGGAGAGAACCTCCTGTTCCGAGAAATGTTACGCGAAGCATGATGAATCCAATTAATATTGTCAGGAGTATTTATGAATTACCACTGACAGGACACAGGAGAAAAACCTCAAAGGAGGAAAAAATACAGGAAGAAAAAGGGCAGGAGAAAAGCAGAATACAGCCAATTTTTGGAGCTAAATCTCTTACCCATTAAAACCAAATCCGGTCATACCCGGTTTCAGCATCCAATCAGTCCGCCTACACAGTCTAGATCATGTTTCAACATCCGATCGGTTTCTGGCTTATGTATCAGGATTCCAGCGTATAATCAGGTTCATGGCTTATGTATCAGGATTTCAGCGTCCAGATCCTCCCGTAATTGCTCGGTACAAAAAGCTGAACCTCTTCCCCTGCAGAGACCTTTGCCAAATTTTCCTGGCCGTGGAGTTCCTCCCTGTAACTGCCTTCATGGGAGAAGATGAAAGGTACCGTCTGACCCCGGTCTCCGAAGTTCAGGGCAATAAGGCTGAAAAGGTTCCCGTACTTCCGGGAAAAGAGCATTACCTTCCTGGACAGGTACAGGGAATCATTATAGAAGAAGTGCTCCCCTCTGGAAAATTGCGGGTTCTCCCTTCGAAGCTGTACCAGTTTCCTGACGAGGCTGACCGTAGACTTGCCTTCAGGAGTATAGAAATAGTCCCAGCGCACGGGCCGGTACAAAAGCACCCGCCCCCACCCTTCCTCGGGGAGGTAGTAATTTTCCCCGAATTCCTGCCCCTGCCAGAGCATGGGAATGCCCTTTGCCGTGAACATGCCTATCAGGTAGGGCTGCACTTTGTACCAGAGTGCACGATTGCCCTCCTTAAGGAGTTCATTTTTCTCATTTTCAGGGAAAACTGTCCCGAACTTGCAGACAAAACGGGAATGATCGTGGTTTTCAATATACTGGAGTGCAGTTTTTGTGATTCTGTCCCCGTTATGCGAAACCTCTGCCGGGTAACCGAAAAGGCCAAAAAACAGCCCCAGGGAAGAAAGCCCTTCGGGGTTACTCCCGGCGCCCCTTGCCGCATGCAGGGTTCCATTTTGCCAGGTACAATTACTATAAGTACTGTTCAGAACATCAATTGGTTTTTGAAGCTGTTCAGCACACTGTATAAGGTTTACGGAATTCCCTCTGAAAAAGCGCTGCCAGTGACTACCGGCATCTTTTTTTGTTTTTACAAGCTGGTACGTGTCCTTCACAAGCTTAGTATAGCCGTTTTCCGAACCCTCAAGCCAGTACCCGGGGACGTAGTCATAGCGAAAACCGTCTACATGGTAGCAGTCAAGCCAGTGGTGGTTTACTGTCAAAAAGAAATCACGGGTAAATTTACGGTTGAAATCCGTACTTTTCCCATAGACGTTTTCGGCAAACGGGCCCATAAATGGGTTCTCGGCTTCGGGCCATTCGAGTTTATCGTAAACATAATAGTAAGGAAAAAGGTGGCTGGTATGGGCATAGACGGAATCCACTATGACTGCAATGTTTTTCCGGTGAGCCGCATCTACCAGCTTTTGCAGGTCTTTCCTGTTTCCGAAGCGCTCATCCACACCGAAATACCCGATCGGGGCAAATCCCCAGTCCACCCTCTTCTCGACATTGGAAAGGGGCATCAACTCGAGGCAGTTAATCCCCAGGTCTGCCAGGTAATCCAGGCGGGAAACCATTCCGTCGATATCGGACGCAAACTCACTGATCATCAGTTCGTAAAGGATAATATCGTCCAGGAAAGGTGTTTTCCAGACGCTCTCAGGCTGGCTCCAATCATACTGCTTTTTGTACCCAAGAGTGAATGAGGATAATTTCCCGATTCCGAACTCCCGGGCAAAGGGATCTATAACCCAGTCAATAGGCTCCCGACCCGGGTTTTTCAGGCAGTAGCGGTAGACATACTTCCCTGAGCTGCCCCATGCAGAGTCCGGAGTCAGCCTATCTTCGGGCCTGATCGTTATTGTTGCAGACCAGTAATCCCCGTACCCGGGGTCCACCGAATGTTCCATTTCATAATCCTTTGGCTGTATGGCCTGGAGAAACTGGTCTTTTTCGTGGATCACCCTCACCCACAAACGATTACCCTGCTCTGCCGATACCCCGGGTAAAAAAAAACCGAAATTGATAACACCGGGATTCTGCTCATCTTCCCTGGCTCCAAGCTTCTGCAATGGTAGAAGTTCAGGCTTATCTTGCAATATATTCCCCTCCCAATTGTACTGATTCCCTATTCAGAATTTGAGCTTGTCCGGAGCTCCGGCAAGTATGAATACATCAATAAAAAAATAATATAAGTATAAATATATAGTTTAATTTGAGAATCAATATAGCTTTGGAAACAGAGGTCCTGAAAATTATTACTGGATTTCAGCTCCTTATTCCAGGTTCCTGATTGCCGGGTTTTCAACTTTTTAATTCAATTCCCCTTAATCATAATTTAGCACTTATGAAGTAACTTCTAACCTATAATAATCCAAATCTCATCACACATAGGTCAATTCCCAGCGGTTATGAATCAAGAAACAAAGAAATATTTCATACTGTAAAACAGGAAATGTAATGATTTTGATATTTCCGGGCTGCAAACGGAAATTTGTTGTATTATTCCTGGAGCGATTTTCAGGATAATATATATTCTAAAAGCTCGTTAACATCTCCAGATTGCATTTTCTATCTAAAAATTAAAAGGAATCATAGTCACATGTCAGGAAATTACGGAAAAGTTTATCTCGTGGGTTCGGGTCCGGGGGACCCTGAACTCCTCACCCTGAAAGCCCGCCGGTTAATCGACACAGCTGAAGTCATCATCTATGACCAGCTTCCGGGAAAAGTGATCCTGAGTTCAATGCCGGATAGTGCGGAAAAGATCGATGCTGGAAAATTTGCCGGGAAGCACACCCTCACCCAGAACAAAATCAATGAAGCGATTGTGCAGAAAGCAAAGGAAGGTAAGATGGTTGTCAGGCTGAAAGGCGGAGACCCTTACGTGTTTGGGAGAGGCGGAGAGGAAGCCGAAGCTCTCGTGCAGGAAGGCATCGAATTCGAAATAGTGCCCGGGATAACCTCCGCAATCGCAGTGCCTGCATATGCCGGAATTCCCGTTACTCACAGGGAAAGCACCTCCATGGTAACCTTCATTACGGGACATGAAGACCCCACAAAGGAAGAAAGCGGGCTCAACTGGGACGCCCTGGCAAAGTTTGAAGGGACTATCGTGATCCTGATGGGGGTAAAGATGCTCAGGCGGAATGCCGAAGAGCTCATGAAAAATGGGAAAGACTCCGAAACCCCGGTAGCCCTTATTGAGAGAGGCACCCGGCCCGACCAGCGGGTGACCGTGGGTACTCTTGCAAGCATCGCGGACCTGGCAGAAGAAAGAGGTGTAAAAGCGCCTGCTATCACAGTGGTAGGAGACGTTGTCCGCCTCCATGACATCCTCGGGGAACAGCTTACGGGAACCGATTTTTAAACCGGAACTCCGGAGGATCAGGCATATGACAGGCGAAACGATAGGCGAAGTAATAGGAGACGCAAACGAAGCAAAGCTCCCCGTACTTGCGATCATGAGGCCCGAAAGCTATCGGGAGAAGTCCGAAGCCCTTGCCAGGGACTACGGTTTTGAGTCCTTTTACGCCCCCATGATCCGGCTGGAAGACATGAAGGACGAGGGGTTCGAGCCCTTCGTGCAGAGGGTTCTGGAAGGGGTTTCAGACTACGTGATCTTCACAAGTGCAAACGGGATCACCTTCACCCTGGACAAACTCCCGGAAGGCAAAAGGGAAAGCTTTACCGAAGCCCTGAAAAAGAGCCAGGTAATTGCAATCGGCCCTAACACGGAAAAAGAACTCGTGAAAATAGGAGTGGAAAAGCCCTTCCTGCCCGGGGACTACAGTTCGGAAGGAATTGTAGAAGCCCTCTGCCCCGAAGTTAAGGGAAAAACCGTGGATGCCGCAAGGAGCAAGTATGGCTCGAGGCTGCTCATCGAAGGCCTGGAAAAATGCGGAGCTACGGTATTTGAGACAAAGGTATACACCCTTACCATACCCGAAGGGGACATCCAGAAAGAGCTCATCGAGCGCACCCTTGCGGGGGAAGTAAGCGCTTTTGCCTTTACAAGCTCCATGATGGTCAGGGGTTTCATGAAGCAGGCGGAAAAGATGGGAGCCGGGGAAGAAGTAAAAGAAGCCCTGAGCCGGGCAGTTGTAGGCGCTATCGGGACCCCGACCGCAAACACCCTGGAGAGTCTCGGGGTTAGCGTTGATGCGGTGCCCGGAGAATTTACCTTTGAAGCCCTGCTCGAAGTTCTGAAGAAACAGCTTTAATCCCCTGACCGAAGTCCTGAAAAAAGGCTTCAAATTCCGGAAAAAGGCAGGAAAACCCGGGAACTTTATCCATCTAAAAAGAAGGTTGAAACCGGAAAGACACATCATAAAAACCGGTTTCAAAAAACAACATTTAAAATTTTGAAAAACAATGTCCATTTCGAAGGATTGAACATGATAGGCATTTCAAAACTCTACTGCGGAACCGTGGAACCCTCCGACGCCCTGCGCTACGGCCGGGACTCAAAGAGGCTGCCCTCCCACCTGCTGCAGTTTTCAAAGGACAAGAAACCGGTAGTGGTCTGGAACATGACCCGCCGCTGCAACCTGAAATGCGTTCACTGCTATGCCCAGGCAAAGGATGTCGAATTCAAAGACGAACTCTCAACCGAGGAAGGCAAAGCCCTGATCGACGACCTCGCAGCTTTTGGCTCTCCTGTTATGCTATTTTCCGGAGGCGAGCCGACAATGCGAAAAGACCTCCCCGAACTCGCAGCCTATGCCAGGGAAAAAGGGATGAGAGCAGTCATTTCCACAAACGGGACCCTCATTGACAAAAACCTGGCAAAGAAGTTGAAGGAAGTGGGCCTTTCCTACGTGGGCATATCCTTTGACGGGGTCAGGGAAACGAACGACAAATTCAGGGGCGTAAAGGGAGCCTTCGACGCCGCCCTCGAGGGCCTGCACAACTGCCAGGACGAGGGTATAAAAGTCGGGCTTCGCTTTACCATCAACAAACAAAATGTCCGGGACATTCCCGCCATTTTTGACCTCCTCGAGGAAGAAAATATCCCCAGGGTCTGCTTCTACCACCTGGTCTATGCCGGCAGGGGCTCTAAAATGGTTGACGAGGACCTTTCCCTTGAAGAGTCCAGGAAAGCCGTGGACCTCATCATGGAGAGGACAAAAGCCCTGCACGAAAAGGGCTTCCCCGCAGAAGTCCTGACCGTGGACAACCACTGCGACGGCCCCTACCTCTACCTGAAGCTCCTGAAAGAAAACCCGGAAAGGGCAGCCGAAGTCTTCGAGCTCCTTTCCATGAACCAGGGCAACTCCTCAGGGATAGGTTTCGGCTGCGTTTCCTGGGACGGGGCCGTGCACGCCGACCAGTTCTGGAGACACTACTCCTTTGGAAACGTCCGTGAGAGGCCCTTCAGCGAGATCTGGACCGACCTTTCCGACAAACTGATGGCCGGGCTCAAGAACCGGAAACCCCTGATCAAGGAAAACGGGGATCGCTGCGCCCACTGCAAATGGTTCGACGTCTGCAACGGGAACTTCCGGGTGCGGGCTGAAGCAGTCTACGGAAACGTCTGGGCGGATGACCCTGCCTGCTACCTTACAAAAGAAGAGATCGGATACGACGAGGCCTGAAGCTTTTTCAGGCTTTCCCGGTATTTTTTCTACCCATTTATAATCTCTTCTTTTATTCTCTTATTTTATATTCTCTTTTTACAGACTTTATGGAAAAACGATAAAAATCAACCCGGGCAGGTTAGCTGTAATCCCCCTATTCAGACATTCCCGGCAACCTTTTTCGATTTGCTTTTCAGGTACCAGTATTCTCACCGGTCAGCTTGCTGACCGGCTTTTCCATAAATAATATTAAAAAGAGTAAAAATAGTATGGAAGTTGTCAAAAGATATACCTGGGTAATTAAAAAAATAAGGATAAATTGACGTGAAGTAAATCGAATAAAAGTAAAAGCTAATAATTGCACCTAATAATTGCACCTAATAATTGCACCTAATAATTGCACCTAATAATTGCACCTAATAATTGCACCTAATAATTGCACCTAATAATTGCACCTAATAATTGCACCTAATAATTGCACCTAATAATTGCACCTAATAATTGCACCTAATAATTGCACCTAATAATTGCAATTTATTTTGCAGTCTCTTTTTTCAGTAATTTCGGGGAAAGCCGCCCGCTTTGCGGGCGGTGAGGGCCCTTGTTATCGATACGAAAATGGGAATTACCGGAACCGGAATCAGCATAAAACCCTCTCACAAAAACCAGGGCCTTTTTGAGCAATATGACAGGATTACTACATAGCCCAATAAAGAAAGAGGACGAGGAGAGAACGTGCATCTGAATTAGGGTATCAATTATGCTCATTCAGGAGGGGGGGAAACATACCATTCTGGTATGTATGTTTCAAATCCATCATACCATTCCAGAACATTTTCGGCCTGTCTGAGCGCCGTGTTGACTTCATCCTGTCCGAATTGAATTGACCAGGGAACTGATGAAAGCTGGGTACTTGCAATATATAAAGCCATTAATCTGAAAAATAAAGCAGGTACATCATGATCAAAATATCCGTTTATACGTCCTGAGGCAAATGAGGCACTTATATCTGCACACCAGGTAATGCGATTGAATTCCTCCCATGGATCGCCATAATCAAGCCTGTCAAAATCAATTATCCCCAGTTCCCCGGACTTTGTAACAATCATATTTCCGACATGGTAGTCACCATGTTGAAAACACTGGGGACGATTTTCCAGCAGGTATCGATTTTGTTCGATATATTTGATTATTTTATCTGCTCCCTTCAGATGAATTCCACAGGCTTTATAGTAAGTAATATTCCTGTTTATTTTACGATTGAAACGCTCCGACCATGGCATCTGATTTTTTGCCGCAGGAATTTGATGCATGATTCTTAATGTTTCCCCGGCTTTAACACCGAGCTGGTATTGTTCTTTATTGCTTAGCCCGGGAAGAACGGTCCTTGCATCCTCCCCTTTAATCCAGGTCAGTAAAGAATATACGGATTGGCCGTTATTACAAATTCCAAAATCAATCGGGTGCGAGATTAAAATGTCAATTTTATCAAGCTGTTTTAGTGCTTCAAAATCCTGTTTCTTATTCCCATATTGCCTTATGTCCGACATTCTGAGTAATAATTCCCTACCATCCGTCGTCCGGATATAATATTTTTGATCACTTGACCAACCCTTATTAATCGCCTCAATTCTTTTCCATTTGCAGGAATCAGGTATTTCATTACAGATTTTAAGCACGCTAACACCTATACAAAAATTGAATACCTATCATTTTATAGTTACTCCTTTTCCGGATGTCCTTCATTTCCTGAGATAAAACCCTGAAAAATTTCGTACCTGAATAAGGCTTTATCTGAGCCGGAATATATTTTTAGCAAGATAAAAACCGGGGAAGCAGGGAAGGCAGGGAGAGTAGGGAGAAACAGGGAGGGCAGGTAGATCATGAAACGAATCCTACTAATTACAACTTTAATACTCATTTTCAGTATCAGCACCTTTTCAGGTTGTGTTTCCGAAGATCAGCAGGAGCCAGAGGTATACGATAACGAGTCGGAGACTACCTTTTACAGTGGGCAGGAACTGACGCCCATAGCCGAACAGCGCAACAACGCCATAAAGGGGACCCAGTATATCGACAGGGAGAGCTACCGCCTGCAGGTAGACGGTCTTGTGGAAAAACCCATGGAGTTCAGCTATGAAGAGATTACGGCACTGCCCCGGACCTCGAAGGTCGTGGACCTGGACTGCGTGGAAGGCTGGGGTTTTACCGGGAAGTGGACAGGAGTGAAAATAGCCGACCTCTTTGAAGAAGTGGGGGTCATGGAAAATGCCAGCACGGTTATCTTCTTCAGTGCAGACGGGTATTCCACTGCCCTGGAACTGGACTACCTTCTGGAAAACAACATAATCCTCGCCTACGGGCTAAACGATGTGACCCTCCCCCCGGAAAGAGGCTTTCCCCTGCAGCTCGTTGCCGAGAGCAAATACGGATACAAGTGGGCAAAGTGGATCGTAAGGATCGAACTCAGTGATTCCGAATACAGAGGGTACTGGGAAGAACGAGGCTACAACAATAGGGGAGATGTCGGGGGACCTGCATTTGAAAGGTGAGGGGTGGAAATGTCGGAGAGCCCGGATTTGAAAGATGAAGCTCGAAATCGGAAAACAATTCCATATTGATGAATCAGCTAGCCTGAAAAATAGGGATATCGCCTTCATCCGGAACCGTCCTAATCGCTGGCTCTCTACCATTGTTTCGGCAATTTGAATTCGTAGATATTACCACAGAAGACTCCGGATGCCCCATCAAAAACCAAAAGCTCACAATGTATATAAGTAATCTGAACTATAGGTATGTAGTTAGTATAAATGTATATTTTCTAGCAAAGTATTACATATTACCGGGGAGCGCTATCCAAAGGGGCGCGAGTTAAAAAATAGAAGGGGGCAATTTGAGTGGTGGAATGCCATGTAAATACACTGAGGCCAGGGGACCCTTTCAGGGACTGGCTTGTCGAAGAAGTGGTGGGACAAAGGGTCCGGGATAAACAATGCTGTGTTAAGGTTTTCAAGAATGGTCGCTCATCCCATACCGTCTGCAGGTATCACTTCAAGGGAGAACATCTCAGTGTAATGGCAAAATTTTTTGCCGAGCCTACGGGCAGGCTCAAAAAATATAACGCTTGCAAAGCCATGAGGAACGAATTCAAGAAGCTTGAGCTTGCAGCTTCTATTATAAACGTTGCAAGGCCCCTTGCCGTGAACGAGGATTACAACTGCGCTCTTGTAACCGAACATGTACCGGGAAAATCCCTTGGCTGGCATTTCAAACATGAGAAAAATCTTTATGAGAGACTTACCGGGATGTCACATATGCTCCGCAAGCTTCACGACAACACCCGTTCCTCTTACGACAAAGAAAATGAGTTCAAAAATTACCATGACGTTCTGGACCACCTTGAGCTTGACCACAAAACCCGGGAAACCTTCAACCACCTGCTCGGGGAATGGTGGTACAGCGGCCTGCTTGACCGGAAGCACGGCTGCATGATCCACCGGGACGTCCATCCCTCAAACTACATCTTTTACAAAGGCAAACCCTATGCCCTTGATTTCGAAAGCTCCTGGTTCCATGCAAACCCCATAAGGGACCTTGGAATCCTCTCTGCTGAACTTAAAAATTATTTTGAGCAGAATAAAGGAGGGGGATGGAAGGCCGAACCCTACATAGGGAATTTTCTCTGGGAATACAGCCGGGACGAAAAGGATTTTTCAAGAGTTACGAGAGCCCTGCCTTTCTATATGAGTGTGGGACTGCTCCGTTCCGCAAGGCTTCACCAGGAAAACTATCGAGATTATCTTATCAGAGAAGCCATGGCATGTCTGGAAGCTGTAAGATAAAAGATAAAAGATAAAAGATAAAAGATATGGAAAGCTGCAAATAATTAAAAAATAGTGAAACCTGTTTTTACAAACCTGCACTTTGCATGTTTATTTTGATAAGACTTTTAGGGCTTCACAGAGCCTTTAAGGTTAGTAAAGGTCAATATTATATAATTAGAGGGAAGATATTTTGCTGAGGGAACCGGGGTGAAGAAGAGGGAGTTCACCACATTACAGGGTATATATCTTAAAACAGGGGAAGTCCGTTCAGGGGCCGGGAAGTTCCCTTTTCAGGTCACGGAACTCATGATATCAAGATTAACTTATTAAATAACCTTATCAAATGAAATTTTCAAAAAGCTCTGGCATATCTGAAGGATGTCGGGTAAAAAGGGGAATATGGGAGGGGGAAAATATTTCAGAAATCTACGAACCGGAAATAGCGGGAAGATTGAATCCATTCCTGAGCTATCCCATCGAAAAGCCCGGGGAAAGAGAAGAAGAAGGAGAACAGGAAGGAGAAGGAGAAGAAATATTTGAAAGCTGCCAGATCAAAGGGGTCATTTTTGACTGCTATCAGACCCTTATTGATATTGACACCGATGAGCACAGCCATGAAACCTATAAAACGGTTAGCAGGTGGCTGGCATATCAGGGAGTCGTTGTAAAACCGGAGAAACTCAAGGATTCCTATATGCTAAAGGTAAAGGAAAGGATGGACGAGTCTCCGGAAACATACCCCGAGGTGAGGGTTGAAGAGGTTTTTGCAGAGATCTGCGGGGAAAATGCAGTGTGGAGGATCAACGAAAAACGCCTGGGTGTTGACACCTCAAGGGTCTTCAGGGCTGCTTCAATCCGAAAACTCCTTCCGTTTCCCCAGAGTATAAAGCTGATCGAGCACTGCATCAATATCCCGAAATGCATCATCTCCAACGGGCAGCGGGTCTTTTCCGAACTTGAACTGAGGTACCTGGGACTTTATGACTACTTCGACTTCGTGATCTTTTCCTCGGACGTCGGGTACAAGAAACCGGACCTCAGGCTTTTCATGACCGCACTTAAGAGGATGGGCCTGGAGTTCCAGCCCAAGTGCGTAATGTCCGTTGGAGATTCCTATGAAAATGAGCTTCTCCCCGCCAGAAAGCTTGGGATGCGGGCCATGGACATCGAGGAAGCCTGGGAGAAGTTCGGGCTGAAGAAGTGAACTTGTAACACGGGAATTGATCCCGTAAATTCTTTTTTGAAAATCCTTTGAAAATTTTGAAAAGGCACATATAACTACATTTTTGACATCGATATTGACTTTTTAGAAATTTGCAGATTGATTAAAAAGAAACTTCACCTATAAACATATAAGGAAACGTGAATAATATAGTTCAAGAGGAAGATATTTTGTGGGAGACATTTTAAGGAAAGATATTCTGTGAGTGGGCACTTCAGGGAGAGGAAATATGTTGGAAAGCTACAAGATACAGGGGGAAGGAATCGAAAGCGTACTTAAAAGTTACCGAATGGAAAAGACCGGAGAACTAAGTGTCCCACCTGTGATAGAAAGGGTTTCGATAACAAGAACCGTATGTGAGGGGAGTCCCATAAAAGGGATCATCTTTGACTGCTACCAGACTCTTATCGATATCCACACTGACGAAGATGACCTGGAGACCTACGAAAGGGTGACAATGTGGCTTGCATACCAGGGTGTAAAGATCAGGCCTGAAAAACTGCGGCATACTTATGAATTGAAAGTAAAGGAAAGGATGGACAGGTCCGAAGAAGAATACCCGGAAGTAAAGGTGGAAGAGGTCTTCAGTGAGATCTGCAAAGATCACGCAGTCTGGAGAATTGATGAAAAAAAATTGGGAGTCGAAACCGCAAAGGTATTCAGAGCGGCGTCTATCCGAAAACTCCGGCCCTTTCCCCAGAGCATAAAGCTTATCGAGCACTGTATAAACATTCCTAAATGCATAATCTCCAACGGGCAGCGGGTCTTTTCCGAAATGGAACTGAGATACCTTGGCTTCTACGACTACTTCGATTTCGTTATCTTTTCCTCAGACCTCGGCTATAAAAAGCCGGACCTCAGGCTCTTCATGGAAGCGCTCAAGAAACTGGGACTGGAACTCGAACCAAAGTGTGTGCTGTCCATCGGGGACTCTTATGAAAATGAGATTCTGCCCGCTCACAAACTCGGGATGTGCGCCATGCAGATCGAGGATGCCTGGGAGTTTTACGGGGTAAAAGATTAACTTTGAAAAAATAAGAAATGTCTTCACAATTCAAGCCTGTTAAACAGCCCGGATAGCCCGGGTCTTCCTGTGTTGCTTCCCCCTCCTTTTTTATACATATCCTATAGCCATTTTTTCAATATCCATACCATTCTGTCACATTTCCCCCCACTCTTTCGATTTCCGGAAAAAATTCCGAAATCTTTTTTAATATATTTGGTATTTTGGCCTTGTATCCGGCCTCTGCCCTGAAGATTCGGGGATTTTGTGTTGAATTTTTATGGCCGAATCTTATCAGGTGTCCATTTGAAATAAGCCAAAGTATATAGATATATGTGTAATATGCATATATATTTGGGTAAACTATATATTCACCCATATTATTAGGGGTTATAAGAGAAAAAAATCATAGACAAAACGAAAAAAGAAGAAATATTGAAAAAAATGAAGAAAATTAAATTGGAGGGTATCAATGCTACAAAACGGAAGGATAAAAGGCTTAATTTTTGACTGTTATAAAACCCTCATCAACATTAAAACCGATGAGAGAAGCAGGGAAACGAACCAGCGCGTCAGCCACTGGCTGCTCTACCAGGGAGTAAGGATAGAGCCCGAGCGGCTCAGGGATGTATATAAGTGGAAGGTTGTAGACAGGTTGGGGAAGTCCGGACAGCAGCACCCCGATATCCGTATCGAAGAGATATTTGAAGAGATCTGTGCCGAAAACGCTTTCCGTGAAATTGATCCCTGCTGGCTGGGTATCGAAACTGCGAAAATATTCAGGACCGCATCCATCAAAAGGCTGGAAGCTTATCCCCAGAGCCGGGCGCTCCTTGAAAAATACAGGCATGTCCCCAAATGCATTGTTTCCAATGCCCAGAGGGTCTTTACTGAACAGGAATTACGTTTCTTAGGCTTATATGATTATTTTGACCATGTAATCCTCTCTTCAGACCACAAAATAAAGAAACCTGATACCCGGCTCTTTCAAATGGCTCTCAACCAGCTGGGCCTCGAACCCCACGAAGTTCTCTCCGTCGGAGACACACCTGAAAACGATATCTATCCACCCCAGAGCCTGGGGATGAATGCGATGCACATCCATGATGCCTGGCGCTATGCGTGAAGAATGAATAAAGAAAAAGCAAGGAAAAAATCAAAGTAAGAATAAAGAAAAAAATTAATCTAACATATTCTCACATTTCCCCATTACTACTGAATCATCCCTCCGGGAAAAAGCAAGGCAGTTAAAAGTTAGCAAGGCAATTAAGAGTTATGTACAAACTCCCCTCTTTTTTTCAGGCCCTCCACTTTTTATCTATTTCCTGCCTTTTAACCCGTTTTCTTTATTAAGAGTGGAAGGTTACAGCGATTCCGGGTTTTAGATTGGAGCTCTCGTATCTGCCCCAAACCAGATATATTTAAATAATCGCAAGCACTCTAAAACCCAAGAAATTCTTACACTATTCCCCAATCATCGGAGTGTTTTTACATGACGGAATCAGAAATTCCAAAAGAATATAACCCTCATGAAGTTGAACCGAAATGGATGGAGCAGTGGAATCTCTCCATGTACCACTTCAACTGGGGAGAAGACTCCCGCCCCCAGTATATTATTGATACCCCCCCACCATATCCCACAGGCAACTTCCACATCGGAAACGCCCTTAACTGGTGCTATATCGACTTTGTCGCCCGCTACAAGAGGATGCGCGGGTATAACGTTATGTTTCCCCAGGGCTGGGACTGCCACGGGCTGCCTACCGAAGTAAAGGTTGAAGAAATCCACGGAATTACGAAAAACCAGGTCCCAAGAGCGGAATTCCGTAAGATGTGCCGGGAACTTACTGCCGGAAACATTGATAAGATGCGCCAGACAATGCTGCGCCTGGGCTTCTCCGTGGACTGGAGCAACGAATTCGTCACCATGGAACCCGAGTACTTCGTAAAGACCCAGAAATCCTTTGTCAAAATGTACAACGACGGGCATATCTACCATGAAGAACACCCGGTCAACTGGTGCCCGCGCTGTGAAACCGCCATCGCTTTTGCGGAAGTCGAGTACGAAGCAGGGCAGACAAAGCTGAACTTCGTCCACTTCGATAAAGTCGACATCGCCACCACCAGGCCCGAACTCATGGCTGCCTGTGTGGCTGTGGCCGTTCACCCGGAAGACGAGCGTTATAAAGAGTTCGTGGGAAAAACGATCAAAGTTCCCCTCTTCGGGCAGGAAGTTCCCCTAATCACAGACGACGCAGTCGAATCCGGGTTCGGGACAGGCGCAGTTATGATCTGTACCTTCGGGGACAAGCAGGACGTACGCTGGTGGACCAAGCATCACCTCCCCCTTATCAAAGCCATCGACAAAGAAGGAAAGATGACAAAAGCAGCAGGCAAGTACGAAGGCCTGGGTCTTAAGGAGTGCAGGCAGGTTGTCATCGAGGACCTTAAGTCCGAAGGCTTCATCTACGACCAGAAACCCCTGGACCAGAACGTGGGACTCTGCTGGCGCTGCAGCACACCCATTGAAATCCTTTCCGAGCCCCAGTGGTTTGTCAAGATCAACCAGAAAGGCATCCTGGAAAAAGCCGACGAGATAGAGTGGGTCCCTGAGTACATGAAGGTCAGGCTTGAGAACTGGACAGGGACCATGGAATGGGACTGGTGCATTTCCAGGCAGAGGATCTTTGCAACCCCTATTCCCATCTGGTACTGCAAACATTGCGGGGAAGTAATGATCGCAGAGGAAAGCTGGCTCCCGATTGACCCCAATGAAAACGTACCAAAGAGAGCCTGTTCCTGCGGCTCCACGGAGTTTGAGCCTGAAACCGATGTGCTGGACACCTGGATGGACTCGTCTATCACCGCACTGCACGTCTCGGGCTGGGAAAGCGACCGGGAACTGCGGCTTCCGACCCAGATCCGTCCCCAGGGGCATGACATCATCCGGACCTGGGCTTTTTACACGATCCTCAGGAGCCTGGCCCTGGAAGACAAAAGGCCCTGGGACTCCATCGTGGTCAACGGGATGGTGCTCGGTCCCGATGGGCACAAGATGAGCAAGTCCCTTGGAAACGTTATCTCTCCCGAAGAAGTTCTCAAGGACTACAGTGCGGATGCCTTCAGGCAGTGGGGTGCCGTTGGCGGCTCCACCGGTTCGGACGTTATGTTCAGGTGGAAGGATGTGGTCTCAGCTTCCAGGTTCCTCCAGAAGATGTGGAGCATCTACCGCTTCTCCATGTCCCACCTGAAAGAATTCGGGTCTGAAGACGCTGAGAACTTCCAGACAGAAAACCTGCTAGCAATCGACAGGTGGCTGCTCAGCAAACTGAACAGGCTCGTCCGGACCGCAACAGAGGAAATGGACGGCTACCAGTTCGATTCCACCTTCAAGGCCATAAGGGGTTTTGCCTGGGAAATCCTTGCTGACAACTACCTGGAACTTGTGAAAGGCAGGCTCTACGGCGACGAACCCGAAGGCAAGAAAGCCGCACAGTACGTGCTCTACAGGACAACGGACACCCTTTCCCGCCTGCTCGCACCCTTTGTCCCCTTCTTCGCAGAAGAGCTCTACTCCAGGCTCGGTAGGGAAAGTGTCCACACACAGCCCTGGCCTGAAGTGGACGAAAGCCTGATCAGCGAGGAATTCGAAGCTGCAGGAGAACTTATCAAGGACATTACGAGTGAAGTCCGCAGGTACAAGTCCGACCATAAGATTGCCCTGAACGCCCCCCTGAAGAAGATCGAGATCTACAACGCAGACATCGACACCGGAGACATTACAGGCGCCACGAACACGGAAGTAGAACTGATCGAAGGCGCTCCTTCTTTCGAACACGTGCCCGTTGAAGTCAAACCGGACATGGGCATCCTGGGCCCCAGGTTCAGGAAAGAAGCAGGAGCAATCGTAAAAGCCCTCAAAGCAGCAGACCCTGCAGCTATTGAGGAACAGGCAGCCTCCGGAAAAATCGTAGTGGACGTAAACGGAGAAACAATCGAACTCGAACCCGAAGCCGTTGAAATCAGAAAAGAAGTCATTTCCGGCGGCAGGGAAGTCGACGTCCTTGACGTCAACGGGGTTGTCGTTGTAATCGTCAGGTAAGCTCCGGCTTACCTTCCCTTTAATTTTTAAAAAATGAATTTTTTGTGATATAATTTTGCAGCTTTTACCGGAACTCTCCGGGATCATCACCGTTTGCTTTTCTTCATTTGCTTTTCTTCATTTGCTCTTTTTCAGATCGTTTTTGTTCAGGCTGTTTTTCATTTGCTTTTTATCAGAGAGGTTTTGTTCAGGCTGTTTTTGATTAAGTTCAATTATTTCAATTGCCTCTTTTCTTTAATATCAATTTTTATAACACCCATTATTTCATTGAACTAATTATAAGTTAAGTAAATTAATAGTAGTTTATCAGTATCATAATAGTTTATTTAGATAACTCATATTATATATACCTAAAAAAATTATGAATCTGCCCTGCTTATCAAGAACCCGATAAAGAAATATTCATACAATATCAAAAGGGTGAAGCCCAATATCGCACCCATTGAAAAAAGAGATTAACGTAGAACGATCGTGAATAATATACTAAAAAAGATTAGACATTTGGGGAAGAATGCATATTATATAAAGTTTGCGATAATAAAGATAGATATATAAAATGACTCATAAAAATATAAAGTTTATAGCATTGATAAATAAGATTACAAAGAGTTGCGGGACACTGTTTTTAGAGTAAAAAGTAAAAGATATAATAAAAAATTTCTTTTTATTCTTGAAATTATTTTTAAGAAAAGTTAAAAATGATTATTATAATAGTGTTATTTTAGTAAACATTTATATATTGAAAAAAATATAGAGGTTGGTGCACAAACCTAATAATTTTTTAATATATACATGCGGGAAAAATATATAAAAAAGATAATAACCCGCACATACATGGAAAAAATAAAAAACTATATAGAGAAAAAAGGTGTATGCTAATGAAGTTTAACAAGTTATTCGGCAGATTTGGAAAGGATGAAAAAGCCTTCACAGGGCTTGAATCCGCAATCGTTCTGACCGCTTTCATCGTCGTGGCAGCGGTCTTCTCCTACGTAGTGCTCGGTGCAGGTTTCTCAACCTCCGACACAGCAAAAGCAACCGTTGACGAAGGTATCAAGCAGGCAACCTCCTCCATCGAACTCGCTGGAGACGTAATCGGTGTAGAAGGAAGCACCGACAACACCCTCGACTACCTTCTCGTAACCATCCAGCTCACCGCCGGGCAGGCCCCCGTTGACATTGGAGCGGACAGCTCAGATGATATGCTTGTTGTCTCTTACTGGGATGCCGGGCTCTATGAATCCAATGTAAGCTGGAACAAGACTTTCATTGGAGACAATGATGGAGACAAGGTTCTCGAACAGCACGAAAAGGTTGAACTCAACATTACTGTCCCGGACAGTGCCAAGTTACAGACAGCAGATGATGCTGTGAACAGAGAGTTCAAGCTTGAGGTAAAGCCCAAGATCGGGGCAACCCTCCCGGTAACAAGGACAACACCTTTCGACCTTGACGCCTTCACAGTAATTATGTAAATGTAAAAGGGGTTTTAACCCCTTACATTTCTTTTTTGAGGTACTGCCATGGAAATTGAGGACAGAGTCGCGACCCTGGAAACCGAATTCAAAATCATCAAAGGGGAAATCAAAGCCTTACTCCTGGATGTCCGGGAGACGGTCAATGACATGGAAAACCCCTTCCGAAGCCCGGGACAGGCAATAGGAAATATGGCCGGGATGAGAGAAAAATTACCGGAAGCAAACGGGTTTCCTGCAATTGAAAATCCCCAAATAAAAGAGATTCCGGCTGCAGAAGATATTGAAGATATGATTAACGAGGAAAACGAAGAAGTCTCCGAAGCAAAAGCGTTACCTATCGAGGAAAAATTTAGTGCAGTTGAAGTGAAGAAGTTCAGACTTGAAAATCCTGAAGATGAAAAAACTGAAAGCCAGCTTGAAATTCAGGAAATACCTCAGGAGCCAGCACCGAAAGTTCCGAAAATCGCAGAGGGGCCTGAGATTCAGGAAGAACAGGCAGAACCCGAAGAAACACCCCAGGAGGTTCCGAAGATTACAATAGAAAACGGAATCAACACCTATACCCTTGTAGGGCTGATGAGGTGGACCGATTACACACTCAGTACGGTAGGCAGGAAGAAGCTTGAGGAGGTCCTGGAACTCTATGCCCTTACCGGACAACTTTCAGAGAATGCAAAAAATGTCATAATGAACATTGCAAAACTCTCCACAGCCGATGTGCTTGAAGATAGCCAGGCAACAATGAAAGACAACATTACCGTAATATCCCAGTTAAACGAAATCCTGAACCCAGGGGAATCCGGTCAGAATACGCAAAGCTTCTACGATAAAAGTTCCCGGAACGGAGAAGGAAGCAAGCAAAATGGACTGTCATTAAACTGATATGATACGCCATGAGTGGAGAAACGATAAGTACTGCGATTATCACGATCGCATCTGTCATCTGTGCTGCTGGATTCGTAGCTGCAGTAACCCCGTCAATTCTCAGTGCGGGAGATCCGGTAGTAAGCTCCACAAATATCCTCAAGGATCAAATTGACACGAACATAAAGATCATTCATGCAGCCAGCAACCCGGAAGGCACGGAAGTATACATCTGGATAAAGAATGTAGGGGATAATCATATCTCTCCAAACCTCGTCGACAATTCGGACCTCTTTTTCGGGGAAAGCGGGAATTTTATGAGGATCCCTTATGACGAAACTGGAACTGGAGTTCCGAGCTGGAGATATTCAATAGAAAACGGCGGTACAGGGGAGTGGCAGAAGAGTGACACGATCAAGATTACTGTAAGGACTTCAGTTAGTACGGGCAACGAATATTTTATCAAATTCATTACTTACAACGGCGTCTCGGATGAAGACTATTTTGCGGTGTCCTGAGTGGGTTTCGGAACGATAATTTCGTCGGCAATAGCCATAGCACTTATTCTGTCCGCATCCTATGTCTGTGTGCAGGGAGGGATTTACATGGTCGACACACTTTCAGGGTCGATCAAAGAGATGCAGGACAGTAACAACGAAATTCTCAGGACAGACATTGAAATAGAAAATATCAGCACAAACGGGGTTTTCATCAACGCAGTGGTCAGGAATACCGGCAAGGTAAAAATCAGGGAATTCGAGAACATGGATGTAATCGTCCACTATAACGCATCCGGAACCATGAAAACCACCTGGGTCCCCTACCTGGAAGGCACGGACCCGGTCGAGAACAGCTGGGTGGTGACAGATATTACGCGGGACGCGATAAATCCCGGGATCTTTGACCCTGACGAAGAGATGGAAATCAGGATCAGGATGAACACCGGGGAAGGTGTTGAAACAGGCAGCCTGAACAACTGGATACAGATAACAACTCCAAACGGAGTTTATTCATCAAAGTACTTTAGAGGTTGAGAGCTGGTCCGGGCAAAGGCTTGAGTGCGGGTAAAAACAGAAGAATACAAGAATTCGGATCAGGCAAAAGTTCGGACAAAAGCCTCGAATAAAAATTTCCGGGACTATGGCAGGAAGAAAGAATCAGCAGAAAGAGAAGAGAGTAAAAATCTTCATATAATCCGGAAATTTTTCCTCCATGATAAATTAATAAATTAAAAATATATATAAAAACCCCTGTTCGGGGACGATCCCGGGCAGCAAGGAAAAACAAGAGAAAAAAGGAAATCCGGAAAAATCCGGTGATAGACATGGATGCGGGTAAAACGTACGGAAAAGACGACACCCTGGCGGACATCATATCTTCCGGGAATTCTGAAATTGACAGCAAAATGGGAGGGGGAATCCCCGTATCGTCCCTGGGCCTGATAGAAGGGGCAAATGACAGCGGAAAGTCCGTCCTTATGCAGCAGCTGATGAAGGGTGGACTTGACGGCCAGAAAAAGGTGCTCATGTTTACCACCGAAAACACAAATAGGAGCCTGCTAAAGCAGATGGAGAGCCTGGCCCTGGATATTACGGATTATTACATTGTCGGAAGGGCAAAAATCTACCCTATTCAGGAGAACCTTGCAAAGGGAAACAGGGAAACCGCTGAAAACCTCCTGCAGGTTATGCTGAAAACAATTGAAAGCTCCAGAGAAGACCTCATAATTATCGATTCATTAACCGTTTTCGTGGTCGACCTCCCAGAAAATGAAATACTTGATTTTTTTACGAGATGTAAGAAACTCTGTGACCGGGGAAAAACCATCCTTATCACAGCTCACGGATATGCCTTTTCGGAGATGCTTCTCGTAAGGCTCCGTTCAATCTGCGATGTTCACCTCCATCTTAAAATAGAACAGATGGGAGAACAGCTTGTAAAAAGCATGGAAATCTCAAAGGTCCGGGGAGCCCAGAAAGCAACCGGAAACATCTTCAGTTTTGATATCAGACCCAATTTCGGATTCAAGATAATTCCAATTTCAAAAGCAAGGGCATAAGGTGGAAAAATGGAGGAAGCTCTCTTCGAGTCCGCGAATACACTCATAGAAGATGCGGCACAATGCGGTTTCTTCAGACTCCCGGACAACCTTTAGGAATTTGTTCAGGAGGAAGAAAACCAGCATGTTCTGGGCTATATCCAGACCCTTCCTCTTGACAAAATCGGAGTCCCTACCTTTTATATGAAAATTACAAGGGCACTGAAAGGGCTCGAACACCCTAACCTCATATATGCCGTGGATAACGGAGTCCCTATCCATATTTACCCTGACAGGGAGGATATAAGGGACTACTACGTGCCCATTGAGCCAACGCTTGGCCAGGATATAGAACGCCTCCTGATGGACCTGGAAGAGATATTCGTAGACCTTGTGGACGGTACCGAACTTGAAGCCGAAACCCCCGAAGAAAGGGAAACCCATCTGCTCGAACTTATTGAAAGGACCTGTGTGATAAGAGAGGATGGGGCCAAACAGAAAGGAACATGGTTTGATTTTTTAAACAAGGTCCTCAAATACCTGAACCAGCTCTTCAAGCTCAAAAACATCGAAAAAATATACGTAACCCCCAGGGAATACCAGGCAATAAAGTACATCATCCTCCGGGACAAGGTCGGGCTGGGGGTACTCGAACCACTCCTCAAGGACCCCTATATAGAAGATATCAGCTGCAGCGGGCTCGGGCACATCTTTGTCGAACATAAGATATTTTCCGGCCTGAAAACAATGATCACGTTCAAGGATATGGGAGACCTCAATTCCTTCGTCGTCAAAGTTTCGGAAAAAATAGGAAAGCCCATTACCTACCGGGACCCGATTGTCGATGCCACCCTTCCGGACGGGTCAAGGATCAATATAGTTTTCGGGGAAGACGTCTCGAAAAGGGGTAGCAACTTTACGATCCGTAAGTTTGCAGGCACACCGCTATCCATCCTCGACCTGATAGAATTCGGGTCCCTTGACTATACCATAGCCGCATATCTCTGGATCCTGCTCAAACAGGGAATGAGCTGTTTCATTGCAGGAGAAACGGCATCAGGAAAAACTACTCTCCTCAACGCCCTTACCACCTTCCTCCCCCCCGAAGGGAAAGTCGTGTCCATTGAAGACACCCCCGAACTGCAGGTCCCTCTCAAGAACTGGACAAGGGAGGTAACAAGGGCTTCCAGGGAAGAAAGCAACTCCGAAGTCTCGATGTTTGACCTCCTAAGGGCAGCCCTGCGTCAGCGCCCGAACGAAATCATGATCGGAGAAATCAGAGGCGTCGAAGGGAACATAGCTTTCCAGGCCATGCAGACAGGGCACCCGGTCATGTCAACTTTCCACGCCTCGTCCGTTGAAAAGCTTATCCAGAGGATCACGGGAGATCCCATAAATGTCCCCAAGACCTACATGGACAACCTGAACCTGGTGATCTGCCAGAACGCCATCCACCTCCCCGGAAAAGGGATGATAAGGCGGGTGACCAGCGTAAACGAAATAGTCGGGTACGACCCTGTAAGCGACACCTTCTCCTTTATTGAAGTGTTCCGCTGGGACTCTTCCACTGACAGTTTCGAATTTGTAGCAGATATGAACTCGTACCTCCTCGAAAACAGAATAGCCCCTAAACTCGGGATCCCCGAGAACCAGACCAAAAAAATATACAGGGACATCCAGCACCGGGAACGGATCCTGAGGAAGCTGCACGAGGCGAAAGTTACCGGATTTTATGACCTTTTTGCAATGATGATCAAGATAGAGGAGGAGGGCCTGATCTAATGAAAGAAGATCAAAAGACCAGTGATGATATTTTCTTCCTCCTCACCTATATGACAGCGATTTCCACAGCAGACATCCAGAGGGACAAAATCTTCAAATATGCCTCCGAAAGGGAAGAATATTCAATCGCCATCTATTTCAAAAAAATGCATATCCTTGCCGTGAAAATGGGGTATGAATACTCAAAAGCCTGCAAGCTGATCTCAAAAAAAATATCCAATAGTAACCTGAGCGATTTATTTGGCCGGATGGCAACTGCTCTTGCTTCAGGGGAATCCGAGAAAGATTTTCTGATGAATGAAAGGGAAACGATGGAAGAGATATACTCCAACCAGTATGAAAACGACGTTGAATCCCTGAAAAAATGGACCGACGGGTACACCGCCCTCCTTGTTTCGGTTTCCCTTATCGTGACGATGCTACTAATCTCGACAATGATCTATGATATGGGAGACGTAGAGATTATGGCAGCCCTGGTCCTCTTCATTATGGTTTTCATCTGCGGCATGGGTATACTTATCCTGTATGATTCGGCCCCCTCCGAGATCAAACTCCACTCCCTTGAGCAAAAATCCAGGGAACAGCACATAGCAGCAGCTTTAAGCCTTATATTGCTCCCTCTGGGAGCCCTTGCAGTGGGAGTCCTTGTTTATAAAAATGTCCGGGTTCCCTATATTTTCCTGACTGCAGCAGCATTCATGGCTCCCATAGGGATCGTGGGCATGATCGATGACCTGAAGATAGAACAGAGGGACAAAAGCTTTCCCGCATTTGCAAAGAGCCTTGGTTCCCTTTCAGGGACCATGGGTGTCACTACCTCAACAGCAATGAAAAAACTCGACCGGGAAAGCGTCGGACATCTGGAACCTCTCGTAGACAAGCTCTATACCAGGCTTACCCTTGACCTGGACCCGGACCTGTGCTGGGAAAAGTTCATAGGGGAAACCGGCTCCGAACTGATCAACAGGTGCACAAAAATTTACAATCATGCGGTCAACCTGGGAGGAGACCCTTCGGAAATAGGGAAAATTGTCTCTTCTTCGAGCCTTGCAATCGTCCTGCTCCGGATGAAACGAAAAATGGTCAGCAAGGGATTCATAGGCCTGAACGTGGTAATGCATGCCGTGATGACCGGTCTGCTCATATTCATTATTGAAATGATGAAAAAATTCAGTGAAGTCCTGACGCAGATGTACGATTCGCACTTTTCAGAGTTCCAGGGAGCAAGCAGTACGGCGGGACTTGGCATGAGCATGTTCAGTGTAGGGAGTAATATAGATTTTTTGTATAAATTCACCATAGGGGCAATTATAATCCTTACAATCGCGGATTCCCTGGTCGTAAAAGTAGTGGATGGAGGAGGAAACTATAAAATATATTTTTACGGAGCGGTCATGTGCCTTATTTCAGCCCTGATGATACTGGTCGTACCACTCTTTGTGGGAAAGATATTCTCCTTTGATTTTTAAGAAATTTTGAAGAAAGAACCAGTGAAACGGTGTCTGCACTGGAAACCCCGGAGGCAGAATTTCGGATCAGGAAAAGAGAGCTAAGGAAAAGAGAGCTAAGGATTTGCCAGCCACTGGAATAATGAGGTAAAAGTATGATAAAATTAATCGAAAAGCTAATAGAATCAATTAAAAGCTTTATCCGGAAGTTTACAAAGAAAAAAACCGCAAATCCAATAAAAAGCAGCGGGCCGGGCTTTGTGAACAGGGGAGATGAAACCGAACCCAAAAACCCCCAAGGAAGCGCACCCCTCAAAGCCCCTGAAAACGCAGAACCTGTGACCGAGGAAGCCTATACATTCGGAAATGACATACTTGAGGAACTCAAGAATGACAGGACCTTACAGCTGGAAGAAGAGTACGGCATACTCAAAGTCCTTGAGGACGACGTAAGTGTCAGCGATCTGGCAACCGAGCTGAATGAAACCCTTGCCCTGCTTAACAATAAAAAGGCTCAGCAGCAAAGGATTATAGTCCAGTACAGGTACAGCATCTACCTGACCAATTCCCGGTAATAGTCAATCTCGAACCGGAATTTGAGGAGATTGCTTAAAAATTAAAATGAGTTAGATATTAGGAAACATACCCATCGGGGCAAGGGGTAATTGGCTCAACAACTCAAAGTTGAAGTATTCAGGAACTTCAACAGCTCCAAAATAGGGCCCCAGTGGCTTTAAAAGCTCAAAGGTACGGGGTTCAGAGACTAAACAACTCGAAAGTACAGGTATCCGGTAATTTCAAGAAATAAAGGAGCCGGCATCAGGGTTTGCAACAGCCGGAGTTTAATAGGAGGTTTGGGGATCCGACGGTTCAAAAGGTTTAAAGCAGAAAAGGTATTCATTACCTAAGGGTTTGAAGTGGTCTGGAGTTAATTAGCTGGTAAATTCAAAGTTGTTTCAATTTAACTGAAGGGGACCAGAGCAGCTGGTAAATTCAAAGTTGTTTCAATTTAACTGAAGGGGACCAGAGCAGCTGGTAAATTCAAAGTTGTTTCAATTTAACTGAAGGAGACCAGAGCATCCGGAAATATTTTGAGGCTGCGGATCATGTAAACAGTCCTTATTTATTAGTAATGCGCCAGAATTATTTAATAAAAGTCGGAAGAAATTTATATTTATATAATTCCAATGTGAAACTTTATATACATCAAAGTAATCTGTTTCAGAAAAGTATTATTCAGGCCATGGGGTTTTTATGACAAAGGTCAAAAAGGTATTACTGCTGCTCAAAAATATGGTGTATGAAAGCACCAGCCCGCAGGAAACCCTCAAATTTGCTAAGTACTATCGGAGTAAGGGGCTTGATGTACTGGTAATTCTCTGGGGGCCCATGGGAGTGTTACTTGGAAAGAAAGACAAGACCAGGGGGTCGCCCAAATATGACGCCATGATGCAGGAGTGCATCGAGATGGGAGTGGAGTTCCGTTGCTGCCAGCTCGCGTCGGATATGATAGGGCTTAAAAAAGAAGAATTAATTCCAGGAATCGAGTTTATCTGTTCCAGAGATGTTGCTGAAGTGTTTCTCCAGTATCAGGAAGAAAACCAGCTGATCATCAGTTTCTGATCTTACTGATCGATTTTTGACCCCGTTACCTGTCCCTCAACTTCAACTTTTTTACAATAATCCCCGGTTCACGGAAACTCACGGAAATTCTTTTCTAAATTTTTGTAAATTACATATGACCTGACACTATCAAAGTTCAACTTCTTCCCAGATCCTGGCCCTAAACTATCGGGCTTCGTCCCCCTGACGGTTACTGAGACGAGGTTATCAAGGTTTCCCCCTCTTCCTGACCTTTATCTGAAGCTATCAGGCTTCATGTTTCAACGGTTTCTGAACGGATACAATCCGGCTTTACGTCGGCTGCCAGACCATGCAAACTTGCAAAGTTTTTTATGTGACTCTTGCAATTCACTTGTCCTGAGCAAAATAAAACCTTAAAAAAACGCTTTAAGGAATGAATTAAATCGCTTTAAGGTATGAATTAAACCGCTTTAAGGAATGAATTAAATCGCTTTAAGGTATGAATTAAACCGCTTTAAGGAATGAATTAAACCGCTTTAAGGAATGAATTAAATCGCTTTAAGGAATGAATTAAACCGCTTTAAGGAATGAATTAAATCGTTTTAAGGAATGAATTATATGTTAATAGGAGTATATATAGTATAAAAATGCTGAATTTAAATTAATATGACGAATTATAGCATTGGAAGCTAATTAAGCCTGATTGGTTTAGCATTAAAAGGTAATTGAGCCTATTGAAACAATACGCCTATTGAAACAAGATAAGGACCCAGATTTCGGTGATTCCATGCCTCTAGAAAGCTATGAACTTGATGAAAATGAAAAACTTCTTTTACAGAAAATCCTGGACGGAGATATCGCCCTTCGCAAAATTGAAGAAGTTGCGGACCCTGAAACTGCCGTAAAGCTCAGGAGGCTTGCGATTCAGGAGTTTGCAAAACTTGAGTTCGAACATATCCAGAACTTTTCCTTCGATGTGGAGGCTACAACAAAGAAGAATATCGAAAACATGATCGGGGCAATCCAGCTCCCCCTGGGGGTTGCGGGGCGTCTGAAAGTAAACGGGGAATACGCAGACTCTGAGTACTATGTACCCCTTGCCACGACCGAAGGAGCCCTGGTGGCAAGCGTAAACCGCGGCTGTTCAGCCATTACGAAATGCGGGGGAGCAAATGTCAGGATCTTCGAGGATGAAATGACACGGGCTCCTGTTTTCAAACTGGAAAACCTGGACCGTGCTAAAAAGTTCTATGAATGGGTAAAAAGTCCCGCAATTTTCGAACAGATGAAAGAGGTCGCCGAAAAGACCACACGCTTCGGGAAACTCCTCAGTGTAAAACCTTTCGTTGCCGGGACCTATGTATACCTGAGGTTCTCCTATGACACAAAGGACGCCATGGGCATGAACATGGTGACCATAGCAACTAACGCCGTACTCCACCTGATCGAGGACGAATTCGGAGCAGAACCGATTTCCCTGTCAGGCAACATGTGCACCGATAAAAAGCCGGCATCGATAAACACCATCCTTGGGAGAGGAAGGACTGTTGTGGCTGAGGTGACCATCCCCGCAGAAATCGTAAAAAATACCTTGAAATGCACTCCTGAGTCCATGGTCGAGGTGAACTACAGCAAGAACCTTCTGGGCTCGGCAAGAGCAGGAGCGATCGGTTTCAATGCCCATGCCGCAAACATCATTGCCGCAATCTACCTTGCCTGCGGACAGGACGCAGCCCACGTTGTCGAAGGCAGCACCGCAATCACGAGCATGGAACTTACAAAATATGAGGAAATCCACTGCACAGTAACCCTTCCTGCCCTTCCCCTGGGAACCGTGGGAGGAGGAACGGGCCTGGGTACCCAGAGGGAATGCCTGAACCTCCTCGGGGCCGCAGGCGCAGGGGATCCCCCGGGAGCAAATGCCAGAAAGCTTGCGGAAATCATTGCAGCCGCCGTGCTTGCAGGAGAAATCTCCCTGATAGGAGCCCAGGCCGCAGGCCACCTTGCCAGGGCACACGCCCAGCTCGGCCGCGGGAAGTTCTAAAAAAAGATTCAATATCTTCTTTTTCTCTTTCTTTTTTTGCAGTAAAAAACCCAATATTCAGAAAAGTTTCGGCTTTTTAGTTTTGGGATTTTTATATATCTCAGGCAATCATGGTATTAACCTGCTCAGGTTCCCGTTTATGCTTTTACCTGCCAGAGATATCTTGGGTTTATTATACTTTCAGCTATTATTAAATTTTTGTTCAAAGTAGAAACGCTTATTACAGTATACGCTTCTAAATAGAATATGGCGACATGCATGAGCAACCCCATTGATAATCTGGCCTGTGCAGTTACTATTATTATATGTTTTGCAATATTGTACACATTGCTGCATATGGAAATACTAATTCTAGGACTTGTTCTAGTAGCCTGTTTTCTTTTCGGGAAAACACTATATTTATTTTAAGCCTTTTTTATTTGAGAACTTTCTATTTTGAGAACTATCAGGCATCTCAAAAATTTAACACATTCAAATTAACAAATTAGCATCAGAACCCGTCATCAAGCTCATCGTCCTCGTTTTCAAGGAAATAATCGCTCAGTGAAAGGAAAATAATTCCGATTAAGACCGTTATTCCACCGAGAACCTTGTTAATAGTAAAGAGAACAGCTCCAATAAAGATAAGGGGAAAGCCAAGTGCTACGCCCCTCCCTTTCAGGAAGAAATTTTTTACAGAGTCGTGCAGCGTCATTTTAACTTATTCTCCTCCGCTGTCCGGAACCTCTACATTTATCCTTTAATTAGGACACCAGCCAGCAGAACCTTTTTCGTATCCGGGAGGAATTTCAACTTCCCTCAGAAGAAGACCTGATAAATATGAAAATTTATATCTTTGAGTTTACCCTACCTTTTTTTGAATAAAGGTAATTCATCTATTAGTACTTGAATATCTCGTTTTTTTCTTTGGGAAACCCTGTTCATTTCAGTAACGGAAGCAAGATTATATAAGATCCAATATAATATATTATATGGGGGCCGGATAAGGAGAGCAGTGGAAACGCACATGGAAAAGATAAAAAATGTGCATCCCGCATAATGATAGGGGAGTGAATCTCAGTTTCTAGAATTCAGTTATCAGAATTCAGTTATCAGAATTCGGAGTTTATTTTTAATAATTAATGTTTGACGGCATAGTTCTGATTCGAACAGTAATAGAAACTCGGATTCCATTTTTAATTATTAATGTTCAGCGGTTATGTTCTGATTCGAACAAAAATTAACAGAAAATACAGGGGGTAAAATTTCTGGACTACACCCTACGGGTAGGGGGAGAAGCAGGGCAGGGTCTGCAGACCATTGGAGGCGCTCTTGCAAAAGTCTTTTCCCGAAACGGTTTTCATGTATTTACGCACCAGGACTACATGTCCCGGATCCGCGGAGGACATAATTTTTACCAGGTCCGCTTTTCAGACAGGCGGGTGACGGCGTCCAGGGACGTTCTGGACATCCTTGTAGCCCTTGACCTGAACACAATCGAGACGCACAGGAAAAGCCTGGGAGAAGAGGGGATAATCCTCTACGATTCCGAAAGCATCAAAAAGACATTCGAAGAGCCGGAATTCATAGACGTACCTTTCAAGAAAATCGCCCTTGATGTGGGGAAGAACAGGGTAATGGTAAATACCGTGGCAACGGGAGCCGTGCTGGGGATACTGGGGATGGGGCTGGAAGCCCTGGAAAGAATCCTGAAAACGGCATTCAAGAAGAAAGGGGAAGAAATAATAGAGAAAAACATTGCCTGTGCCCGGGCAGGATACGATTACGCCCTTTCCAGCTGTCCCCGCTGTGAAGCGTTCAGGCTTGAGGAAACAGGGAACAGGAAACTCATGCTGATAAACGGGCTCCAGGCAATAGGGCTGGGAGCCCTTATGTCCGGCTGCAAGTTCTATTCCGCCTACCCGATGACACCTTCCACCGGGATCATGAATTTCCTTGCTTCAAAGGCAGGGGAACACGGGATAATTGTCGAACAGGCGGAAGACGAGGTAGCAGCCATTAACATGGCGATAGGCGCCTCTTTTGCCGGGGTAAGAGCCATGACAGGGACCTCGGGAGGGGGCTTTGCCCTGATGGTAGAAGGGCTCTCCCTGGCAGGCATGACCGAGACCCCGATCGTGATTGCCGAAATACAGCGCCCGGGCCCGGCAACAGGCCTTCCAACCCGGACCGAACAGGCAGACCTCCTCTTTGTCCTTTATGCGGGACACGGAGAGTTTCCAAGGGTAATCTTCGACCCGGGAACCCCGAAGCAGGCTTTCCACCTGACAAACAAAGCCTTCGAACTTGCGGAGAAGTACCAGGTTCCCGTCTTTATCCAGTCCGATCAGTACCTTGGAGATTCCCAGTGGACCTTTGAGGACTTCGACCCGGGACGACTTATCTACAATGATTACCGCCTCCGTGAAGCGGACCTTGAAGGTTCCGGGGAATACAAACGCCATGCCTTATCCGGCACAGGCGTCTCCCTCCTTGCAGTCCCGGGAGAAGCCGGGAAACACCTGGTCGTAACAGACAGTGATGAACACGATGAGAAAGGGCATATCATTGAAGACTCGGAAACCCGGATAGAAATGGTCCGGAAAAGGCTCCTGGAAAAAATGCCCCTTATCCGGAAAGAAATGGAAGCTCCGTACCTTTATGGGGACGCATCCCCAAAAATCGTGCTTGTGGGACACGGCTCTACCTACGGGGTGATAAGAGAGGTAGTGGACATATTTTCAAAAGAGCAGAAAATTTCGATGCTGCATTTCAGCGAAATATACCCTCTCCCGGAAAGAGACAGGTTCGACTATCTGGACCTTCTGGAAAATGCAGACCTTGCAATCTGCATAGAAAACAATGCCATCGGCCAGTTTGCAAAGCTTTTCAGGGCCGAGACAGGGTTTGAGTTTGCGCACCTGATCACGCGGTACGACGGGAGGCCCTTTACCGTTGAATACCTGAAGGAGGAGTTGCATGCCTACATTTGAAGCCTATGAAGGCCAGGTCCCTGCCTGGTGCCCGGGCTGCGGGAACTTCCAGATCCTCTCAAGCCTCAAACAGGCGCTGGTAGAACTGGACATAGAACCCTGGGAAGTCCTGCTCGTCTCAGGGATAGGGCAGAGCGGGAAATTGCCTCACTATATGAAATGCCACACCTTCAACGGGCTGCACGGAAGGACTCTCCCTGTCGCTACAGCCACCAGACTCGCCAACGACGCCCTGCACGTAATCGCCGTTGCCGGGGACGGGGACTGCTACGGAGAAGGAGGAAACCATTTCATCCACGCCATCCGCAGAAACCCGAACGTTACCCTGCTCGTGCACAACAACCAGATCTACGGGCTGACCAAGGGCCAGGCCTCCCCTACCTCGGACCAGGGCACCCGTTCGAAGGTCCAGCCCTTCGGCTCCCTCTCGGAACCCATGAACCCGCTTGCCCTGGCAATCTCCCTGGACTGCAGCTTTGTCGCCAGGGGCTTTGCAGGCGATCCCGAGTACCTGAAAGACCTGATGAAAGCCGCCATTTCCCACAAAGGTTTCGCCCTTCTGGACGTCCTCCAGCCCTGCGTGACCTTCAACAAGGTAAATACCTTCAAATGGTACAGGGACAGGGTGTACAAACTAGAAGAGGAATACGGCCCCTCCGACCGTCTCAAAGCCTTTGAAAGAGCCCTGGAATGGGGAGAAAGGATCCCTAACGGAATTTTCTTTAAAAACAACCGGAAAACACTGGAGGAACTGGTACCGATGATTCAGGAAAAAACTCTTGTCAGGCAGAAGTTTTCCCCTGAAGAAACGAAGCGTGAGTTGGAAAAATTTTATTAACTCCACCCCCAAATTTTTTATTTAGATTGTATTAATACATATACAGTTTAATTTATTGAATCGAACATATATTTTACAAAATAAAAATATCTTACCTGCATACAACATAAAAAATATTAAAAATCCGTTATAAGAGATTGGTAAAAACTCCCAAAAACTGAAGGCTGCTCCTCCAAAGTTCCTGAAATTTGAAATATCAATTCTCAAAATAAGCCCAGGATTAAACAATTTATTGGTTTAAATTCAATTTTTTTTGAATAAATGCAGATATAGTAACTATAAAATTATTTGGGCAAAGTTAATATGTTAGTAAAGTTATACTATCTGTTGTAAAATTGTGGGTATGTATATAGGGGTCATTTACTGGAAGAACTGCTAACTGCCCAATAGCCATGAGGCTCAAACCCAGGGTAGGGAGGCGGGGTCTTTAGTGATTTCTATATATTTTTATTCAAAAACAAAGAAATATGAGGAGTGAAACATGAAAGGGATTTTTAGTATATTCAGTAAAGACGAAAGGGCTTTCACCGGGCTCGAATCAGCAATCGTGCTGACCGCCTTTGTCGTGGTGGCAGCCGTATTCTCTTACGTGGTCCTCGGAGCAGGGTTTACAACCTCCGACACCGCCAAAGCGACCATTGACGAGGGTGTCAAGCAGGCATCATCCTCAGTACAACTTGCAGGTGATGTGATCGCTAAGGAGAGTGGAAACACCAGTACAGTTGGGCAGATTCTTGTGACCCTCCAGCTTACTGCAGGACAGGCCCCTGTGGATATTGGAACCAATAGCAATGCTGGAATGATGGTCGTATCCTACGCTGACAGCAGTGTTTACAACGAAAGTGTAACATGGAGCAAGGTTTTTGTCGGCGATGACGACGGGGATAGTGTTCTGGAGCAGCACGAAAAGGTGCAGTTGACTATAACTGTTCCTTCAGGTTCCGAATTGTCTACTGCTAGCACTGCAGTTAATCAGGAATTCAGGATTGAAGTAAAACCGAAAGTAGGAGCAATTCTCCCACTTACCAGGACTACACCTCCGCAGATAGACACTGTCATGAACCTGAAATAAGCTCGAAAATAGGGGAAATTATCCCCACCCCCTCTCTTTTTATTACTTTCAGTAACTTGAGGGACCGGATGAGGGGTATTCACCTTTTTTCAGGTGTTTAGCATGGAACTGGATAAAAGAGTAACCGGACTTGAAACTGAATTCAAGATTTTAAAAGGGGAAATGAGAGAGTTACTCGTAGATATCAGGGACCAGATGAACAGGACGGATAATCCTTTCTGCGGGATCCAGAGCCAGGGAGCACCGAAGATCGAGGCAGCGAAAAAAGAGGTGCCAGTGGAGGGAGAAAATGCCGAAGAAAAGGTCCCGAAAGAGGGATTTGAAAGCCCTTCCACGGTTCAGGGAAACTCCCAGGCTGATAAGGACCGGAAGAAGAGAATCGAAGGAAATCAAGATGCTATCAACCAGGATGCAATCCAACCTGCATGGGAGAGCGTGAAACAGGAAGGAAAGACACCGGTAATTCCTGCCCAGGAACTTGAGGTTTCCGGGCAAAAAGAGATAGACACCCCCATGATCGTGGAACTGATGCGCTGGGTGGATTATGCGGTCAGGACTGTCGGGCACAGCAATCTTGATGAGCTCCTGAACCTCTACAACGTCACTGGACACCTTTCCGATGAGTTAAAGGGTGTTCTTCAGAATATTGCAAATCTTTCCATTGAAGAACCTGCCGAGGAAAGCAGAGTAAGCATGAAGGAAAACATAGTGGTGCTTTCGCATTTGAGTGCAATCCTGAATCCGGGGAAATCCGGAGGAAGAATCCAGCCTATCTATGGGGAGACCGGCTGGGAAGGGGAGAAAAAAGACAAAAAAACAGAACTGGCTTTTAACTGAATTCGAGAAAAAAGGATAGAGAGAAAAAAGGGAAAAGGCCAGGCCAGGAAATAAGCCGGGGGGCAAACTATTGAGTGGGGATTCGATAAGTGCTGCGATTCTAACGACAGCTTCCGTAATCTGTGCATTTGCATTTATTTCAGCCGTGTACCCTTCCGTCATTACCGCAGGGGACCCCATCATGAGCCGCGCAGACGCAATGGGGGACCAGATCCTGACAGATACGGCGATCCTTCATGAAATGGTTAGCTCCGATGAAACGGAGGTCTGCGTCTGGGTCAAGAACATAGGTTGCAGCCAGATATCCTCAGGTCTGATAGATGAATCAGACCTTTTTTTCGGCATGTCCGGGAACTTTGAGCGGATACCTTATGACGAAAGCGCAAGTTCGACGCCGACCTGGAGCTATTCAATAGAACAGGGTACGGATGACAACTGGGACACCGGAGAGACGCTTAAAATCACAATTAAACTTTCAGAATCTTATGCGTTTGTAAACGGAGAAAAATACTTCATCAAGTTCAATGCGTACAACGGAGTTTCGGAAGAGACCTATTTCACGGTGGCATAATGGGGTTTGGGTCAATCATTGCAGCAATGGTCTCGGTTTCAGCCATCCTTCTTACATCCTATGTCTGCTCAAGAGGAGGGTTTTACATGGCAGACGTGCTTTCGGATTCTTTCGTGGAGATGCAGGAAAACAAAAACGAGATGCTCAAAACAGAAATAGAGATCATAGGGGCCACAACAGACGGTGTTGACATCCTTCTTTCCGTTAATAACACCGGAGCCGTGAAAATCGGGGATTTCGAATATATGGATGTGATCGTCCTGTACTGCAACTCATCCAACACAACAAAAACCATCTGGGCTCCGTACCAGGGAGAAACTGCCCCTCTTGCCGGGAACCACTGGAAGGTGCACAGCATTTCCCCCGACCTGATAAACCCCGGGATCTTTGACCCAGGGGAGATAATGGAAATGCAGGTCAGGCTGAATGCCTCAGATCCCATAGGGAACAACAGTGAAAACTGGATACAGGTAACAACCCCGAATGGAGCGGGAGATTCGGTATATTTTAAAAGGTAGAAATGAAACCCGTTAAGATTAGTAAAGAAGGGGATTGAGAACTGAAAGGTAATCCATAAAGATTGGTGTAGAAAAGGGACATTAAAAACTGAAAAATAAAGAATTGGATGGGGAAAGAGATGAGTGACAGGGCTCCGGGGGAGGAAATTCAGGGGAATGGACCATTATTTGGCGCAGAGGAATCCCTTGAAGAAATGCTAGAAGAAATTACGGGGGAGGAAAAAGCCCCTCTTGAGGTCATATCTTTTGGACACCTGGAGATCGACAGGAAGATGGAAGGAGGCGTACCGGTTGGTTCCCTGAGCCTGCTTGAAGGAGGAAACAATAGTGGCAAATCCATCCTCCTGCAGCAAATTATGTGGGGAGCCCTGGACCAGGGAAAAACCGTGCTCGCCCTTACGACTGAAAAGACAGCAAAAGATATGCTGAGGCAGATGGAAAAGCTGGCCCTTGACGTCTACGACTATTTCATAATAGGAAGGTCCAGAATACTCGAAATAGACGCTAACTACATTGAAGAAAATCCCCAAATTAGCGAAAAACTGCTCCTGATGCTCCTCGAATGCATCAAAAGAAGTGAAGAAGAGCTTGTACTTATCGATTCCCTGACAGCTTTTGTCGTGAATTCCCCGGAAAATTCCATATTAAACTTTTTTACCGAATGTGTAAAGCTCTGCGATAGGGGAAAAACCATCCTCATAAGCGTCCACGGTTATTCGTTCTCAGAAGCAATTCTCTCCCGGATAAGGTCAATCTGCGACGCCTACATGGAACTCAGAATAGAACATGTGGGGGACCAGTGGATAAAGACCATGGAAATCCAGAAGCTCCGGGGAGCAAGGAAGGAAATCGGCAACATGCTGAGTTTTGATGTGGAAAGCGAATACGGGTTGAAAATCATCCCGGTCTCGAAAGTTAAGGCCTGAAAAAGGAAATCCGCTAACTCCTGGAAATACGAAGATAGGAGGAAGACCAGTAGAAGAAAAGTTAGTAGACCAAAAAAGATCAGCAGAAAAAACAGCTGAAACTGAAAAACATAAAGCAGTGGAACCTGAAAACCGGGACTTAAACATACTGGAGAAAAGTGAAGGGTCCGGAAGAAGCGGTAGAAAGATTTCGGCGACAGGAGAACGAAAAACCGGATGAGGATTTGAAAATGGAAGCTCTGCCTTTTGACCCGCTGCCTAGCCCGGATAACGGCGGACGTTCCCGAAAGCAAGTGTATGCCAGGCTTTCTCCCGAATTTAAGGAATTCGTGGACAGGGAAGAAAACCGCCACATCCTTGACTACCTGTGCAGGGTTCCACTTGAAGAAATCGGCATTCCGGAATTCTATCCCCATATATCAAGGGCTTTGAAAAACAAGAGGTTCCCCAACCTGATCTACCCCATAGGAGGAGGGCTTGCTGTCCATATTTATCCGGATAATGAAGACATGAGAAACTACTACATCCCTATCGAACCTTCTATTTTCCAGAATGTGGACAGCCTCCTTACAGATGTGGAAAGAGTGCTTGTAGACGTTGTCCAGGACCTGGAAGTAAATACGAAAGACCCTGAAGAGAGAAAGAGACTGCTGGAAAAAGTGCTTGAAAAGGTCTGCATTGTAGATGAAACAGTAGAGAGAAATGCAGGGGAAAAAACAGAGGAAAAAACAGGAGGAAGTGCAGAAGGAAATGCAGGGAAAGATGCAGAGGGAGGTGCAGGGAGAAAAGAAGAGAAAAAAACAGGGTGGCGAAAGGGAAAAAATACGGGGAAACAAAAAAGGGAAAAGAGAAAAAAATCAAGAGAAACGGAAAGAAGCGGGGGGGAAGAAACAGAACAGGGTAGCAGGGAAAAAGTGAGTGAAAAGGATGAAGACGCAAAGGGTCTCTTAAACAAATGTTTCAGGAATGTCGGCAAGGTTTTCAATAATAAAAGTAAGCAGCAAGTTCGATTGACGCCCGAAGAATTCAGGGCCGTCAAATACCTCATGATCAGGGATAAGGTAGGGATGGGAGTGCTGGAACCCCTGCTTAAGGACACTAACATAGAAGATATTACCTGCAGCGGGCTTGGCAGGATTTTTGTAGAACACAAGGTCTTTGCAGCCCTGAAGACGACAAACTCGTTCCAGGAGATGGAGGAACTCAACTCTTTTGTCATACAGATGTCCGAAAAGGTGGGAAAACCCATTACCTACCGGGACCCCATCGTTGATACCGCACTTCCTGACGGGTCCAGGATCAACATCGTCTTCGGGGAAGATGTCTCAAAGCGGGGCAGCAACTTCACAATCAGGAAGTTCATGGGAACCCCAATCTCAATCCTCGAGCTGATCGAATTCGGGACACTCGACTACACCATGGCTGCTTACATGTGGATGATGCTCAGGGCAGGGATGAACTGCTTCGTTTCCGGGGAAACGGCTTCGGGAAAAACCACCATGATGAACGCAGTGACCACTTTTCTTCCTCCCAATTCAAAGATCGTCTCCATTGAAGATACCCCGGAACTGCAGGTACCACATAAGAACTGGACCCGGGAAGTCACGAGGACCTCCAGGGAAGAAAGCAACTCCGAGGTTTCGATGTTCGACCTTTTGAAAGCAGCTCTCCGCCAGCGCCCGAACGAGATAATGATCGGGGAAATCCGCGGCGTTGAAGGGAACATTGCCTTCCAGGCCATGCAGACAGGGCACCCGGTCATGTCCACATTCCATGCCGCCTCCGTTGAAAAGCTGATCCAGAGGCTAACCGGGGATCCCATCAGCGTCCCTAAAAATTATGTGGATAACCTGAACGTGGTTCTCATCCAGAGCGCGGTAAACGTGCCCGGAAAAGGGCTCGGCAGAAGGGTGCTCACCGTAAACGAAATAGTGGGCTATGACTCCATAAACCAGGCTTTCAATTTCATGGACATTTTCAAATGGGACCCTGCCACTGACACATTCAAATTTACGGGGAAGAACAATTCCTACCTGCTGGAGCAAAAGATCGCCCCACGCATGGGAATCCCGGAAAACCAGGTAAGGAAGATCTATGCGGAACTTGACAAAAGGGCAAAAATCCTCAGGAAAATTCACCAGGCAAATATCATCAATTTCTATGACCTGTTTGACATGCTGATCCGGGTCGAGGAAGCGGGGGTGACACAATGAATATAGTTCGAAGGATCGGCAATCCGGGGATAGGAGAAAAGTTCGGCAACTCAGAGAAGGGGGAAAAGTTTAGCTTTGCAGAATTAGGAAAAAAGTTTAGCAGTGCAGGAATGGGGAAAAAGTTCGACATTGAAGAAATAAGAAAAAAGCTGGACGGCGTGAAAGTAGTTGAAAGGGTCAGCGACGACATGCTTTTCCTGCTCACGTACATGGCGGCGATTTCCACAGCGGATATCGAAAGGGACAGGATCTTCGATCACGCCGGAGCCCAGAAGGAATACGAAGCCTCGGTATATTTCAAGCAGGTCCATACCCTTGCTTCGAAGTGGGGGTACGAATATGCAAAAGCCTGCAAGTACATCTCGCAAAAAATGCAGGACGCTTACCTATCGAAATTTTTCGGCAGAATGGCAAACATCCTCTCGTCGGGGGAGCCGGAAAAAAAATTCCTGAAACACGAAAAAATCACAAAGGAAGAGATATATTCGAGTGAATACGAACGAAGTGTGGAGGCTCTGAGGAAATGGACCGACGGGTACACCGCCCTCATGGTGTCAATGACCCTTGTGGTGACCATCATCCTCGTATCCGTGATGATCTACAATATAGGAAACCTGGAAACTCTCGCCTCGATGACAGTCCTTTTAACGGTTTTTACCTGCGGCCTGGCCCTTTACATAATATACAAAGCAGCCCCCGCCGAAAAGAAGATCCATAAGCTCCAGCACAGGTCAAAGGAACAAAAAAATATAGAGCTCTTAACCCGCGCCCTCCTTCCACTGGGAATGCTTTCCATAAGCTTCCTTTTCATCCACGGGACAAAGGTAGAACTGATCCTGCTGGCCGTTCCCCTGTTCACACTTCCTATCGGTGTCCTTGCGATGATCGATGACATGAAAATAGACGAGAGGGACAGCAGTTTCCCTGCCTTCGTGAAGACCCTGGGAACCCTTGCCGGGACTGCGGGGCTCACTATCAGCAGTGCAATGGAGAACCTGGACAGGGAAAACGTGGGCTGCCTGGAGAGAGGCGTTGAAACACTGCACCAGGGCCTTTCCATGGGGCTCAAAACAAGCCTTTGCTGGGAAAAGTTCGTGGGGGAAACGGGTTCAGAACTGATCAACAGGTCCTCGAAAATCTTTACCGATGCCGTCGAACTGGGGGGAGACCCTGCGGAAATAGGAAGCATTGTTTCTTCCTCAAGCCTTGCAATAGTCCTGCTCCGGATGAAGCGGAAACTGGTCAGTTCGGGCTTTCGCGGGCTTGCCACAGTCCTGCACGGGGTTATGGTAGGGCTCCTTATCTTTGTCATGGAAATTATCCGTAAATTCAGTGAGCTTGTATCGACCATGAACGAGGCACACAGCTCGATGCAAGGAGACATGAGCGGGATTTCCGATATGGGAATGTGCATGTTCAATGTGACGGAAAAAGTCCCTTTTCTTGACAGCTTCACAATTGCAATCGTGCTTACCCTCACGATCTCAAACGCAATGGTCGTAAAAATCGTGGAAGGGGGGGGAAACTACAAGTTATTTTTTTATGGGGGGCTCATGTCGGGGATTTCAGGGATTTCAATGATCCTGGTTCCCCCCATAGTATCAACAATGTTCTCATTTGAGATTTAAGGAGGCAATGAATGGGAGTGTTCGGGAACCTCATCTTCAGGCTGAAATACGGAGATGAAAGCGATATAGAGAAACTGATGAAAAACAGGGAAGAAATCAGGGCTGAGATCAAAAGCCTGATGAAAAAGAAAAGGGAGATCGAAACCCGCATAGATAAAGTGCTTGCTGCCCAGGAAGAAACCAGGAAAAGGGTAGAGAAGCAAATGGAAATGGAGAAAAAAAGGAGGAAACAAAGGGCAGGGAAAGCAGGGGAAAAAACAGGAATCCTGGGAAAAACAGGAATATTAATGAGAATAGGGGGAAACCAGGATCAAGGGAGCGGGAAAAAAATCCCGGAGAAAGATGGAAAGAAACCAGAAATCCGGAAGAAAAAGGAAAGGAAAAAAGAAGAAATTTTCCTTCAGGAAGGACCTGAAGAGGCGAAAAAAGGGATCGATTCCGAAGTAGAGGAAGCAGCGGAACTTATGGCAGAAACAATTGAAGAGGCAGAGCTGGAAGCAGGATTGAAAACCGGAGGTAAAACAGGAGCAGACCCCGGAGAAAGAGCAGGAATTGGAACAGAAGTGGGAACAGAAGTGGGAACAGAAGTGGGAACAGAAGTGAAAACGGGAGTAGAAACAGAAGCAAGAGATAAGAAAACTCCCTCAGAGAAAACAGATAAATTCTCTGCTCTCTTCTCAAGCCAGATTTCCCCTGAAAATGAAGATGATTCCGAAAAAACAACAACGGATGAAAAAGGAAAAGATGGAAAAACGTCAGCAGACTTTTTCGGAGCCGACCTGCTAGAAGAGCTTCTTAATGATGATTCCCTCAATGAGGAAGAAGAACAGAGCATCTTGAAATTTATAGAGGATACAAGCACAGAGGAACTCATCAGTGGTTTAAGAGACGTGAGAGAGAAACTGTTCGTAGCAGGTTCATGAAGTAAAGAAACTGTAGTAAAGAAACTGTAGTAAAGAAACAAAATTAAAAAAAGGTGATGGGAATAGAGACACTTAAGGCTCCTTTCCCGGTGCTTAACAATCAGCATTTAAGGATAAAAAGTGTATTTCCAGATCAAAATTTAATCAAGATGGAAAAGCCCTTCCTTTGCCTTGGCCAGGTGCTCATTCGCCTCCTCGACTTTCTTAGCGGCTTCAAGGATTTCTTCAGAGGCATCAAGGAAGCCGTCTTTCTTGGCTTTCTGTGCCCATTCCACGAAGCTCTTGTTGTGGCTCTCATTATGTTCGATCCAGTGTGAAATCAAGTGTGAAAGCTTGTCTTTATCTAATTCTTCAGGCATTAGAAATTCCCTCCACTTTTTATATGCATTTCATTGTATAAATTCTCACTGGATGTGTCCCGGGTTTTTACAGTGTTACCATAAAGAGCAAAATGAGACTAAAAAAGAAGACGGAGAAGTTAAAAACGAAAAGGTAAGGAAAAGGTAGGGAAAAGGAATGAAAAAGAAAAGGGGAGAAAATATTTAAACTGTCCGGGGGTCAGTGATTTCTCCGGAAAGAGCCGAAGCCGCGGCTGTTGCGGGGGAGGCAAGGTAGATGAAACCTCCTTTTCCCATCCTGCCCCTGAAGTTCCGGTTGGCGGTGGAAACACAGACCTCCCCTTCCCCGAGCACACCCTGGTGGGCACCCAGGCAGGGCCCGCAGCCGGGAGTCGAGAGAGTTACCCCGGCTTTCAGGAGGGTCTGCATGGTCCCGTTTTCAATTGCCGCAAGGAGAGTCGAGCGGGATGCGGGGATCACGATGGTCCTGACAGCAACCTTTTTCCCTTTCAGTATCCCGGCTGCAACCTCCAGGTCTTCGAGCCTCCCGTTGGTGCAGGTCCCGATGAAGACCTGGTCCACATGGGTACCTTCCAGTTCCCCGACCGGCTTTACGTTGTCCACCTGGTGGGGGCAGGCAACCTGGGGTTCAATGTCCCCTGCATCATATGTAACTTCTTTAACATAGCTGGCATCAGGGTCGGCATAGACCGGATCAAAGGGTTCAGCTTCCCGGTTTTTCAGGAACTCGAAGGTCTTTCCGTCAGGAGGGACGATCCCCGATTTTGCCCCCATTTCGATTGCCATGTTGCACAGTGTCATCCTGCCCGAAACGGAAAGCCCGCTTATGGCAGGCCCGTAAAACTCCAAAGCCTTATAGGTCGCGCCTGCAATCCCGGTTTTTCCTATCAGGTAGAGGGTCAGGTCCTTTGCATAAACACCTTCCCCAAGTTCCCCTTCCACGGTCATCCTGATGCTTTCCGGCACTTTGAACCAGAGCTTGCCCGCGGCAAAGATCTCGGCCATGTCCGTTGCCCCGACCCCGGTAGCAAAAGCCCCGAAAGCCCCGTAGGTACAGGAATGGGAATCTGCTCCAACAACCAGCTTTCCCGGCAGAGCAAAACCGTTTTCAGGAAGGACCTGGTGGCAGATGCCCTCTCCCACTTCATAGAAGTTAGGGATCTGCTGCTCCTGAATCCAGTCCCGGATCTCGTGCTGGAGCCCGGCAGCCGTTTCATTGTTCGCAGGGGCAATGTGGTCAAAGGGAATTACGATCCTTTCAGGGTCCCAGACCTTTTCCACCTCCATTTCCTTAAAAGCCTTTACCGCCAGGATGGAGGTGCCATCGTGCGCCATTGCGTAGTCCACGTCTGCCAGCACAAAATCGTTTGCCTTTGCCTCGGTTCCCGTTGCCCGGGAAAAGATCTTCTCGCTGATAGTTCCCAAAAGTAAGTCTCCTTTCCGATGATGAAATGATAGTGAATGAGAGTTTGAAAGTGAATGGAAGTGAAAGAGAGTGAAATTTAAGGTTTGACTAAGGTTTCCTGAATCACAAATTCAGATTTCTGAACTCACAGTACCGAAATATAAATAATTAATGGATTTTCACGCTGGAATAAGGTCAAAAAAGGAAGTTGCGGAAAAAAGGTATTTTTTCTTGCAGATCAAATCCCGGATACGTACCATTGCACAAGCAGCCACCCTTAAGGAAAAAACAGGAATGGAAAATGGCACTCGAACAAGGAATGGAAAACTGGAAAATAAAAAAGGAGCAGAACTCCAGGCTTAAAAATCGAAAGTCCTATTACAGGGCTCCGATCCTCTCCAGAAACTCTTCCAGCGGCACCGAATGAGTCTGGAAACCGCAAACCTTATACGGGTCAGCCCCGAGGGCAAGGGCTACGAACTGCCCGATGTTCATGTGCACGGTATTGTATTCAACCCCGAACTCTTTCTCGATTACGGGTTGGTAGCGGTCGTACTGGATATGGCAGTTCGGGCACATGTGGAGCATGAGTTCCACACCTGCATTTTTCAGGCTGTCGAGTTTTGCCTTTGTGACCTGGAGGGAGGTGTTTTTGTTCAGGTGGAGCTGGGAAAAGCCCATGCCGCAGGTCAGGGTACGGTCCTCATACCAGCGGACCATGTCGGCCCCGCAGGCTGCGGCGATGTCATCTATTAGCTGAGGGTTTTCGGGGTTTCCGACAACGTCCTGGTACTTGACTTTGTAATAATGGCAGGCGTGGTGGGCTGCCGCTTTGACCCCGGAAAAGTCAAGCTGTTTTTTCTCCCGGATAAGGTCGACTTTGCTCAACAGGACTTCAACTGCGTGGTAGAAGTTACTGCGGGGGTCCATGTCGCCTTTTTCATAGATAAGGTCATCCAGGCCCTGTTCCCTGAAAATGGAATTGACCTTATCCCGGACCTCAGCATTGGTATTGAGGAGTTCGCAGGCTTCCTTGTTTACGGCATAGCAGGTGGAGCAGAGGCAGGTAATGTTCGGGTAGCCGCATCTCCTGGCAACGGCGAAGTTCCGGGCAGCTATGGCGGCGGTTGTGAGCCCTTCAAAAAGATCCGTATAATGCCCGATCCCGGTACAGCAGGACTGCTCTTCATTAACATAATAGTCCACACCAAGCCTGTCAAAGGCATAGCCAGTGGCACTTTCGATCCCCGGATATTCCTGGCTTACCATGCAGCTCTTAAACAATAAGAGCTTCTGATCCGGGATATTCTCTATCGGCTTCAAAAATGAGATCTCCGTTTCTGCACGCGTCTTTCTTAAACTCCGCACTGGGGGGTTTCATGACTGGTGGTTTCATGGTTGACGGTTTCAGGGCTGGCAGGGTGGGAAAAGCCCGATATATTCCCGTGGCCTCCGGACCGGATCCATTTTTCCCTTTCAAAAAAGCCCGTGCCTTCAAGGATAGCCCGGACCTCACTTTCCGTGTCCCGGATATCCCTGGGCTTTAGCCCGAGTTCGGCCCGGATCGAGTCAAGGTTTTGTTTGAACTCGATCCATCGTCCTCCAAGGTCCTTTTCCATGTTCCGGACTCCGGGACCCGGGATCCTGCTTGCTCCGTTTTCTGCAAGATATTCCCCGACATCGACAAAGTAGGCAAGCTTCTCAAGTCCGATTCCTTCGTTAATTGCCATCTGGCGGAGCACCTGGACGATTGTCACGGGACTGTTGTTCCGGGGGCAGCGCAGGTTGCAGGAGTAGCAGTAAAAACAGGACCAGATGCTTTCATCTTCCAGCACGCTCCGGTCGTTTTCAAGTACCCTTTTTACGAGCTGGCGGGGGCTGTAGTCCGTGAAGCGGGCGGCAGGGCAGGAAGCCGTACAGGCCCCGCACTGGATGCAGCGGTCCAGGCCCAGGGAATCAGGGGTTCGGATGCTTCTTTTAGCAGTCTCTGCAAGGGTTTCGCATTCCGGGGTATCGTATTCGTTCACGTGTATAAGCATCATCTGATCATCTCTCCTCATCTGGCCATCTCTCCGTTCATCTCCCCTTCCCGGGCAAGGCTTGTGAAAGTGCCTGCAAGCCCTTTTGTGTTCGGGACATAGGCTTTCTTGAAATGGAGCCGGGGGCCGTCAGCTCCGAGTTCCTCTTTTAGCTTTTCAAAGTGCCTGAGCGCAAGGGGGAATATTATTTCGGCCCTGGGGTTGTCGGGGGGGTCCTCCACAAAAAGGACGGAAGCTGCCCCGTGCCTGAGGGCATGCCGGATGAGTTCCTTATCAACCACCAGGCACGTAGGCACCTTAACGAGTTTGACGTTTGAGGGGTAACTGAGCACGCTGTTTCCTATGTTGTCGCAGGTAAGGGAAGAAATCCCGCTGTTTACAAAGCCCAGCAGGTCTCCGGCTTCAAGCACCCCTTCTATTTCGGCTTTCAACTGGCTTTTCGTAAAACCGGCAACCTGGGCAGCCCCTCTTTCACAGATCTCGGTGCAGTATCCACAGCCGGTACAGACCAGGGGGTCCACAACCACCCGACCACTTTCGGAAAAAGAAAGAGCATCAAAGGGGCAGCTCAGGCAGTCCCCGCAGCGGGTGCAGGTCAGCTGGTTTATGCTTACAAGTTCATGCTCAAGGACCTTCGGGCTGTCCGCAATAAACGCCCTGGCCCGCGCTGCAGCAAGCCCTGCCTGGGCGATGGTGTCCGTGATGTCCTTTGGCCCCTGGGCAGTCCCGCAAACAAAAATCCCGTCCACCGAGCTGTCCACGGGTTTTAGCTTGGAATGCCTCTCCTTGATAAAGCCGGTCTCGTCCTGGCTCACATTCAATACCCCGGCAATTTCCCGGGTGCCGGGAGAAGGCAGCATTGCGGCGGAAAGCACCACAAGGTCGGCAGGGAGTTCGAGAATTTTCCGGTTCAGGGTATCTTCTACCCGCACAATGAGGCTTTTGTCCGACTTTCGGATAACTTCGGCAGGCCGCCCCCGCACAAAGGAGACACCCATGTCCTGGACTGCCCTGTAATAGTTTTCGTAAAAACCAAAAGCCCGCATGTCGATGTAGCAGATCGTGATTTCGGTATCCGGATATTTTTTCCTTATCAGGCTTGCGTGCTTCAGGGCCGCCATGCAGCAGTACCTGGAGCAGTAGGGAATGCCCCCTGCCTTTTCATCCCTTGAACCCACACACTGGATCATGACGATTCTCCCGGGGACCGGGGGATCGGACAGCTTTTCTTTTAGGAAGGAGCTTTCAGAGGAATTAAGGGCAGGATCATTAGTAGGAGCATTGGTGGGAGAATTAGAGGAATCAGGATTAGAATTTCCGGCATCCAAATTACCGGTATCCAAATTGCCGAGATCCAAATTACCTGCATCCGGATTACCCGTATCTGAAAGCCTCAAAAGTTTTCCTTTTGTGGGCCCGTTGATCCCGAGCATCCGGGCAAGTTCCATCTGGGTCAGCACGTTTTCAAAGATCCCGTAGCCATACTGGGGTTTTTGGGAGGCGTCATATTCTTTGAAGCCTGTTGCAGCAATAATTGCCCCGAAATTGAGTTCAAGGACTTCCTCCTGCTGCCCGAAATCGATTGCTTCTGTCCTGCAGGCTTCGGCACATTTCCCGCAGGGAACCCCGTTGAGCTGCAGGCAATGGTCAGGGTCGATAGAATAGGTTTTTGGGACGGACTGGGAAAAACGCATGGAAATTGCTTTTTTATCCTTATACCCGCAGTTGAACTCGTTTTCCACAAGAACGGGGCACACGCGGCTGCAGCGCCCACAGGCTGTGCAGGTATCCCGGACGTATCCGGGCCGGGTCCGGAGCGTTACCTTGAATTTTCCGGCACTTCCACGGACAGCTTCGACTTCGGTCCGGGTCAAAAGGGTAATTTTAGGATGAGCTGCAACCTCGTTCATCAGGGGACTGAGCGAACACATGGCACACTCTTCCGCGAGCTTATCCGGGGAAAAAATCTTCCCGATCTTTGCCATCTGCCCGCCTATGCTCGAATCTTTTTCAACGAGGTAAGTGGGAATCCCGTTATCTGCAAGGTTCAGGGCTGCGGTTATCCCTGCTATACCCCCACCAATGACCAGGGCCTGGGGGGAAATATCGACCTTAATATCCTGCAGGGGCTCTCCACGGTCAAGACGCTTCAGCTTCCCCCGGAGCAGGGTGATTGCTTTTTCCGTGGCTTCAGCTGTGTCAGGATGGACCCAGGCACACTGTTCCCTGAGGTTTGCGATTTCGAGCATTGCCCTGTTCAGGCCCGCTTCCTTGACGCATTTATTAAAGAGGAGTCCATGTTTGGAAGGAGTGCATGAGCCGATAACAACTTTCTCCAGGCCTTTTTCCTCAATCTTGCTTTTTATCAGGTCCTGACCAGGGCTCGAACAGAGGTACTCATAATCAAAAACAGAAATTCCTTCGGCTTTGAGAGCTGCTTTTACGGCTTTGATGTCAACATGTTCGGAAATATTTCCGCTGCAGTGACAGATGAATACGGCGGTTTTCTCCGGGGGGACAGTCATCAAGTTAGAGTCTGCCCGGATTACGTATTTAAGTATTGCCAAAACATGCCTCAAAAATTACCTAAACCGGACATTTCTAGAGCCACAGTATCAATACAAGGACATATTTCTACGGAAACGGCATGAAAAGTGTCACACAGCCCCCCAACAAACCTGTTTTTTACACACTGTGGACAGAGAAATACCGGGAATCTTCAGGATAAAAACTAATGAAAAAACTCCATTTAACAGCCTGTTTTTCAGGGTTTCGGATTATAATCGGGATTTTTAGGGCAGGATTCAGAGGGCTCACGGTCCAAAAGTATTTTATGGACATATAATTATATATATGGAGAGAGAGTATTTTATTAAAATCAGCCGATATATCCAGATACTGCGGGATGTTTCCGAATCCATCCTACATAAAGGTAAAAATATATTATAAATGAGACCGTATATTATTGCTAAATGAAGTAGCATATTATTTCTATATCTGATTGACGATAAGTGCCGGAAGCACGCGTCCGGCGTTGAAAGGTAGATGATAGACGTGGCAGAGAATGATTTTATACCAGGAGACATCGATTTCAAAATGGGAGAAGTTGAATACGAAATGGTGGATTTACTCAGGAGGCTCAATATTAACAGGCCGGTGGCCCTCACCCTCGCATGCCTCTCGAAGGGGGAAGAGATTTCTTCCCAGAACATCGAAATGGTTTCAGGCCTGAGGCAGCCGGAAGTTAGCATTGCAATGCGCTACCTCCGTGAAAACGACTGGGTCCAAATGAGAGAAGAAAAGAAGAACCAGGGCAAAGGGCGCCCGATCAAACTGTACAGGCTCACCGTACCTATGGAAAAGATCATCAACCGTATAGAAGAAAACGTCCTTGCCGAAAGCAAAGTTGTGCTTCAGAATATCGAACGCCTCAAAAACATCTCCTGAAGACGCTGCTGATGAGCGGTTCCGAGTCTCCACAAAGCAGGAACGACGCCTGGTTACATCGGAAAAGAGTCCATTCAGACCTCTTTTTCGGTTTCACACATTCAAAATTCAGAGGAGCTTTCCCCTATTTAAAGCAAAAGCCCGAGGCCTGGAAACCAGGGGAAAACCTTAGAAACCTCTTTTAGCTGCCACTTTAGTTAACTATTCCTCCCAGCCCCAGGCAGCAGATCAAGGGACTTTTCGCCCGAGAGTCAAAATCCGCCTTTCCACACTTTCCTCATTTGAAGTTCATGTGTAGCTCACCTGGAATTTAGGTGGAATCCATTTTGAGTTATTTGGAATCCATTTGGAACCCCTATTATACTGTAGCCATCACCTGGAAAGCAGATTCTACACCTGAAGTTCATATTTCACACCTGAAAAGCAGACTTCACACTTGAAGTTCACATCAAAGATCACAATAATATTCCAGAACCATTTATTAAGAAATTTCTTTATTTCTCTCTGCTGTCCTTTCCAAACGCCCTATCCTACACAACCCACCCATAAATTCGAACAATTTCCTGCAGGCTGTAATCGGGACTTTCTTCAAAAAAAGAGATTTATGGAGCTTGTATATTTTTTCATAGATTTTAGAAGAAAATTGTTAACCACGCATTAATAGAAAAAACCGAATCAACCGACCACTTACACGATAAGTAAACACCGCCAACTTTAAAAATTATAAGTATAAATCGATAAATATTAAAAATAATACATACGTAAATATTTATATTAATTCACTATATAATCAACATTTGGGTGAATTAATGGTAGATGAAAGCGGTACAAATATAGATGTAACTTTAGAGAAAAATCCCATACATATGGGATCCATCGAGTATGAAATGATCGAACTGTTCAGAAAAATAAACGTAAGCAGACCCGTTGCCCTGACCCTTGCCTGCCTTGCAAAAGGAAGGGAAGTCTCTTCCCAGAGTATTGAGGTAGTTTCGGGCCTGAGACAGCCGGAAGTCAGCGTCGCGATGCGTTACCTTCGCGAGAACGACTGGATTCACATCCGGGAAGAAAAGAAGTCAAAGGGTAAGGGCAGGCCTATCAAGCTGTACAAGCTTACGGTTCCCATGGACCGCATTGTAGGCAAGATCGAACAGGAGATCATAGCAGAAAGCAGACACGTGCTTCAAAACATCGAACGCCTCAAGAATATTGCCTGAATACTTTCAGGCTAACAGCGAGACGCTAAAATTCAGGGCACTGTTCCGTCCCGAACCGTGCCTTGATTATATTATTTTTAAATTTTCTTTTTTTCCGAAGACAAGAGTTTACTGCCAGGTAAACTATTGGCTAGATATTTTCTCTTCTTAATAAGGCCATCGGCAAAAGATTTAACAGGATTTTTGAGAGAGCCGGACCTGAAAGGCAAATTTCATCAGAAAAACAGACACAAGAAAACTACAAAACATACAAGAAAAGCTTTGAAAAATTTATAGTGGGCCCGCTGCGATTCGAACGCAGGACCTCACGGTTATCAGCCGTGCGCTCCACCAAGCTAAGCTACGGGCCCAATGTGAAAGGCTTAATCTGCCACTGTATTAAAAAAGCCTAGAGCATCTCCTGAAAAGAAATAAGATTGTGGTGGGCCCGCTGCGATTCGAACGCAGGACCTCACGGTTATCAGCCGTGCGCTCCACCAGGCTAAGCTACGGGCCCAATCTGAAAGGCTTTTTTTTGAATTATCGCAATTGAAAGGCTTTATTTGGGAAAGCGTCCCAATCCGACAACACTTCTAATACACAGATTACTATATATAACTTTTGCCCCGATTTCCGGCCCGGGGTCAGTTCATAAAATAATTTACCCACACCCCAGCCCTATTGCCGACAGTTTTATATACGATACTGTGATTTAAAGGAAATGCTCGTGGCATAGTAAATACATGGGCCGGTAGATCAGGGGAAGATCGCTACCTTGGCATGGTAGAGGCCTCGGGTTCAATTCCCGACCGGTCCACTTTTCTTTTTAGAAGATTTTTGCATTAAAAATGTCTATTTTCAAAATAATTTATTTTCCCGAAAATTAGTTTTTCCAAAAATTAGTTTTTCCAAAAATTAGTTTTTCCAAAAATTAGTTTTTCCAAAAGTTCAATACTTTCAAATTCATTTTTCAGTTTGCGAATCCTGAGGCTTAAATTGGGTTGAAAGATATCGAATAATAAAAAAATATTTTACCCGGTTAAGACAAAAGTACTGTTAAAGCAAAATTGCAATTCCGGGTTAGAAACAATCTTAAAAACTACTAGATTATTTAGAAGTTACTCTTTAAATATTTAGAGTCATAATTAATTTCCCATGAAAAAATCCACCCTTGCGATCATCGGAATCGTTCTCTTCTCCTTCATCCTTTCCATCTACTTTTACCCCCTGGTGCCCGAGCAGATGGCCACGCACTGGGACGCCAGTGGAGAGGTGAACGGATACATGTCAAAGTTATGGGGGCTGTTTTTCATGCCTCTTATTATGGCCGGGCTTGCCCTGTTCTTTCTGGTAGTCCCCAGGGTTGATCCTCGGAAGGCAAATATCGAGAAATTCAGGAAACATTATGATGGTTTTATCGTCCTTTCGCTCCTTTTTTTGCTTGCGGTACATGTGCAGGTGCTGCTCTGGAATATTGGGATTGAGATCAGTCCGAATTCCGTGCTCCCTGTGGGAATAGGGATGCTGTTTTATTATATCGGGATTCTTACGGAAAATGCAGAGCAGAACTGGTTTGTCGGGGTCAGGACACCCTGGACCCTGAGCAGCGAGAGGGTGTGGAAAAGGACTAACCGGCTGGCGGGCAAACTCTTCAAGATTGCAGGGATAGCGGCGTTATTCGGCATGTTTTTCCCGGATCTGGCAGTGTATTTCATAATCGGGCCGGCGCTGCTGGCTGCCTTTGTTACGGTCACTTACTCCTATCTTGAGTACCGGAAGGAGTTGCAAGATAAAGAACTGGAAGCAGCCTGGGAATAAAAAGAAGCCTGTAAAGTACCTGATGCCAGTATAAGCATCAGATATTACTCAAATTCCATCAGCACTTTTATCTAACATGCTTTCGTTTTGAATTATTGATTTTTATGACTGAGAACTCCAAAGCCGATTCTGAAAAAACCATAGAAAGCGGAGACACCATCTCCGTAGACTACGTAGGAGAACTCGATGATGGCACGGTATTTGACACTTCTGTAAAAGAGGTCGCAGTTGAAGCCGGGATATACAACGAGCAAAGAGAATACGAGCCCCTTACCTTTACGGTGGGTGCGGGACAGATGATCAAAGGCTTCGACGAAGGCGTGGTCGGGATGAAAGTGGGGGAAGAAAAGACCCTGACAATCCCACCGGAAGATGCATATGGGGAATACAGTGAAGAACTTGCCAGGAAACTCCCTGTAGAAGCCGTGGAGTTTGCCCCTGAAGTAGGGATGCAGCTGGCAACGGACACCGGACTCCGGGGCACGATAATTGAAGTTGACGAAGAAGGTTTCGTGATAGACTTCAACCACATGCTTGCAGGCAAAGCCCTGACCTTCAAGGTAACACTGGTTTCCATCACGGAGGCCTGAACGGGATGAAAACCGGGAGGGGGGCACTTATCCTCGGGTGCATCCTGATCGTGGCCTGCGTGCTCCTGGGAAGCGGCTGCACGGACACAGGAAACGGCGGGCAAGCCGGCGAGACCGCCAAAGCCGGAGACACGGTCCATGTGGATTACGTGGGAAAACTCGAAAATGGAACGGTCTTTGACACTTCCATAGAAGAAGTTGCCGTCGAAGGAGGCATCTACGTCGAAGGAAGGGACTACAGCCCCCTGACTTTCGAGGCTGGCGCAGGCGGGATGATCAAAGGCTTCGATGAAGGCGTAATAGGGATGAAAGTAGGGGAAGAAAAAACCCTGGAAATCCCGCCTGAAGAAGCTTACGGGGAATACGATGAAGCTAACATCCAGACAATCCCCCTTGAAGACCTGGGCCTCCCGGAACCTCCCGTGGAGGGGCAAAAGCTCATGACAATGTACGGAACAAGGGTTACCGTACTCTCGGTCAATGAGACCCACGCCACCATTGACTTCAACCACGAACTTGCCGGAAAGACCCTTATTTTCGACATTACACTTGTTTCAATCGAATCTAGCTGAGTTCCCGGGCAGCTTCTGCATATGAAGCTGCCACATTTTTGCTGCATTTTTTGCCGGAACCCGGATCATAAAGAACGCCATCTTCCGGCTTAACAGCAGAGGGATTAAAAGCGGTTGGATTAGCAGTCGCTGGATTCGTAGCAACTGGATTGGAAGAGGCACAAAAAAAATAAAGGAGATGGAGAAGAAATGGAGAATTCTCAAGCCGTTGAAACAGGCAATTACGTGCTTGTGGATTATACGGGAAAATTCGAAGACGGCAAAGTGTTCGAAACCACCGTAAAAGAGCGCGCACTCGAAGCAGGCATATACGAGGAAGCCAGGAAATACACCCCCCTCTTTTTCAGAGCTAATGCAAGACAGGTAATCAAGGGCCTGGACAAAGGAGTTGTGGGGATGAAAGAAGGAGAGGAAAAGACCCTGACAATCCCGCCGGAAGAAGCCTACGGAGAATACAGGGACTACATGGTCCAGGACATTCCCCTTGCAAGGCTTGAAATTGAAACCCCCCCTGAGGCAGGTGAGAAAATTACTACCCCCGGCGGAAGGGAGGTTAAAGTGCTTGCTTCAACCGGGACGCACGCTACCCTGGACTTCAACCATGAACTCGCAGGCAAGACTCTTGTTATGGAAGTGAAACTTGTCTCGATCATAGGGGTAGATGGTCTGGACCACATGTCAGGTCAGAATTTATAAGGGAATTCCAGATTTGTAAGATGATTTCGGATTTTGGAGGGATTCCGGATTCGGGATTCAGGAACCAAACTTCCGGGGAAAGGGGAAAGTATGGAGAAGGAAGAAAAAGTCGTGATAGTGCTGCTTCTTATGGCATTATCATCTCTCTCAGTCGCATATTTCTGCTTCGGGCTAGAATTTGCGGGTGCAGGGAAAGTGTCCGGGGGAGAGTTCAAGCAGTACAGCCCGGAGTCTGAAGTAGGGGAACGGGTGAACCTCGAAGCCGAGGTCCTGAGCAAACGCTTTACGTACACAGGAGGACACCTGCTTTTAAAAGTAGATTACAACTCCAAGCCACTGACTGTTTTTGTTCCCAGCAATGCAGGAGTTGAAGCCCTGGATGAATCAATAAATAAAGGGGACTTTGTGAGTATAACAGGCATTGTCACGGAGTATGAAGGGGAAAGGGAGATCAAAGTGACGGATAAAACTGAGATTTACCGAATTGACGGATAAAACTGAGATTTACCGAATTGGCAGATAAGCTGAGATTTTCCGAATTGACAGATAAGCTGAGATTCACCTGATAGGTGGAAATAGGACATATCCTGAATAACCATTATCAATTGCCGCTGAAAATAGTTACTAATATATTCAAAAAGAACATGTGAGGAAATATGAAGGCATGCATCATGTGCGGAGGTGCGGGGACCAGGTTAAGACCGCTGACCTTCAAGCACCCCAAACCCAGTATTCCCATTCTCAATGAACCTTCCGTCCGCCATCTCATCGAACACCTTTCAAGAGAGGGGTTCAACGAAATAGTGATGACCCTAGGGTATATGGGAGAGCGCATCGAAGAACAGCTCGGAGACGGACACATTTTCGGAGTCCATATCGATTACGTTTATGAAAAAGAAAAAATGGGGACCGCGGGTGGGGTAAAAAATGCCGAAGAATACCTGAAAAATGAGCCTTTTATCGTACTTGGGGGAGACCACGTCCTTAACCTCGACCTCAGGGAGATGTACCGCTTCCACGAAGCAAATGACGCCCCGATAACAATCGGGCTCCTTTCCATCGACGACCCGAGGGAATTCGGGATTGCCGACATGGACATCAACAACCGGATCCACCGCTTCCTTGAAAAGCCGAAAGCCGGACAGATTTTCAGCAACCTTGCAAGCACGGGGATCTACGTCTGCGACCCCTCGATCTTTGACTGGATCCCGGAAAATACCAGGTACGATTTTGCAAAAGACCTCTTTCCGGCCCTGCTTGCCGCGGATGAGAAGATTAACGGCGTGCTTGTAAGGGGAAAGTGGACCGACGTTGGAAGCTCGGCAGCCTACAGGCAGGCCCAGCGCTGGATGCTCGACGCCCTGCCCGGGACAAGCATTGAAGGGCATTTCGCCGCGAAAAACGCCAGGATCAGAGGCCCCCTTAAAATAGGGAACAACGTGTCCGTAGGCTCGAATTCATCCCTTGTTGGCCCTATCGTCATAGGGGAAAACTCGGTCATAGGCGACAACGTGCTTGTTGGCCCTTACAGCGTAATCGGCTCGAACTGCGTAATCGAAGACAACGCAAAGCTCCTTTCCTCTTACCTCTTTGACCATGTCCGAATCGGGGAAAATTCCAACATTTCAGGGGCAATCGTAGCCGATGACACCATAATAGGGGAAAACTGCAGCCTGGAAAACGGAACGGTTATCGGGCATAAGGTAATCATCGGAAACAACTCAACCATCCATTCGGGAGTCAAAATCTGGCCCGAGGTCATGATCAACAAAAACTCAAGCATAAAAGAAATTACCCTCAACCCGGATTATGACACAACCTATGACGGGTCGTGAAAGGTCCCTATTAAAAAACCGGATTGATTTCCGGTTTTTCTGCTCCTTTCATTTTAACTCATTACGCTTCAATTTCCTTTTAATCCCGCTGAATTTCATTTCTATTCATGCAGTTTCATTTCATTCCGATTCATCCTGTTGCATTTCTTTTCTGTTTTTACAGGCCCTTTCAGGGCTAATAACTTAAAGCAGACTTTTCCCAAAATATAAAGTACAGAAGAACCCTACCGGAAAGGTTACAATAAATGACTGAATTTAGCTTATTGTATCATCAAAAAACGGGATGAATATATATCTCGGCGAAAAATACCTCTTGACAGATTATAGATTTACGAAAACGCAAAATAAAAACAGATAACCATGAACAGGTATCAAAAATGGCTGATCGCGTCCCTGCTCATAAGTGCGGTATCGGTAGCCATAGTTACAGGCTTTACCTTTGATGTGGAAACGATCGAGGCTCTCAAAAAGATAAAGCTCGAATACATAGTTGCTGCCGCTCTATTACATATTTTTTCGTACTTTGTTTGGGGCTTTCGGACCCGAGCGCTTTGCAGGGCCCTGGGCCACGAGGTAAACCCGGCTAGAGTTATTGAAATTGTCATTTCAAGCGCCTTTGCAGCCGGGATTACGCCTTCTTCCGCAGGCGGGGAACCCCTCAGGGTCCACATGCTCCACCAGAACAAGATCCCTCTGGGCAGAGCAACAGCGATCGTTTTTGGGGAAAGATTACTTGATGCCTTTTTCATCTTTGCGTCCTTACCCTTTGCCCTTCATATTTACGGGGACATGACCTCGAACTACGAGTTTGACGCGGCTTTCCTGACTGCAAATACTCTGGTCTTCCTTATTCTCCTGGGTTTTGTCTACAGCTTATGGAAACCCGAGAAGGTAAAAAGCGCAATTCATAGGGTGTTAAGCAAAGCATCCCCCTTCTTCGGGAAACGCACGGACACCGCAATATCCCATATCCTGGAACAGGTTGACAGGGAAATAGACCATTTCCATGAAAGCATCCTGCTCTTTTTCTCAGACGGGAAAAAAGGGCTTTTCTACGGTATAGCTTATACCTTCATTTTCTGGACCGTGGAATTTTCCCTGCTGGTCCTGATCCTTATGGGCCTTTCCGAAACCCCTTCGATTCCTACCGCCTTTGCAGCCCAGGTCCTCATGGCTGTGATCATGATAGTCCCTGCAACCCCCGGAGCAAGCGGAGTCGCGGAATTCGGGGCAGCATCCCTCTTCTCAGTCTTTGTAAGCCCCTCCATCCTCGGAATCACCGTGCTTGCCTGGAGAGCCCTGACCTACTACCTGAACCTCCTGATAGGCGGCTTTGTGAGCCTGAAAGTGCTAAAAGATATGGACGTGATCAAAAAGCTGATAGGAGACTCCACAGAAAGCCACAAAGTGCCTGAAAATCCTCAGGTACCCCACACTGAGCTCCCTGAAGCTCCCTGAAGCTCCCTGAAGCTCCCTGACCCTCTTCAACATTTTTTATCAACATTTTGCATCACATACTTTATATCATACCTTCGCAAAAGTTCCTACAACATGTCTTCCGGAGAACTTATTTTCGAAGTCCTGAGAAAAAGCGTGCACCTGGTTTCAATCCTGATCGTGCTTATCTACGAATATTTCGGAAAACAGGCGGTTCTCTGGGTGCTTATGCTTTTCCTGATCGTTGTTCTGGTCCTCGACTATTTCCGGCTTGAACAGGACATGAAAATCCCCTTTTTCCATACAATGTACAGGGAAAAGGAAGGATGCAGGCTCGGAGGGCACATTTATTTTGCACTGGGAGCAGTAGCAGTCATCTGTCTTTTCTCCAGAGAAATCGCCTATGCCGCAATCCTGATGACAACATTAGGAGACCTTGTTGCAGCCCTTATAGGAAAATTCTACGGAAAAAGGAGAGTGTTTCACACAACATTCAAAAATGACAAGTCCCTGGAAGGTTCAGGCGCCGAGCTCCTCGTAGACTTCACTGTCGGGCTCCTTATTCTCGGAAACCCCTTCGTGGCCCTGGTCATGGCCTTTTTCGCAACCCTCGCAGAGACCGCAGTCAACAAAATCGATGATAACCTGGTGGTCCCCCTCTTTTCCGGCTTTTTCGGGCAGATGACCGTGCTGGTGCTTGCCCATATCTGAAAAAGGCTGCCCAGGAAACAAGGGCTCAAAAAGAGAGGGAAGAGAACAAAAACAAAAGGGCAGGTTCGAGCAGATGTAAGAACTTATCCGAAACATCCGGATTGCTGTCTCAGACTGTTTTTCCCGCTTGCTTGCAAGCGGCCTTCCCAAAAAGCAAAATTGAAACAGAACCGGACCGTAAGCCCTCACAGCCGGGATGAAAGAGGGTAAATTTCCATATGTTTTTGTTTTTAGCTGTTCTCAGTGCTTTTGGCTTGAAATTTTATTCTTGTTCTTGTTTTTAGCTGTTCTCAGTGCTTTTTTCTTGAAATTTTATCATTGCTTTTTTTTTAGCTGTTCTCAGTGCTTATTTCTTGAAATTTTATCATTGCTTTTGTTTTTAGCTGTTCTCAGTGCTTATTTCTTGAAATTTTATCATTGCTTTTGTTTTTAGCTGTTCTCAGTGCTTATTTCTATGAATTTTCAGGGAAAAGCCGGCCGCCTACGGCGCCCGGTGAGAATGCGGGGCATAGAGCAGATCAACAACCGTAACTCCGGCATTAACTTATCCCCACAAACCTTTTTCAATTTACATTTCAAGTACCGGTATTCTCACCGGTCAGCTTGCTGACCGGCTTTTTCCAAAAATGAAATCTTAAAATTGAATTCATACAAAGCACTGTTTTGAATTTAAAGACCAATAATAAAAAGGGCATCACAATATACAAAAAATATATTCTGATGACTTAAATAGGCATCACAATAACTAAAAAATATATTTGAATGACTATTAAGGGCATTGGAACAACCAAGAAAGGTACATGAATAACTGTTCAGGGACCTGAGGCTTCTGACAGGGAATGTAGAAAAAAGGATGGCAGGAAAGTAAAAAGAAGACGGGAAGAGGAAGGGGAAGGAAAAAGAGAAGAGTAAAAGAAAAGGGAAAAGAGGGAAGGAAAAAGGGAGAAAAAAGAAAAGGGAAAAAAGGAAAAAAAGAAAAAAGAAGCAAGAGGAAAAAGAAGCAAGAGAACTGGAAATTATTCTCCTGCTGCTTCCTTTGCTGCCTGCACTGCCTGCAGTTTCCTGAGCCTCCTCATTTCCCTTATGCGCCTTACAATGATTTCGCTGAGATAGAGCAAGAGGGCTGCAAGGAGCACGTACATCTTCAGGCTCATTGGTTCCTGGACTTCCCGTTCGGAGTTTTGCCGGGCGTCTTTCAGGAGGAGAGCTCTTGCTTCCCTTGCGTCATAAATATTCCCGCCGGTTGCCAGGACCAGGGGCTCAACCTCTTTATTGATCCCAACATCCCGGAATTCAAGGGGGTAGTTTACGGCAAGGGGATAGCCGGAGATGTCGTGAAGGCCGGGAGTGTCGGGGCTTACGGTGGTCTCGTAGATGTTCCTTCCGGTCAGGGCAAAGTCCAGGGGTTCCCCGTCCAGTTTAAGCTTCGGTACGCCCTCCTCGTACATTATCAGGGTAAGCTCAGCCGGGGTCCCGAGCCAGGTATCCGGCCCGTCAAGGACGGCTCCCTCTTCAGCACGGGGGTTTCCAATAGCCCAGTTGCTCATGCCTGAAATTAGCCGCGCGTTCTCGCCGGAGTAAAGCACAGGAGCCCAGAGCCTTCCGCCTCCTTCCCCGTTGTCCGTGGAAAGAGCAGCTACCCTGCCAAGCCCGAAGCGCCAGGTGGTAAGGACAGGCTTTCCGGTAACCGTTATTATCAGGCGTTCGGCCCCGGCTTTCGGGGTAACGTCGTTGTAGCCGGTGATCATCCCGGTAACATTTCCGTCAACGTTTCGCGTTATGAAATGGTTAGGGGAATACACCAGGAGGGGATAGGCGTCAAGTTCGACATCTTCTTCCTCTTCTTCTTCCTCAGGAGGCTTTTCGATCCTGTCAAACTCTATGTTTGCCCTTTCTCCCATGTCAATGTGGAAATAGTTTTCTTCGAGCCCGAGTTCCTGCATCAGCTTTTCAGCATAGAAGTTCCTGGTTGGATCAAGCTGGGAAGGGGCAGTCGAACGGATATGGATGAAATAAAATTGTACTCCCAGCTCCTGCAATTCCTTTGCTTCCGCAAGGCTCTGACCATAGGAGTCCTCGATCCCCCCATCCGTGATAACGATGGCATCAAGTTCGCCATCTTCGGTTTCAAGCATTTCCTTTGCAGTCTTGAGTCCCTGGTCCAGGTAAGTCTCGCTCTGCTGGTCAGGGGTAAGCTGGGAAATATCTTCTTCAAGGGTCTCCAGGTTCCGGGGAAGCCCCAGGAAGACAAAACCGTCCGACACATCAACACCCGTGCTACCGAATGCGATAACCCCGGCGTTGGCATCTTTGAGGTTTTCGTTCCTCAGGATGAAGATCGCATTCCCGAGGATGTCTCCCAGAGTCCCATGGGCATCCGTACTTGGAGAAACGTCCAGGATCAGGATGATGTTTCTTCCTCCCTTGAACTCGGAAGGTTTCGAAATGACAGGCAGGAGGGCTTCAAGGGAAGAGTTCAGGTAGTTCCCGTAATTATATGCCCCTTCTCCACCCACAACGATAAGCCCGTTCCCGTCGCTGACATAGGTCTTGATTTCTTTTACTTCTTTTTCAGAGAGGGTGTTTATGAACCTATTATCAAGCACAAGAGCTTTGCTGTCCTCGATCTTATCTGCTCCGGGATAATCATTAACCACCGAGACCTCGTAGAGGTTGCTCAGGATCTGGCCAAGCGGGGAATCAGGCTCGTCCGTTACGAGAGTGATTTTCGGTTTCGGGACAACGTAGAGGGCTTTATAGAACTCGTTATTGATATCGTTCAGGTCTTCCCCGTCAGGTTCGATTACAACCCTGAGGTTATGGGCTCCGAGGGTGCCAAAAGCCCGGGTGATCGGAATAGTCATCTCCCGGGTCTCCTGGGAAAAGCGCCTGCTCTGGAAAAGCTCCCCGTCCACGTAGACCTTAAGGAAATAGCTGGTGCGCCCTTCGGAAGCCTGGGAAACCAGGATTTCAAACTCGTTATCGTTTTCCACGACAACGGTCTTGTCCCCGAGCACCTGTACGCTGAGGTCGTTTACCTCGAGTTCGGGTTCGACCAGGTAAACCCTGGTATCGGTTTCCCGGGCAAATTCCAGGGCTTCCGTAAGGTCTTTGCCAGCATTATTGTTCCCGTCGGTCACAAGCACGACCTGGCTTCCGCTGCCCGAGTACTGGAGGACAGCGTCCCCGAGGCTGGTCTTGTCTCCCGTTAGCTGGATGAAGGTGGTGGGAGTCTTTGCGGTAAGGGCTTCGTAGAGATCTGTGCCCGTCCCTTCCTGGAAAATGCTCATACTGCCGGTCTCGTCCGAGACCACGACCAGCGAGGGGTTGTCTTCACTAACTACATTCGTTACCAGGGAAACGGGGGAGGCAAGGGCAAGGACCAGGAGGAAAGCGACAAGCATCCTCCATTCCACAAGCTTCGTTTTCGTATTCCGCAGGAGGTAGAACCCCGCAAGGATTACCGGGATTACCAGGAGCAGCATTTCGGGCTGTTCAAGGGAGACGTTCAAAGCTCACCCCTCCCGCGCACGATAAGGATTTCAAGTAGCAGTAGCAGGAAAAGAACTCCGATAAGGTAGTTGCTGATATCTTTTTTGGCTGTATAGGTATCAGAGCGCACGAGTTTGGGCTCGTCATCCGCAACAGCCCGCTGGATAAGTTCCGAGGCGTCCACGGTGGTGTCCGATTCCCGGTCATCATAAAGGTTGACGGCTATTTTTTTGTCTCCGATATTATAGATCCCGACTTCGTCAAAGAGTACGCGGTTTGCAGTCAGGGTACGGCTCGGGGTCCGTATTTCCTCGGTCTTCGAAAGGGACGTTACGGTGCCAGCCTCCAGGTTGTAGTCGGCAATGTCCCCGACACCTCCGAGCCACTCAATGAGCTTTATCCAGAAGACGGGGTATTCGGGCAGGTTATGGAAATTGTTCCAGGCCCCTTCCTGGAGTTCGTCGTTGAAACCCAGGTAAAAGACGGTGCCTTCCCCTATCTGCCAGTAACTCAGGACAGGCACCTCGTTGTCAAGGACTGCCAGGGTGGTCGAACCTGTCCTCTCAGTGGCGTTCAGGTACTTCCGGACAGAGATTTCCTCCATCTTCACGTCCTTAGTAATACTGCTTTCCCGGACCTCCTCGACTCCCAGCCCGTCTTCAGCCTCCCCGACCCCTATGGGCTTTACGGGGAGGATCTTAATCAGGTCAACGTCGGTCTTTTCCGGAACAAAAGCCCCGCTTGCAATGAAAACCGCATTTCCTCCGCCTCTCACATAGCTTTCGATCCTTCCTACCGAACTGTTAGCTACCGGGGTTTCCTTCTGGGCAAGCACTACCAGGTTGTAGTCGTCCAGGTCCGTGGGCACGTTATTCCGGACCTTGATCTCGCTGTTGGGAAGCAATGATAGCGCAGTTTTCGAAGGCAGCTTCCCGTCATCCGTGATAAAGAGAATTTTTTGCCGGGAACTTTCCGGAATCGAGATATAGGCACTGTTGTCCGCAGGAAGGTCGTCGTCTTCAGTAAGCACGACCCTGGTAATTCCTGGGCCCAGTTCTGCAAGCTGGAACTGCCTGGTCTCTCCTGCAGGGACGGAAAGGGTAAAACTCTTCGTACTGCCCCCGGTAATTCCCCTGCCGGTCTCAAGCTCAACCTGTTCGGTCCGGGCATTGTAGTTCTTGACAACGCAGGTATAGCTGTAATCCCCGTCCGTTGCTTCGATCCAGCCATTAATGATCCCCACGTTGTCCGCGGGCTTTCCGACTTTCACGAAATTGACCTGGATGCCGTAGGACTCCGCCAGGTTCTTAGAGGCAACAGGGTCATCCCCTTCCCAGGAAGTGAAGTCCGAGATCACGATGATCCTCCCGCCTTCCTGCGACAGGAGGCGCATCCCGGTGGTGACCGCCGCAGAGATATCGGCAACTCCTGCCCCTTCCGGGACATTCTTGAGGGTATCCCTGGCAGCCGAAGCTCCCCCGCCTTCCAGGACCAGCAGGGGCACGTTGGAAGCCAGGATGATGCTGTTTTTCTTACTGAGGTAAGTATCGGCAAGTCCCAGCGCATCTTCAAAACGCGACTCCGTCTGCATGCTTGCCGAAGTGTCAAGGATAAGCACGGTATGTTCCCCGCTCAGGGGTTCTTCCGCAGTGTAGAAGTAGCCGGCGGCGGCAAGGGAAAGGAGGATAAGGACCAGGAGCTGGGCCAGGAAGAGGGGGTCTTTTACAATCTTCGTGATCGAAGCGTAGACCCTTTTTCGCTCCCTCTCGATTTTCAGGACAAACATGAGAGAGGGAATTGAAAGCTCCGCAGGTTTGGGCCGGAGCATGTAGAGAATGATAAGAGGGATGATGCTCAAAAGCCCGGCAAGGGCAAGAGGGTTTGCAAATGGCATTTTTCAGCGCCTCCTTCTCCTGATCGTATGGTAGAACGCATCAAAGATGGGAGTGTCGGTCGTAAAGGTGTAGAACTCAGCCCCTACCTTCAGGCAGGCTTTCCTGATCCTGGCGCTGTGGTCATCGAGCTTTTCCAGATAGTTTTCCCTGAACTTTTCACTGACATAGGTCCTGATTTCTTCCCCGGTTTCCAGGTCAATGAGCTTGCTGTTTCCCTCAAGGGGAAGCTTCTTTTCGGTCGGGTCCAGCACCTGGATCAGGATAAGGTCATGGTCCGAGAGCCTGTACACGGCAGATTCCACGGCTTCGGGTTCCTCAAGGAAGTCAGAGATCAGGATGACAAGGGACCGGGACTTTATCTCCCGGCTGTACTTTGCAACACTTTCGGCAATGGAGGTCCCCCCCGTAAGCTCGAGCTCGCTCAGGTGGTCGATTGTCCGCAGGAGGTTTTTCTTTCCCCTCCTGGGCTTGCGGATGTCCACATCCTCCCCAAATGTGGAAATGGCAAACCTATCATTGTATTTCGTAACCATGTAGGCATAGCCCGCGGCAAGCATGGCTGCATATTCGAACTTGGAAATCCCGTATCCGGGGTAGTCCATGCTTTTGCTGGAGTCGAGCAGGATGTGGGTTGTAAGGGTCTTTTCTTCCTCGAACTGCCGCACATAGAGTTTTTCGGTCCGGGCATAGGCTTTCCAGTCGATGTCCTTGAGCTCGTCACTCTGGTCGTACTCCCGAAACCCTATGGTATCGATGCCGTGTCCGCTCCGGGTAGATGGGCGGTTTCCTGCATAGACCGTGGACACACGCTTCCGGACCGAGAAGGTAAAGCGGTCAAGCTGCCTGAAAAAATCCGTTTCTATTTTTTGTTTTGTGCGGGTCATTCTGGATCTTCAATCAAAAGCCTGGTTCCTGCCTGGCTCAGTTCCTGCCAGAGCTCTGTTCCTGTGATTCAAAGGTTTATACCGAAGAAAGCATCCGTTCATTTGACTTTCTGGAGGATTTTCTCTACTGCCTCATCGGTGCTCATCCCGCTCCGTTCGGCTTCGAAGGTAAGGATTATCCTGTGCCTGAGCACAGGGTAGGCCATGGTATCGACATCTTCCTTGCTCACAAAGTTCCTGCCTTCGAGCAGGGCGCGGGCTTTTGCGGCAAGGATAAGCCCTATTGAGGCACGAGGAGAAGCCCCGTATTCGATATTTTCTTTATCTTTCCGGGTCATTGTCACGATGGAAAGGGCACGCTGGGTGAGTTCGTCCGAGATTGGGACCTGTCTTGTGAGTTTCTGCAAATTGAGAAGGGTAGACTTGTCCAGGCCCCTCGTAACCTGCGGGACCTCGGATTTCGTGTAGCGCTTTACGATTTCCATTTCCTCTTCAAAGGAGGGGTATTCCAGCAGGATCTTCAGGAGGAAGCGGTCAAGCTGGGCTTCGGGCAGGGGGTAGGTCCCTTCCATTTCAATGGGGTTCTGGGTCGCAAGGATGAAGAAAGGCCGGTCCAGCAGGTAGGTATCGTTTCCGACGGTTACCTGTTTCTCCTGCATCGCCTCGAGAAGGGCTGACTGGGTCTTTGGGGAAGCCCTGTTGATTTCGTCTGCAAGCACGATATTTGCAAAGACGGGACCCGGCTCGAACCTGAACTCTTTACCTTTTTCTTTTTCCTCGATCACGTAGGTCCCTGTGATGTCGGAGGGCATAAGGTCAGGAGTACACTGGATCCTGCTGAACTTCAGGTTCATTGCCTTTGAGATCGTGGAGATCATAAGGGTTTTTGCAAGCCCGGGATTGCTTTCCACCAGAGCGTGCCCTTCACAGAGGAGGGCAATCACGATCTGCTCCACCGCTTCTTTCTGGCCTACAATGACATTCCCGATCTCCTCAAAAAAACTCTTGAAAATCCTGCCCGCGTTCTGGTAGGTCACGGAGGCCTGCCCCGAATCTGCATCATTTTCGTACATTTTATACTTCACCCTTCCTTACGTTTTCGTATTTCCTGCGGGAGCCCTTCCCGCTTCTCAGGATAATTCGTTAGCTTAATGTCTTACATGATTTGCCAGTTCGTACAACAGGAACTGGTTTGTTAGCTAGTAATGGGAAATGATTTCTTAGCTAGTACAATTGGAACTGGTTTGTTAGCTTGTACAACAGGAACTGGTTTGTCAGTTCGTACAATGGGAAATGATTTCTTAGCTAGTACAATTGGAACTGGTTTGTTAGCTTGTACAACAGGAACTGGTTTGTCAGTTCGTACAATGGGAAATGATTTCTTAGCTAGTACAATTGGAACTGGTTTCTTAGCTCATACAATGGGAACCCGAACTTTAGATAAATTTTTCATTTTATTCTTCCGCAAGTTCTTCAAAGTAACTCTGGATTATACTCCTGTACCCTTCCGGAAGGTTGTCGTAATAGGCCTGGGAGGCAATAGCTTCGGGGTCGTAGGCTGCAGACTGGATAAACTCCTCATCTCGCTCTTCCCCTTCCTCCGTTACGGTAAAGCCCAGTCCTGCCCCTGGAGGTATTTTCAGGTCCACTTCCGTGCCCTCCACCACAATAACAGCAGGCTCCCCGAATAGGTCTTCTCCAGGCTCTTCCTCGGAAGTCCCGCCGCCGTCCTCCAGCGAGAAAAGGTCGGAATCCGAACCCGGGAAGGGGATGTCCTCGATGACCTCTTCCAGGTCCGTAGGACTGAACTCGCCCTGGTAGCCGGTCTCGGCAACATAGACAAGGACCACAACCGCACACACGATCATGAAGAAGTTCTTTGCAAGCTTCTTCCGGTTCAGGAAAGCTGAAGACTTCACGGGCTTCGAATCGAGAATAACGCTGCCAATCAGGTCCTGGACAATGATATTATCAAGTTCCCGGTTGTCGTAAGCGGTCCTGAGCCTTTCTTTCAGCACGGGGTACTTTTCCTCAACAAGGGAAATAGCATCCTTCTTACCGGTCCTGTAATGCCTGATTGCCGTTAAAGCCAGGGACAGGGAAAAGGCCAGAAAAGCCATCCCGAGCGTCTCAAAAAAGGTTTCAAAGCCTAAGAAATCGTATCTTGCACCTGTGTAAGGCTCAAAGACGGGGAACATAAAAAATATATCCTGCATGTTGAAGACCGTGAAAAGGGCATACAGGACAAGGAACGCAGCAAGCAGGTCCGCCAGGAAATAGAAGCCTCTGTATCTCTTAAGGGCCGATTCGTGTTTAGTTACTATTTTTTCAATCTCGAGAGCCATCCTGCCGCCTCTAAGTACCGGGAATACGGATCCGGTTATATAAATGTGATATGTAACTTTTAGTGATCTGAGCCTGTACTTTTGTGTGATATTTTATTTTAAGATAGGGGTCTATACTTTATTTACATTCTTCTTTTTTTAACTATGATACAGGCTTCTGCCTCTCCCTGGAGCTTTGTTCCCTTTCCCGGAGTCCACGCCTTAAGCTTCCGAATTTCCTAAAGCCGGATAGGAACCAAGGACTCTTAGGATATCAGCTTTTGCCTTAATATCTTCTAAGGCATCTTTTATAAGTGCATCGCTGGCAGAGCCCTCGAAATCGATGTAGAAATAATAATCCCCAAGTTCCCTTTTGGAAGGCCGCGATTCGATCTTTGTCAGGTTGATCCCCCGCTTTGCAAAAGCGCCCAGCAATTCGTAGAGGGCTCCGGGCCGGTCTTTTACCAGGTAGGCGATAAGGGAGGTCTTGCATTTACCTCGTATCCTGTCCGATTCCTTGCTCGATTTCTCACCCTCTTCCTTGCAGCCGGAAGTACCGTATTTTCCGGACTCCTCGGCCCTTATGACGATGAAACGGGTGTGGTTTTCCTTCCGGTCCTGGATGTTGGAAAGCAAGACCTTCAGCCCGTACTTTTCGGCAGCCTCGGGGGAGGCAATTGCTGCCATTTCCTCAAACTCCCCGGCCAGCCTTGCAGCGTGGGAAGTGCTGCCCGTGCTCCTGAGTTCCGCATGCGGGAAATTCGTTTTCAGGAAATGCCGGCACTGGGCAAGAGCCTGGGGGTGGGAGAGGATAATCCTGATGGCTTCAGGGCTGCCTTTAGAGAGCAAGCAGTGCTCGATTTTGACCACTACCTCCCCGCTTATTACTGCTCCGTCTTCCCGGAGGAGGTCCAGGGTTACGCCTACTGAACCCTCGATGGAATTTTCGATGGGGATTACCGAAATATCTGTTTTTCCTCCGGCCGCGGCAAAAAAAGCGTCCTCGATATCCTCAAAATACCGCAGTTCCGCAGTTTCCAGGTCGTTTTTGAGCATCCAGAGCTTTGCCGCCCTTTCCGAATATGAGCCTTCGGGCCCCAGCACACCGATGATCATGTCAGTGCCTAAAAAGGGCGGATGGTAATAATATTTTTTGATCGCAAGAAACCGACGTAGCCTGAATAGCCCTATCCCGCCGGTCTTGCCTCGCGCTTTGGCGCGGCTTTTCCGGGCAGAAAACTGACCGTATATGTTGTATCCAGAAATGATTTCGCAGATTCAAAAACATTTGAAATTTTGATACGCGATACAATATCAGGAGACTCAAAAGGTTAAACGTTGAGTAAATTCCAATTCCGTTTTGGTACTGTGAGATGATCATGTAAAAGAAACAAATTCGAAGTCGAAGTAAAATAACAGGTCACCTGTCCACTATATACCTTCAATAAAAGAAATTAGAAAAGTGAGATGATTTTGGGACAAAACACATTTAGACCCTACAAACTCGTTAAAATTCATAATTTTTAGCTTCTTCACAGCTTTCAGTCTTCCTTCCTTCCTTTCACTACTTTCTTTGCCGATCAGGAACGGCCCTTTTTGAAAGATTTCATAACTGAGCGCGGACGAGTCATTTCTCTATAGATAGGAGTAGAAGTGAAAGTTCTTTTTTCTTTCTTTTCACGGATTGTTTCTTCCGCTTCACAGATTCCTACTTTCGCTTCACAGATTTCTTTCTTCACACAGCGCATCCAGAAAACACCTTTCTCATCAACCTCGATTCCATGAATCTCGTGCCCGAAACCTGGGAAGCTCTGGCTGAAATCCTGAAGGTTGAGCAAGAACTGGATGTGCGGGCTTTCCTTACTTCCAAGGCGTTCCCCGGGCATCAGGATTGGTATTCCGGGAGGATAAGGCACCAGTAGATGTCCGGAAACCCGGTTTTCTACCTCCTCGACTTTGAGTTTTTCTGTCTTCCCACGGACGAGTTTCTGATATGTTTCGGCAGAAGAAAGCACGGTCTCCGGGATGGTATCACAGGCTTCATTCAGCAGGCCAGGAAGGTTAAGCTTGCTCATCTCTTCATGCATCATCTGGCAGAGACCTTTGAGGGTCAGGGGCCTGTCGCCATTCAGACTATAGCTTTCCGGGTATTCGGCGACCAGCTCAGGAAGAACTTCAGAGACAGTTGCTCCACTGTCATAGAGACGCTTGAATTCGATCAGGGCCTCAAGAAGAGTACCCCATTTACCTTTACTTGACCCTACTGAGAAGAGCACGAGCACGGTGTAGTCCCCTGTCCTTGCGATCTCAATCCTGCGTGAGTCCAGAAAGCGCGTCAGGATAGATCCGGGAATACCACAATCTGAAATTTGACCATCTGGACTAATACCCGGACATATAATTGTCACCTTGGTCGGATCGAGCATGCAGTAACTCTCGTCGAGACAATTATCTTCGAATCCGTGCCACCTATCCCCTGGATTTAGCATCCAGCAGGAGGGCTCATTCGCAAGCAACTCATCAGGCGCGTCTACAAAGTTAAACTGGTCTCCTGTTCTCGGATCGGATACTCTCTCGGGCTGATAGCAGGAGAAAAACCAGCTATTCTGTTCGCCGTCTGCCGCAAATTTTCTGGCTACCGAGGCAATAGCTTTACGCAAGCCTATGGAGTCCAGAACCGTCTCCTGCATCATTGTCGGACCGGCAGGCTCGTCCATCATTGAAGTGGCCACGTCAATAGAGGCAATCATCGGATAGAAAGGCGAGGTGGTTCCGTGCATCATGAATGCCTCATTGAACTGATCAAACTCCAGAGGAGCTTTTTTCTGATTGACCCTGAGGTGAATCATCGAGGCCATCGAAAAAGCGGGCAGCATCTTATGGGTTGACTGCACGGCAAAGAGTGTAGGCAAATTATCATTCTCCGGAACACCCATCGAAAAACGGCCTCTATAAAGGGGATGAAACTTAGCATAGGCATACCAGGCCTCGTCGAAGTGAACCCGGGGAACACTCCTGCCAAGTAGCTCAACTACACGGTCCACATCATAGCAGAACCCATCATATGTACAGTTGGTCACAACAGCGTAGGAAGGATCCATGGATACTGCATCAGGAGCCAATGGACTCTCTTCAATTAGTTTTTTTATATGGTCTGGCTCGAAAAAGCTAGGAGGTATGAGCCCTATCATGCCATAACCATTGCGTGTGGGCTTCAGGTAAACTGCCCTTGCTCCGCTGATGGTCAGCCCATGGTTGAGAGACTTGTGGCAGTTGCGGTCCACAATTACCATCTCTCCTGCACCTATGGCCCCCTGGCAGACGATCCTGTTTGAAGTCGAGGAACCGCCAAGCACGTAGAAAGTATACTCCGCCCCGAAGATGCGCGCTGCATTACGTTCGGACTCATATGAAGGGCCTATGTGCTCAAGCCAGTCTCCAAGTTCGGCAGTTGAAATGCCTATATCGGCACGCATGATGTTCTCTCCGAAGAACTTGTGAAACTCCATGCCTACAGGATGTTTCAGATAGGCTACGCCTCCCATATGTCCGGGCGCATCCCAGCTGTAGGCTGCATCTTCGGTGAACTTTTTTAATTCTTGGAAATATGGGGGGAGAAGGGCTTCATAGTAGCGTCGAACTGCGAAATCCATCCTGCCCGCAATGAAGGCTGCTGTGTCCTGGTACATGTAAACGTACTCATGGACTTCCTTGACCACTTCAGTAGGTAAGTCGCCTACAAGCGTTTTCTCCGCAATAAGAAAGATGGGAAGGTTTTTGTTTCTGGCACGGATGGATTTTATAATATCCTCTGCAGCGTGCTCGCTAAAGTGAGATCCCCCTGAAAGGTCCCAGTCCAGAAAGACACACCCGAAACCCGGGTCTGAAACGACAAGAGACAGGCCGTCTTCCGGGGTTGTGGCCGTGGTCGTCTTGTAGCCCAGTTCATGAATTGCCTCTTTAAGGCGTTTCATTGCCTGGTCGGAAGCCGATTCATACCCGTATTTCTCACCGGCAATGATTAAAACAGGAAGTTTATGTGACATAAATGGCACCTCTTTACTTCTAATTTTTAAATCCATAACTGAATTCGGAAATCAGATTTTTCTAAAAAATAAGCTGGCTGAAGTGCAAATTTTCAGCAAATACGGGCCAGATACTTTTCAGGTGGGCAGGGTTTTTTTGCCCCGGGCTGTGTCCCATTTTCAAAAAATTGACATGCATTTTCGAGATCACTGACGAGAATTGTCGCCATGTCCGAAGTGAAGTTTTCTCTTACGACGATGCGCATGATCTCGATATCTTCCGCATTTTTCGGGAGGCAGTAGGCAGGAACTATCCAGCCCTTTTCCCTCAGTTTATACGAGAGCTGCTGCAGAGAATATCCAGTTATCTCTTTTTGTCTGAAAGCAATTATGGGGAGCCTTTCTCCTTTGTTCAGCATTTCAAAGCGGCCCAGCCTGTCGACTCTCTCAGCAAGATCCCGTGAGACATCAAGGATATTTTTCATTATTCCGGTATAGCCAGCTCTTCCGAACCTTAAAATATTATAATATTGGGCCACAACCATGGCACTACCCCCTGAAAAGTTCAGGGTGTACGAGTCTTCCATTTCTCCGAGGTAGTTCACATGGAAAATCAGTTCTTCTGGGAGGTCATCTTTATCGCGGAAGATCAGCCAGCCAAGGCCAGGGTAGGTCAGTCCGTACTTATGCCCTGAAACGTTTACGGATTTTACTCTTTCCAGTCTGAAATCCCATTCAAAATCCGGTTCGGTAAAAGGCAATATGAAGCCACCGCTTGCAGCGTCTATGTGGATGGGTATGTCCCAGCCTTTTTCTTTTTTATACTTGAGAAGTAAATCGTTAATGTCCTGTACTGGATCGATTTCTCCTGTAAAAGTAGTTCCCAGTACACAGCCAACACAGATGGTGTTCTCATCAATCTGCTTTGAGACCGCTCTGGCAGTAATCGTACGCCTTTTTTTGTCTATAGGGACTTTTCTTGCCTCAACATCAAAATATCTGGCAAACTTATCCCAGCAAACATGAGCATCGTTTCCGAAAACTATATTTGGTTTACCAGTACCTCCCCCTGACTTTTTCCAGCTCCACTTGTGAGCCAGCAAACCTAGCATTATGGCTTCTGAAGAGCCGGCTGTGGCCGTACCCACGAATTCGGTGTTATGCCCGTTAAAAAGTCGCCCGAGCATATTCACAAGGTTCCTGTGGATAACTTTGTCAGTTTGCGGATATTCGAAAATATCTATGATGTTTTTATTGATGTTTTCCATGACAAGCTTATCTGCTTCAGGTTCCATCCATGTGTTGACAAAACTTGCCAGATTCAGGAAAGGATTGCCGTCGAGGCTCTGCTCATCATGTACCAGTTGATAAGCTGCTCTCGGATTCATTCCCTCTTCAGGGAACTCATACTTTGGAACTCCTTTTTCTTTGACCTTTGGAATATATCTGGCACTGTATGCGCCAACACGATACTTTTTAGAGTCATCTAATTTTTCAAGGTTTATTTTTCTTGAAATCATGATTTTAACCCCTCAGACACAATTGAAAAATGCTCTGCCTCCCCCAGCTTACTTTGAAAAATAGAGGAAAAAATAAGAAGCTGACGGACGTAGAGTCCAACCTTCTAATCATTAAATTCCGTATTTTTTTAGAAGAGACTTTGGATAAGATCGGTTACTGCTCCATAGAATTTCTCCACTGTGGCTGCTTGGAGGCGTTCTCCTCCGGTATGAGGGTTCATTATTGTCGGTCCTATGGAGATACAGTCTATTTCCTCGGATTTTGCCACAATATAGCTGCATTCGAGCCCTGCATGGATTACTGTTGCAAGGGACTCTTCACCATAAATTTTGTTATACACGGTTTTTGCTTTATCAAGAAGTGGAGAATTGACATCCGGTTCCCATGCCGGATAGGAATCACCTGTTTCTACCGTGTACTTGAAGAGTTTCCCGATCGTTTTTTGAATTTGAACAAGAGCATCCATGGAATACTTGTCAGAGCTGCGGTTTGAGGCTTTAATCGTCACTTCTGGCTGAACGTTAAGATCTGCCATGCCCCCTGGCTGAATACTAACGTCTGCAAGGTTACTTGACGTCTCCACCAGATTAGGTACATTCGGGATCATGCGGATTACGCCGTGAGGGATCTGCCTGAGCAAGCATAAAAGCGCATCTGTCGATGCTTCATTAAGAGAGTTCGGAGTGCTTTCAACGGCCTGAATACTGTAAACCAAATTCTCCTCAGGCTTAGACTGTACCTTTAAGGCTTCACAATAAGCGTTAAAATCATTTTCAAATTCTACCTTATTGATTTCTGGTAGGGCAATTATGGCACTGGCACAGCTTGGAATCTTATTTGAGATTGCTTCCTCATCCCTTTTCAATGAAACCAGGCGCAAATCGTAGCTTTTAATTCCCTCGCCCTTGACGTCAAGATTTGTGAGTCGGTTATTGAGCCGGATGAGGATATCAGTGACAACTTTGATGGCATTAAGCCTTCCACAATTGATGTTAATCCCGGAATGTCCTCCACAAAGCCCTGAAATCGATAGTTTCAGGTTGATAAAACCCTCAGGAACGGGTGATAAAGTAGCGTTTCCATCATACCGGACGCTGCAACCGCCCGCACTGCCGTAAATAATAGTTTTTACGTCTTCTGCGTCGAGATTTATGTACGTTCTCCCTTTCAGCAGAGCAGGATCAAATTTTGCAGCTCCGCCCATATCAGTTTCTTCCTGAACAGTAAAATAACACTCGAATGGATAGTCTTTGAGTTTCTCGTCTTCCAGAAGGGCAAGGATAGTGGCTACTCCAATTCCGTCATCCGCACCCAGAGTTGTGCCTTTTCCTGGGTCGGTTATGCTTTCCTGATCTCCGGCTTTTATCCACTTTTCACTTTCTTCATCTGGATAGCCAAAGACTTTTAATGGGAAAATTTCCCTGTCAGGGGAGCATACCATATCCATATGCGCCTGTAGGGTGATATAAGGAGCACTGACATAATTCCCTGAACCCTTTCTGCGAAAGATAATTACTCTATTTCCGGGGTCTTTAGCATCGCGCTCGTAAAAAAGGTATTCTGCGCCTTCGATCTTTTTAAGGCATTCTACCACATATTCCCGAACCCTGTCTTCCTCCCCTGAAGGATGATATAATTTTGTTAGTTCCATAAAATGGTCATGTACTGCTTTTGGCTCAAAAGAGTCATCTAATATGTTTATTTCTGACATGTGCATCTAACTCCTGAACATTTCTCTCATAAGCTCTTTCGCTGTATTGATCATTCAGAAGTACATCTCAAAGAAACCAGCATTTGATTTTCTTTAATCAGGACAGAATGTGGTTCTGAATTTTTTACAAAATTCTTCATGGATAATGATTCCCCTGATATGTTATCCAATTGAGCAAACAGCACTGTTTTAATTTATTTTCAAGAATGATCTCCTAATTGCTGTTTTTATTTCGTATCAGCTTTGTAAGTTTTTAACAATAACTCTAGGAAGAATATTTCATGTCACTCACACACTTAAAGCCAGAAATCAATTACATGCAAGTTTATTCAAAAACGCACGTTTCAGATATTTTGACTTTCATACTACTGACTCATGTACAACAATGCAAGTATTAATAAGAAGTAGTAAGTCCCAATATAAAACGCTTCCTACTTTTACCACATTTGGAAACTGTCCCCCTTAAAAGAGAAATTTAGTACAGCAATTCATGTATCTTCAGGCTCGGGACACGACCAAAAAAGGATGTAAAAACCTTGGTTTCGAAGTTTTTGAGTCAGGTGGTCTCCAGGAAAGGTCAGTACAATTTACAGAAGAAGATTTACTATTGAATCATCATATCGGATTAGGAATGTGGTTAAACCAAAGGCCTCATCCAAAATTACTAATATCAGGTACTTTTATGCGCTAATATCTTTCCCGCCAAAAAACATAAGGGCATACGTTAAGAAGAAACATCTTGCAATAGTAAAAAGAGGAACTCAGGTAGATGTTTGAGTGTTTGAGGTCTTCACTGTTTTGAATAGGGGTAATTTATACCCCTTCCCGAAATATAAAAATAGTCTGTACAACCTTCAGATGCCTTTATTGTTGAAAATCATATTCAAAAACCGGACAAGGTTGGTGAGATCAGTCAGGGGAGTCTGAATTTGTTTTTCGCCTCAAGCTTTTCCTCAAACTCAGAGCCTCTTTCAGCCCGAGGTCTTCTTCAAGGTCATCCTCCAAATCAAAATCTACTCCCAGTTCAAGTTCTTCTTCAAGTTCTTCGTCAAGCTCCGAGACCTCTTCCACCTTTAATTTTTCCTCCAGATCAAGCCGCTCTCCTGCCATCCACAAAAGCTCGAACTCCTCCTTGAGGTTCTTTGCAAGCCCGGAGTCCCAGATTTTCACTACCGAAAGGACGCGGTCTTTATCCTGTGGGTGGGGCTGGAAGAGGATTACCACGCTGTCGTCAACGACCCCGAAGTAAGAGTCAAAGTTCTGGCTGAGCCTGATATCCAGGCTTTTTTTCAGTTTCACGCGAGTTTCCTCCTCCTGCATTGAAAAAAGGGAAACAAGAGCCAGGAAACGCGGGGATATGAGAAGCCTGATCTTAACTCCCCTGTCTAAGGCTTTTATGATTTCCGGGAGCAGGCTCGCGATTATGGGCATGCCTAAAGTGGGAGGGATTACACATATCGATTTTTTAACTTCCCTGTAGACGGAAGTTGCAAATTTCATGATTTCGGATTCGGTGATTGCGGTTGTCCAGAAAACTTCATTCGTCCGCTTCTGAGGAGAAACGGCTTTCAGGGCCTGCTTTGCTTCCTCGACAGAAACTTTCAAAAGTGCCATTTCCCTTTCAACTTCAGCTTTCCTCTTTTCAAAAAAAGCATCAAGAGCTAGCTCAGGGTCAACTGCCCTGAACTTTTTGGGCCTTGAGGTCTGGACTTCCACAAAGCCTTTCCCTGCCAGGGACTCAAGAACAGTGTAGATCTTCCCGTAGGGCACCTCCGAATCCCTGTAGACGGTGCTAGCTTCGGATACGCCCAGTTTCAAAAGGGAGAGGTAGGCTGCAGCTTCATAGGCGTTCAGGCCGATATCCAGGAGGAGCTTTTTCTTCTGCACAGTACATGCTGAATATTATTATGATAAGTAATTTTCGAAAAATTAGCAGCAGAAAAGACTCTGATCTCCCGTTAAAGTTTCACTGGTCCAGGAAATGTTCCGCTTGAACCATTCCACCTGAACCCGGAAACCGTTTTTCAATTAGATTCAAAAGGAAACCTCCGCCAGCTTGCCTGACGGCCCTCAACAAAAAACAAAAAAGAATTATAGTCAAGAACCCAAATTCTTTTACCAATCTCAAGTGTAAGTGTAAATATTTACGTTGGGGACTATAATTTAAATTCTGTCTCTTATCCTTAAAACAGAATCATTAGCGGCATCTCTGAGATATTCATCCTCAGATTCGTTAGCTGCTATTTGCTCAAGCTCTTCTACTGCCCTGAGCCCTCCTGTTCCCCCAAGCGCATCCACAGCAAAGAGGCGGATGGTTATATTTTCGTCCTCAAGCAGCCCTAAGAGAGGTTCTTCTGCTCTTTCGTCCCCGAAAACTCCAAGGACTGAAATTGCAGCCCGACGGATTTCGAACTCATCGGAATCAAGCGCACTGATTAGAGCATCAACCGCTTCATTTCCACCAATTTTGCTAAGTGAATATGCAGCAGTTGTCCTGAGGACCATTACTTCCCTTTTATCACGCATGATAAGGATAAGAGGATCAACTGCTCTTCTATCCCGGAGGTCTCCCAAGGCTTCTATGGAAGCCAAACGAAGTTCAGGATTTTCCGATTGGAGCAAGTAAAATAGACTTTCAAAAGCTTTTTTGTCCCCCAGCCTTCCTAAAGCAAGAGCTGAAGCTTCCCGGACTTTCACGGCCTGACTTTCATTGTTAAGAACAGGTAGCAAAACATCTACAGCCCTTTCCTTATCGAGCATTTCAAGAGCGGAAACTGAAGCCATTCTAAGCCCCAGATCTTCAGCTTGAAGTGTTTCCATAAGGGAAGTAAAAGCCTTATCATCTCCGAGCTTTCCGAGAGAATATACCGCCTCTTTACGGACGGAAAGGTTTTCATTATTGTTATCCAGAATCCCCACAAGGGGAACAACAGCTCTTTCATCTTCAAGTTGCCCAAGAGCCCGGACAGAGGCAAAACGAAGCCTATAATCTTCCTCACTTAATTTTAGAATAAGGAGGTCGACAGCTCTCCTATCTCCAAGCCTTCCGAGAGCTTCTGCCGCAGAGGTTCGGACAGAAAGCTTTTCAGACTCATTGCCCAGGATTTCAATAAGAGGCTTTAAAGCTCTTTCATCTCCTATACCCCCAAGAGCCAGGGACGCACTACTCCGAACAGACTCGTTTTCGTCCCCTTCCAGAGTCTCGAGCAGAGCTTCAACCGCAGTTTCATCTCCCAGAACTTCCAGCACTATGGCTGCATTTTCCCGGACAACCGGACTCTCGTCATCAAGGTTCTGTACAAGAGCTTTAATAGCTCTTTTTTCGTCCCATCTTCCAAGAATGTATGCGGTATTAGTGCGGACTTTTACGCTTTCATTTCCATCATTTAATGTCCGAAGCATAGCTTCGGAAGCAGAATCCCGGTAGGTTGATAGTTCATTTTCAGCGTTGATGCGAATGCTTCTATTTTCAGAACCCAGTTCCTGAATAAGCTCGTCAACTTCACCAGGCGAAAGTTCTGGCTTTCGCTCATCTATGCATCCCGAAAAAACAGTAATAACCAGGAAAACGAATAGGATTACGGAAAGAAAAACGAACCATTTAGAACCTGACTTCAAACCTAAGAACCGCATCATGTGGGATTCAATGAGTTACTTTTACTTATATATTTTTTTCAGTTAATTTTACATCTCATCCTTTCAGTTTTCAACCCGGAGAGAATCTTAACCGTGGATAAGCTGCGGAAGGCAGCGAGTGCAGACCCAGGGACACTCCCTCCCGAATTACGCTTCGGGATCACGTAAAATCAAAGATATTATTGGAGTTTCTATTATTTCTCCAAAATGCGAATATAGGTATACTCATACAGGTTTGGTTTTCAGAAATATATTGGATTATTGCCTTGCATTTTGATGCAAAAATTCCAAGTTTTAAAGCTGGAGGAGTATAAAATAGATTGACTATTATATTATTAATGTAATTGAAAATGCCTCAAATTTGAGGAGGACACCATTTTGCAATCAAAGTTGTGCTGGCGCACCACGCTGCAATCAAAGGGGTATGTTCGCTCCACCGCTAAAAATTCCGTAAAAGAAGACAATAGACCTAACACGGTTTAGTTCGAGCAGAAATTAACAAACAAAAAATGGATTTGAGAAATCGTATCTCATCAACGGTTCTCGGGGAAGTGTCCATTCCCGCAGCAAGCTACGGGGTATGAAATAAAAATCTATATGAGTTATTAGTGGGTATAATTGATTAATTATAGTTGGTGGTTTTATAGCAATGCAAAAAATGCTGGGAGTTGGAATCCTTGCGATCATACTTTTTATGGTGGGAACCGCAGGCGCGGAAACAATCTATTTGACAAAAGCGGATAACGATATATTTGATGGAAAGATCTCTATACAGGCAGATCTGAACGGAGAAAAAGGCACTATTACCGTACAATGTATTAGTCACACAACAAGCTATGAGCCCCTTAGAATTAATAACTTATATTACAATCTTGCCAGTAATCCCGTAGTTAGTGTTGACTGTGAAAAAAATATTAAAAATAAAGGGGTAGCAACTATCACTGATTTTGGAGAATTTGATAATTTATGTGTGATTAAAACTCAGGGTGGTGGTACATCCAACACCTATGGAGTCACCGATCCTATTACTTTTACTCTGAATGAATCATACACTTCTATACCTTCCAACGTTAACGGACATTCCATAGCTGTTCACGTTTTATTTGGTGATGGCACATGCACATCTGTGACCAATGGGAATACCAACAATAACATCCCTGAGTTCCCGACCATGGCATTACCTGTTATGGCAATCCTTGGAATATTGTTTGTATCACAGAGAGAGAGAGAAAAGAAGGAGTAAACCACAGGAAGAAACGGAAAGGGTTGACTTATCTCAAACCCCAGAGTTTTGCTTCCCAAATTGCATCAATCCACCAAAAAAAGTAACAGCTTTATCCGTGGATAAGCTGCGGAAGACAGCGAGTACAGACCCACAAACTCTCCATCCCGAGTTGCGGCTCGGGATCACAGAAAACAAAGATTTTCGGGGAGTTGCGATATAATCGCAACAGAATGCGGTTCCGTTTCGCTCCACTTCGTTTCGCTCAAGCGGACTTTTATCCGTGGATAAGCTGCGGAAGACAGCGAGTACAGACCCACAGACTCTCCATCCCGAGTTGCGGCTCGGGAGAACGCGGTTCCGTTTCGCTCCACTTCGTTTCGCTCAAGCGGACTTTTATCCGTGGATAAGCTGCGGAAGACAGCGAGTACAGACCCACAGGCTCTCCATCCCGAGTTGCGGCTCGGGAGAACGCGGTTCCGTTTCGCTCCACTTCGTTTCGCTCAAGCGGACTTTTATCCGTGGATAAGCTGCGGAAGACAGCGAGTACAGACCCACAGACTCTCCATTTTATGCCTGAGCGGCATGAGGTAGTGGGTGTCTTCGCCTGCGCCACAGCTGAAGCAGCGGATGGAGACGTCAGTCTGCCTTGGCTGGGCTTCGGCTTTTTCTCTGTTGAATTCAACTGTGTGACGTTCTTCAATAGTGATTGCACCCTCGGGGCAGACTCCTATGCAAAAGCCCATGCCGTCGCAGAGTTCTTCGGATACGACTTTTGCTTTCCCATTGATGATCTGGATTGCGCCTTCGGCACAGGGGGAAACGCATTTTCCGCAGCCAGTGCATTTTTCTTCGTCAATTTTTACAATCATCCGTTTTACCATAATTTTAGACCTCTCAAAGTTTCGTAAATTAATATCAGGTTTGTAAGGACAGCAGGTTTGTAAGGATAAGACTTCCAGCCCCACACTCCAAGCCAGGGGGGATTGGGACGAAGGTTGGGGTGTGTAAATCATTGATAGAGGAGTGTGGGACGAAAGTTAGCGTGAATGGTTGAAAGGAGAACAAAGGAAGGAAAAGGTGGAGGGATAATGAGATTTTCAGTGGTGTGTGCCCTCCACAATTTCGATTCCTTCGTTCTGGATTGTTTTTCTGATGGTGTCGAGGTTCGGACATTTGGGATAAAAGCCTTCCATCAGCATGCAGGAACTCAGGTGCACGACATCAGGTTCGTGCTTTTTGAGCGCCTTTAGCAGGCGGAAAACTCTCCGACCTGAGCAGCCCCCACATGTGAAGAAGGCAATCATCTCTGCGTTTTCATCGTAATTTTCGAAATGGGATTCCCTCTCATTGAACGCCTTGAAACATCCAACCCCGGGGCAGGCTTCTGAAACGATATCACAGCGAACGACCGCTATTTTTGTGGGTTTTAAGGTCTCTGAAGAGGGCTTTATTTCTTTGACCGTTTTGCCTCCGACCTTTTTTTCTTCACTCACTTTTTCTTCGACCATTTTATCACCGTTCCTTCTGCGGTTTTATCCGAGAACTCACCGGAAATTAAGAAATAATTTACAGCATGCGCGTTTTATCCTTCTGCCTGGGAGCTTTTACGACGAGTACCCTGAAGGTCCCATCTCCGGGATTCAGAAGACGGTGGGGGATTTTTGCAGGACTTTCTATAATCATGTCCCGGCTGACTCTCACCTGTTCGTCCCCGATCTCAACGGCTCCGTTTCCTTCGAGTACGTAGAAAAACACGTCCACCGGTGTGATGTGTTTTTTCAGGGATTCCCCGGGCTTGAGTTCGATATGTACCGCCTGAGCATTTTCGTTATCATAGAGCATGCGGACACTCACATTGTGAGGGTTCGGCTTTTCAGGTGCTGATTTCAGGTCCGTTATTTTCATATGATTCCCTCTTTTTGACCGGTTTTTTTTCCGTTTTTGATTAACTTGGTTTCTCCAGATATGCCGGAACCCCGAGGAAGGTAATCCCTCCCCATGTATCAGAATGTTCAACATTTTAGTGCTCACAGTGTGTGAAAATCCTCAATATACCCAAATATTTAAGATGTTGAACTTCTTGTTGAATTAATCCTCAATATACCCAAATTTTTAAGATGTTGAATTCCTTGTTAAATTTATTGTTAAATATCTTAATTGTGAAAGACCCGTTGGAAGCCCCGGAAATAAAAGGAAAATGGGGCTGCGGGCCTTATAGGAGGAAACAATTTAAAGTGGACATTCTGCAACAGCATTCACGGCAGCAGTACAATCCTGGCACTCACAGCCCGGTCTGCTTTTTGAATTCTTCCAGGCCGATGCTCTCGATGAAAGAGCCGAGCCGCTTTTTCGTACCGGAATTTTGGTAGAAATTAACGATCTTATCCACGGCTTCCAGGACCTCCTCTTCGGAGAGTTCCTTTGCCACGGGTTCGGCAAGCCTGGGTTTTGCCCCGGCAGCGCCGCCGACCATCAAGGTGTACCCTTTTGCAGTGCCCATAATTCCGACATCCTTGATCGCGGGCTCGGAACAGGAGTTAGGGCAGCCGGAAACGGCCATTTTGAACTTGGAAGGCATGGCCATCCCGTGGTACTTATCGTCCAGCTTCAGGCCGAGGCCCACTGCGTCCTGCTTGCCCTGCTTGCAGAAGGTCGTGCCCGGACAGAACTTGACGCTCCTTACACAGAGCCCTATGGCCGCTCCGGGCGCCATCCCGAGGTCGTCCCAGGCAGCGTCGAGGTCTTCTTCTTTCAGCCCTACGATTGCAATCCGCTGGGCAGAAGTCGCCTTGAGGGCTGCGGCACCATATTTTTCCGCAACGTCAGCAAGTTTCCTGAGGACTGACGGATCCATAATTCCGCCGGGCAGGTGGGGGGCTATTGCGTATGTTTCACGGTCTCTCTGAACGATTGCGCCTTTTTCAGGTAAATTTTGTTTCAAATTTTTTGCCTCCTCTTTTACCCATTCCATTTTTCACCCTGCATCCGGCTGTTTTTATTCCGTTTTCGGACGTACGGCATCTTTTCGGGTAAGGAATATGGTTGATCACAATATCTTGTTTACATGGTATCTTTTAGGTACTGATATATTAAAGATACTAATTTATATAGTAGACAGTTTCTATCTTCATACCATGAAAGAATGCGCTGTATATGTCAAGGACTGCACCGTCTACAAAACAATGAACATTGTTGGGAAAAGATGGACCATTCATATCCTCCTGGAACTACACAAAGGAGAAAAAAAGGAAAAACGCTTCAATGAACTGAAAAGAAAGCTCGGAAGCATAACCCCGAAAACCCTTTCGGAAAGGCTGACAGAGCTTGAACATGAAGGCCTTATCGAAAAAAACCTCGACAACTCCACCAACCCCCCGAAGTCCGAGTATTTCCTGACGGAGAGCGGGAGGGATTTCATAAAAATAATCATGGGCATCAAAAGATGGGGCCTGAAATGGAAGTTCAAGAACAAAGAATGTGAAAAGGCGGTCTGCAAGTACTGTGATATCTAACGTGATATCCAACCGGGAAGATAAGGAAATCCAAAAGAAACCTGAAAGAAATAGCATAGCAGTAAAGAAGAAGAAGAAGAAGAAGAAGAAAGAAAGAAAGAAAGAAAGAAAGAAAGTAGCGGCACGCAGAGGTAAACCAACACAAATAAAAAAATAAAAAAATTCGTTTTTGGAGGAAACGAATTTTAAAAATAAAAAATGAAGGGATTAACCTAAAAATGAAAAAGTGATGGGAAAAAACTTTATTTTTCCCAGAGGCCTACTTCCTTTTTGAACTCTTCAAGGCCTACCTGGTCTATGATTGTTCCGAGTCTCTTCCTGTTTTCTCCGTATTCTTTGAAGAAATCAATGATCCTGTCGACGGCTTCCAGAACTTCGTCTTCAGTGAGACCTTTTGCCACGACATCTGCAAGCCTCGGTTTCAGCCCGGCAGCGCCGCCTACCATAAGGGTGTAGCCTTTTGCGGTGCCCATGACCCCGACATCCTTAATTACGGGTTCGGAACAGGAACTCGGGCAGCCCGAAACAGCCATTTTAAACATGTAAGGAAGCTTTACACCCCTGTATTTCTCTTCCAGTTTCAACCCGAGACTTACGGCATCCTGCTGGCCTTTCCTGCAAAAGGTCGTACCCGGGCAGAACTTGACAGCCTTTACAAAGGGTCCGGCAACGATTCCGGCGTCCATCCCGAGTTCTTCCCAGGCGGCGTCAATATCTTCTTCCTGTAAGCCCACGATTGCCATCTTCTGTTCGGAGGTCATTTTCAGGGTGGCAGCCCCGTATTTCTCCGCAACATCCGCAATCTTTCTCAGGGTTGCAGGGTCAACAAGCCCTCCGGGGGTCCTTGGAGCAATTACGTAGGTTTCTCCGTCACGCTGGATGATAGCATTTTTTTCAGGTATTGTCTTCTTCATGGGTATCGCCTCAACATACATTGCAAAAAATATCAGGATTTATGCAAAGATTTTACTCCTGCATCCCTAATAAAGGAATGTCCGGAGAAAATATACATCCATCTTTTGTTGGGTATCCTTTTAATAGTAGTATTTTAAAGATACTTGTTTATATAAGGACAGTATCCATGTTTATACCATGAAAAACTGCACTGTTTACAAAACGATGAATGTCATGGGGAAGCGCTGGACCATCCACATCCTGCTTGAGCTATATAAGGGGGAAAAGAAAGAAAAAGGCTTTAACGAGCTTAAAAGGAAGCTTGGAGGAGTCACCCCGAGAATTCTGTCAGCCCGCCTGACAGAACTTGAAAGTGAAGGGCTGATCATAAAGCAAACCGATAACTCCACATTTCCAGGGAGGTCCGAGTATTTCCTAACAGAAAGCGGGGAGGACTTTATCCGCGTGATCCAGGAAATAAAAAAATGGGGGTCGAAGTGGAAATTTAAAAACAGTGAATGCGACAGGTCTGTTTGCAAATACTGCGACCTTTGAATTCCCGGCGTTTAAAGGTCCGGGAAATTTAAGGTCCAGAAAAATTAGGCCCTCAAATGTAAGCTGAAGCAAAAACCCGAGGGGGACATCAACAGGATGTCTGCGGGGTCCGGGCTCGATGACACGGATAGTGCCGGAAGATTTTTTGCAACTAACTTTCCTGAAAAACGGGGAGTTGAAACCCATAAGGCCATTGATATTCTTTTATACAAACGAGCCCTAAATTATATTGGGAAATGGGGAGGAATCCACAGAATCCTGGGGGTAGTTAATGAGCACTGGGGAAAATCTGGACTTTTTCTTTAAACCTGAAAGTATCGCCCTTATAGGGGCATCCCCGAATCCCGAAAAGCTTTCTTACACAATCCTTGAAAGCCTCCGTGAGATCGGTTTCGGAGGAAAAATTTATGCAGTAAACCCCGGATACCGGGAAATAGAAGGGCTCAAATGTTACGCATCTGTGGAGGAAATAGAGGATGAAATCGACATTGCCGTTTTTGCAGTCCCGGCTACGGCTGTCCTTGAAATCCTGAGAGGCACCGTTGAAAATATAAAAGGGGCGGTTATCGTCAGTTCGGGTTTCCGGGAAACGGGAGAAGAAGGAAAAGGGATGGAAGCCGAACTGAAAAGCCTTCTCAAGGAAAAAAATATCCGGGCTATAGGCCCGAACTGCCTGGGGATATATGATACCGTATCGAAGGTGGACACCTTCTTTATCGGGAGCGACAAGATCGAAAGGCCCCCAAGAAACGGAATTTCCGTGCTTACCCAGAGCGGGTCCTTTGCAGCCATGATAATGGACGAGCTGGCAAACGAGGGAATGGGGGTTGCAAGGGTAATAAGTTACGGGAACAAAGCCGATATTGATGAAAACGACTGCCTTGAGTTCCTCGCAGCCGATGAAGCCACAAAAGTCGCGGTCCTCTATATCGAATCCGTGGGAGACGGCAGAAAGTTCCTTGATGTAGCCTCCCGCTGCGCAAGAAAAAAACCCGTTGTCGCCCTCAAGGTCGGGAAGCGGGAAACCGGGGCAAAGGCGGCCAGTTCCCATACAGGCGCCGTGAGCGGGATGTATGAGGCTTATGAAGCTGCTTTCCGAAAAGCAGGAATCATCGAAGTGGCAGGGTATGAGGAGCTGAAAGACGCCTGTAAAGTCCTGAGCAGGTATCCCCCGGTCAGGGGAAAAAGAGTCCTTATCATAACCGACGGTGGAGGAATAGGGATTTCCATTGCCGATGCCTGTGAAGATGCCGGCCTTGAAGTCCCCGGACTCCCGCCTGAGGCTGTCAGCAGGCTGAAAGGAAGCCTTCCTGCATTTGCGGCAGTAAGAAACCCCATGGACCTGACAGGAAATGTCCGGGACGAGCACTACCTGGCTGCCCTCCGGGAAGCTTTCGGGGACGGATACGACATTGCAATAGTAAGCCTGCTCTGGGGACCACCCCTGCTTTCGGAAGGAGTAGCTGAAAAAATAAAGGAATTTGCCGAAAATTCCGGAAAGCCGGTTATCATCTGCTCCCCGGGAGGAAAGTTCCCCCGGAAAATGACTTCGGCTTTCACGGTAAACGGGATTCCGGTCTTTTACAGCCCGGAAAGTGCAGTCAGGGCAGCGGCAGTGCTTTGCGGGCGTAAAAAATGAAAAAGCTTCGAGAAATACTGATGAAAAAAAAATGGAAAAATTTAAAATCACACAAACCCGGGCGCCGAAGAAAAGAGCGACCAGCGCCTGTACTTCATTGCCCTTTTTACCCTTTCAATTGCGAGTTTTACAGCAGCTTCCCTGGGGCTGATTCCTTTTCTCAGTGACGCCTCAAGCACGAGTTCCGTGTTGTGGCGCACCTTTTCTTCTATTGACCCGAAGGCTGCACACTGGGTGGACCCCTGGTATTCGGAAGCTGCGCAGATCACGCCCCCGGCGTTTGCGATGAAATCAGGGATATAGAGAATTCCTCTTTCGTGAAGGATTTTCTCCGCCCCTTCCGTGACAGGGATGTTTGCTCCTTCCACCACCAGTTTAGTGTCCAGGAGATGCACGTTGTCTTCGGTTATCACATCCGGGCGGGCGGCAGGGATCCAGATTTCACAGGGCAAGCCTATGACTGCATCCCGGTCAAGCTTTTCCCCGACAGGGTAACCGGTTACGCTCTTCCCTTCTTTTTTGAGCATGGTAAGGATCTCCACATCAAGACCTTCGGGATTATAGACCGTTCCCCGGGAGTCGGCCACGGCAACAATCACGGCTCCTCTTTCACTGAGGAAACGGGCTGCATTTTTCCCGACAGCCCCAAAACCCTGGATAGCCACCCTTGCACCCTTCAGTTCGAAATCGCAGTAGCGGAGAGCCACCTCCGTTGCATGGGTAACTCCCCAGCCGGTAGCCCCGATCTCGTCCAGGGGAATCCCGCCGACTTCACAGGGAAGGCCGACGACTCTCCCGATCTCGTCTTTAATGCAGGCCATGCAGACCTCATCGGTCCCCATGTCAGGGGCAAAGATGTACTCGTCCGTATACCTGAGAGCAGAGGCAAGCGCCCTGAGCATCTTGCTTTTCTTCTCCTGCGGCATCTTCGGGTCCCCGTACATGACGATCTTTCCGCCCCCGTAAGGAAGATCGGAAGCGGCATTTTTAAGGGTCATGGCCCGCGCCAGCCTGAAACACTCCTCGGTACTGACATCAGGCGCCATCCTGACCCCTCCTATTGCAGGTCCCCTGGCCACATTGTCCACCACCAGCACGGCTTTCAGGTCAACCGAAGGTTCGTAAACGTGAATGATCTTAAATGGCCCAAGCTCATCAGCAAATCTGAACATGTTTTCCATAAACTATTGCCCCCCATCGAAAACCTATGCCCGGCAGGATAAAAATTCCGGACTTAATTTCCTAAAATAAATATGGAACTGCCCATTAAAATGTTTTCCGATGATCCTTATTCGGCACCTGTAAGTATCTCCCACGAAGGAGAATCAAGGAGCCCGTTTTCGACCTCTGCTTCCATCTCAAGAAAGAGCCTGTACGGCACGGCAAAGGTGAGCATGTCGTCTCCCATAACTCTCCTGATGTGCTTCCGGGCTGCCAGGTCCGTGAATCCCAGGATATCCCTCGGGTTTTTGGATTCTTCCTCCCTGTACAGGTAGATCCCCATCTGCTGGCAGGCTACCGCCCCGGCAGGTGTGAAAACCTCCTCTGATTTGTCCCTGACTACCCCGGCCAGAGTCGCACGTCCCGAGAACTGGAGGGCTCCTTCGGGTTTTTCATCACTCCAGAGGATAGCCACCGGTTCAAAAGAAAGCTTGGATGAACTGGCAATTTTGCTTTCCATTCTATCACCACATGGTTGTTTACACAACAAATGACAAATAAGTTGCCTTGGCAACTATATATGGATCCTAAAGGCTGTAGAATTCCCCCCGGAACTTTTCCGCAGGAAGCAATTTAAAGTAACTCCGCTGCTTATACAACTAAGCAGACAACTCAAACCAAACCCTCCAAACATCAATAAAAAGAGGACAATGATATGGAAAAACTGGAACCGATAGGCAAAGTAATTTCGTACATTTACAGGTACCAGCGGATTTTCCTGGACAAAGAACTGGAACCATACGGTATCGGCAGCGGGCAGTTTAGCTTTATGATGTCGCTTTACTTAAAGGACGGAGTAAAACAGGAGACCCTTGCCAGAATGTACAAAATGGACAAAGCCACCGCTGCACGAGCAATAAAAAAGCTGGAGGAAACCGGCTATGTCTACAGGAAACAGGATGCAGAAGACAAAAGAGCATACAATGTCATTTTAACTGAAAAAGGAAAGGACATAGAAGCAAAAATGAAAGAAATAGCCATAAAGTGGAACAATATCGTGCTAGCAGGTTTCAGTGAAGAGGAAAAAAGACTTAACGCTGCGCTTTTTGAAAGGATAGAGCAGAATATAACTGAACTTTTTGATTGAAAAGCTTAGCTACATTCCTGCAACAAAAGTTAATTCTCTCCCACAAACAAAGACCCGGTTTCATATTCCTGTTCGTGTACATTTCTATGTTCGCGTGTATTTCCCCCTACTTCTTCATGCCCACTTCCGGCCCTGAATTTGCCCCTTACAAGCCAGCTCAGGCCCGCTACTGCCAGCCCAAAAGCTCCCGCAAACAGAAAAACCATTTCAAGCCCGAAACTGGCCAGCACAAAGCCAAATACAATTGGGGAGAGTGTTTGCCCCAGGTATTTTGTGGTATTGTACACTGATATTATACTGCCTTTGGAATCCTTTGGTGCAATTTGAAGAATCAGGGTATCAGCGATGATCTGGGAAAGCCCGAATCCCAGGCCGAAGAGGAGCAAAAGGAAAAAAAGTGTGATTTTAGAATGTACAATTCCTATCATTGCTACAGCAAGGCCCGCAAAGCCGAAACCTGCGCCTGCAAGGCAGATCATGGGATACCTTAATGTAAGGGACTTCACCCTTGCTGCAATCAGAATAACCGTTATTCCCGTAATGCTTAATGCAAGCCCTGCCTCCTTTGACGTATACCCGAATTCGGCCTTGAGCATAAAAGGCAGGTATATTACCAGCGCATAGAGCAGGAAAAAAATTGCAAAACTCAGGAATATCGTATGAAATATTTTAAAGTCCAGAAATGGCTTTAAAAGTTCCGAAAAAGTCTTTTTGTTTCTATCTCCATTCTGTTTTCCGTTATTCTTATCTCTGTCCTTCTCTTGGTCCAGCTTTCCGGTTTTCCTGACTCTGTACTCCGACACTGTTGGATTTGTTTCAGGAAGGCATACCGCCGCAAATAGAGCCAGGGGCAGGGTAAGGGTATAGAAAAGGAAGGGCAGGTTCCAGCTATGTGAGGCCAGCAGGCCTCCTATAAGGGGGGAAAACACCGAACCAATGGCATTTGTCATGCCCACCCTGCTTGTAGCATGCACCCTTTCAGGACCAGAGTAGAGATCCCCTATCAGCAGCATTGAGAGCAGCATCATGCCTGCAACCCCTATTCCCTGAAGGAAACGAAGGATAAGGAGGGTTTCGAGATCCGTTGCAAAATAAGCCGCAAGCCCTGTAAATCCATAGAGAACAAGGCAGAAAATAAGGATCTTTTTGCGCGGTATGCGGTCCGTAAAGGGGCCGAGGACGAGAGAAAATAGCGCTGTGGAAAAGGTTATGGCCGAAACCAACATCCCGATATTTTGCGCTGTTGTTTGCAGGGGTCCTACCATTCCCGGGAACACGGGGCCCAGCAGAGCCCCTGCCGACATCCCAAAAAAGACCGTCAGGCAGATGATAAAAAGATGGATTTTTTTGTTAGTTTTCATAATAGTACTCTCATTGTTCTGTTTTTCAAGGTCCGCGAGTCGTTTTTCAAGGCTCCTTTTATTGCAGATTCTTTCCGATCTCCCGTGCCTTTACCAGCAGCGCTTCCTGCTCAAGAATGTCGTTCATCCCCAGGGTCCCGGCCGCGGCAACCGTGCCTTTCACGTCGAACCCCACATGTGAAAAGATCCCTTCCATATACTCAAAATACTTACCGTAGGTATCCACATTGGGGTTTCCCTGGGTATATGCGAGTACGAGCTTCTTTCCGGCCAGGGGTTTTGAACTGTCATGGACAAGGGGGTGTAAGCGGTCCACAAAAAGTTTGGCCTGGGCGCTGATTTCCCCCATGTAGACGGGAGAACCAAGCACCAGGACATCGGCTTTCTCTATTTCCCTGTAGAGTTCCTGCATATCGTCTTCAAGGATACAGGTCCCTTTCTTCAGGCAGGCGGAACAGGCCTTGCAGCCACTAAGATTCATTTTTGCGAGATTATACACGGCGGACTCGGCTCCGTTTTCCGAGGCACCTGCAAGGATTTCCTTTACGAGTTTCGCAGTGTTTCCTTTAATCCGAGGACTTCCTATCAATCCGAGAACTTTCATGAAGATTACTCCTTTTTCCAAAAGATTGTCACAGATTGTTGCGCTTGCAACTATAGGTGTTAACTCGGCAGTTTGTATAAAAAAGTTGCGTGTGCAACCATGGTGGATGTACAAAAAGATGAAAAATAAAGCATAAGGAACAACTTCCCCTTCAAAACCGATAGGCAAAGTAATTTCGTACATTTACAGGTACCAGCGGATATTCCTGGACAAAGAACTGGAACTATACGGAATCGGCAGCGGGCAGTTCAGCTTTATGATGTCGCTTTTAAGGAAGGAAGGCGTCAGACAGGAAGACCTTGCAAAAAAGTATAAAATGGACAAAGCCACCGCTGCACGGGCAACAAAAAAGCTGGAAAGCACAGGCTACGTGTACAGGCAGCAGGACCCGGGAGATAAAAAGGCATACAGGGTATTCGTTACTGAAAAAGGAAGAAGCCTGGAAGAAAAAATGAGGAAAATAGCCCTGAAATGGGATTCGACCGTTTTTTCAGGTTTCAGTAAGGAAGAAAAGCAGTTACAAACTGCTTTTCTGGAAAGAATGGAGCAGAATGTATCCGGGATTTTTGAGTGAAACAAGAATGTTTCAACAAAACCGGATCACATGCCGTTATTCAGTCTTAACCGGCTCTTCTGCCACCAATTCTTTGCTTTCTTCTTCCTGTTTACCTGATTCCACCATTTCCTGAACAGTGTCCGGGACTTCCGGCTTCTCCCGCGGAGTTAGCACCCGGTCAAATTCCGGATAGAGCCGGAACTTGCCTGAAAGTTCCTCGAATACTTTATGTTTGGGACTGATGATGACTACATGCGCCGGGGGATGAATCTTCTTCAACCTGCTAATAGCCAACCCGGCGTGGTTTTTCAATTCAACAAGTGCTGCAGAATTGCACTTTGACTTGAGGGACACTCCCATTACACTAACAAGAAGTTCGTCGGCATAGTTTGCTTCGATACTTCTGGGAGAGGCTGAAAACTGAATGTCCCCATACCGTTCCAGATCATGTAATGCTATTTTTACTTTGTCAGAGTTGTCTGCTCGAACTAATGCGAAAGATTTCATTTTTTACACACCACTAATATATTAAAGATATTCCCAATCCATATAATACTTTTCCGATAAATAATCAGAAGGAGTGTCACAATATAAATAAACTTCTAAATAAATATCAGGTTACCCTAATCAAGCAGGCAACCCTAATAAAGAAGGTAGTTTTAAGTCAGGCTTCCATCTGTATTAAAATCTTCGAATTAAATCGAATTGGAATTGTTTTTATCCTGTTTGAAATTATATTAGAACAGGCTTGAAATTATGGCGTAATATGCCGGAACAAAAGTCCCGCCTTGAGATACCTCACTTTTTAACTTAAAAATCCCAAATCTCCGAATAATTTTACTTCCTCAGATAAGTCCCAACCAACCACGGCGCAAGAAAAGTGGTAAGAAGCACAAGAACCCACACCCTACCCTTAAAAATGTTATAATCTGCAAGCAATTTTTCCCACCCGAGTTCCGCTTCGGCAGTGCGCTGTCCTTCCCGAATTGCGCCTCGGGAGTACGCGGTCCTTTTCGCTCACTTCGTTCGCTCAAGAGGACTGTTTATTTCATGACCTCAGATAGGTACCAACCATCCAAGGCGCTAGAAAAGTGGTAAGAAGCACGAGAACCCACACCCTACCCTTAAAAATATTGTAATCGGCAAGCAACCGTTCCCAGGGATGCCCCATAACATAGTGCCCGAAGAGAAATTCAAACGCAACAGTCAATACAAGCCAGAGAGCCCCGATCAAAAGCAAATCATTCCCGGCAAGGTCGGCATCCAGATAACCGAGAAAAAGATAGGTCAAAGCTAAAATAATTCCCATGAAAGTGAATGTACTGATAACGTGCCCCGCATGTTCCCCCAATTTCGGGGTTATGAGTACTTCTCTGAATGTCGCATTCAGGATAGCTGCAATAACGAATATGAACCACATTCCAAGAGCATAAAGGAGAATTCCCGAATCCATTTTCATCGATTCCTGATTTTTGACGATTTGCAAAGTATTCAGTGTACGATCAGTATATTCATTTGTGGACTCATATCCTATTAAATGTTTTTCGACTTGCTTTCTAGGTACCGAGGCTCTCACCGGCCGCAGAGCGAAGCGAAGCGGACGGCTTTTCCAGAATGGGAATTAAGAAGAGCAGGCAAAAAAAGAAAAAACGGAAGCAAACGAGATGCAAACAAATTAAATATTCCAAAAAAGGCTCGGTGCTTTATTCCGAGGAATACACCGAGGGCAAACTGGAAAAATTAAGCTTTAAGGTCACCAATTGTGTGCGAGATAATTGACCGAGTATAAGGTATTGTTCCCATAGTCCATTAGCTGTTCTCAAGGGGCTTTTTGAGCAATAGCAAAGCAAATATCATCCACCTACCGCTCTCATAAACCAAGCATAATCACCAAGATCGAATTCATGACAGTAAAAAAGATTCTGAAGTTTATTTTTAAAATCCATACTTGTCCTCCACCCTTCAATCATAATCGCCTCTGGCAAATTTACCGAGAATAGTGCCTATTGTTAAGGCCAGTATCGAACCAACTACGATTAAGATACCCTCAACAATATTCTGCTCTCCAAATATCACATAAATTCCGAACCAGAATCCAAAAAATCCGCCCAAGAAGAGTGGTAATCCAACAAGGCTGGCCACGGTCTTGAGTAGTACGTCAAAGAATTCCATAACGACATCTCCTCGAGAAAAGCGCTTAATCGGAACATGGAGGGAGTTCACACCACCCCTCTTCACACACCACTGGCTACATATTGCAAACAGGTTTAATTCGAGCAGCTACACTTCCGCCAGCTTTATGCCCATCATTTCCGTCAATGGAACCGGGATCAAAGCCCAACTCCGTCAATTTACTCTCAACCTCTTTGACCAAGTCCCCTTTCTAACTGGAATTTAGATACATACTCTTTCCCCTTTTGAACTGATATTCAAATATTGAAATGAAGAAGCTACCATAACACTGAGTAGAGTCAATAATACTGCCAAGATTTCATCACTTATCGTTAGACCACTTCCCAATTCTTGTCAGTACTTCCGAATAACCCAAGTTCAGAAGTCCCATTATTGAACATTGACAAATATATCAGATAAACCGAAAAAATTCTAACGGATCATAGAATTCATTTGTGAAGCAAAATAAAATGATTTCGTGCCCATAAGAACCCCATGAATAGAAACAGCCATCTTGGTAGCTGTATCCTCAGAATTGTTTGATAAATATGATATAATAACCTTGTCAGTATCGGCAAATTATGTATGACAGGACGCCCAGAAAGTATTGTTGCCTGCTGCAAAGCCTCCTACAAACTCTCTTGAATCCGCAATTAATGACCTCAAAAGCAAAAATCTCGATATCTTCAAGACGATGAAACCTGAAAACACGATTCATGACATTGTGATTGATTTTCATAACATTGAATATTACGGAAATAAAAACTTCTTAGTATGAAAGGGATAAAACAAAAGATTTTTCAGCCGAGTTCCGCTTCGTGATCACAGAAAATTGGACATTTTCTGGGAGTTGAACTGTAAGTGCAACAGCGAGCGTCCTTTTCTCTGTGCTTGAGAGAAACCGGACGCCAAAGGCGTCTGGCTTTTCCAGAATGAAAAATAAGAAGAGCGTGCAAAAAAAGAAAAAGCGACAGTAAACGAGATACAAAAGGGATGCAAACAAATTCAAATTTTAAGATCCATGAGATAAAAACAAGTATTGCAGCCAATAATATAAACACGGGAAAAATGGGGCTGCAATATGACTACATTGAAAGATTCCGTAATAATAAACCGACCACCTGAGGCCGTCTTTGAATGGTTTACCCATTTTACGGAAAACTATCGATCCTGGCACAAAGACCACATACTTGCTAAGTGGGTCAAAGGAAAAAACTTAGAAAAAGGCTCTGTACTTTATGCCGAGGAATACCTTGGGGGCAGACTGGAAAAATTGAGCTTCGAGATTACAAACTGTGTACCGAATGAATTGATCGAATATAAGGTACTGTTCCCTGAGTCCATTGTCTGTTCAGGAGGATCTTTTTCGATAGAGCCTTACAATGGCGGGAGCGTTTTTACTGCCACGCTTTCTTTTCGGTTTGGTGGGGTGCTTTCGAAGGTTGCCGGGAAGAGGGCTGAAGCCATCAGGGTGCATATGAAGGAAGAAGGGGAGAATCTGAAGGTGTTGTTGGAGAAATGAGGGGAAAACTATTGGCTTTTTAATTAAAGAACATATGCAGCAAAGACAGTTTTTGCACATATTCAGCCGCAATAAAAGATAATTCGTGTTTATTCTAAGCATTTCCCGAGTTCAAATCATCACTTGTAAAAATTAGATAAAAGTAATTACATTGAATACCCAAAAATGAAAAAGGGAGAAAGAACAAGAAGTAGTCTTATTCCCTACGGTATACATAGAATACAATTGCAATGCTCGATATACCTGCAATGATTCCAAAACCTGGTGCAGAACTGGACGAGGATGAAGACTTGGACTCAGATGTTGAAGGAAGCCTGTCATTCATTGACTCCCATGCCCAATCTGTATCATCCTCTATCCAGGCATACATCTTACCATAGTCAATGATTTTCTTGTAATCATCATTCAGATTGCCAAGTTGCTGAAGGTCTGCCTCTTCATAATCATTCCATTCACTCTTTGTAATCCCGTATGCAGAACTGGTATCGGTGAATTCATCATATATTACCGGATATTTTTCAATTGCCTCATTTACGCTTGCTTGCGAATCCTTATAGTTATTGTTAAGTTGAATTGAAAGGTCCATGAACTGATCGATATTCTCATCGTTAGCACCGTTGGCGTAGATATCGTTTATGATATCTACCAACTCTTGAGAGACCAAAATCTCAGCCTGTAAGTCGTTCACCAATTTATTACATAGTTCGCTTGCTTCTTTAGCAGCATCAATTTCATCCTGGCTCCGAGCTGCGATTTCAATTTCGTCCCAGAATTCCTGGGAGTCATCCCAGGAATTAATCTCTTCACGGGTAATTCCGATGTTATCACTATAAACAGTCAAATAATCATACTCTAATACATCAAGAGCAACCATATGAACCTTTGAAACACCGTAATAGATCAATCTGTCAGAAACAATTTCACCATTTGACTTGTCTACTATGAAAAAGGTTCCTATATAGTCACCGGCCCCTCCAGAATCTAGAGCTACGACGAAATAATCAACGCCCTTATAATTATATGGACCATAACTGACGGAAGTTTCACCATCAAGAACATATTCCTCAACTACTTTACTGGCCTCGTACTCACTAGTATCAGCTAAAGCTACACTGGAAAGAGAGATGAGCACTCCAATTACAAAGCAAAGCATCAGAATTCGCTTCAAATATTAACCTCCTATGAAAATTAAATAAGCAATAGAACATTAAAGCATTTTTGGTAAAACTCGACGAATATCTGAGAAATCCTCATTTTTTAAATATATAAAGGTACAAATATCTGAAAATTTAGACATTTAGTTGAATAAGGGAATTCTTGAAAAAAAACCTTATATTCGGCATGTCGACATAAAATTTCAAACATTTTTCATGATGCTACTTTTGAACCAAAGATCTCTAACTGAAAATTGACGAGCCATACGTTTCTCAAATTCTACGGAACACAATCGTAGAAATGAACCTGCCTGTCCTGAAAAACGCAAGCTCCGAACGCCTGGGTTTCAACAAAAGAATCAAGCTTCTGGAAGACGCCGAATTCATCGAACTCCTCAAAAGCCGGAATCCCTGCAAAATCCTCAATTAATGCAAGTTATTTCGTTTTTGTAGAATTTTTTTCTGGTTTTGGTTTCACCATGATGTAGTACACCAAATAATAGAGAAGTCCCTTGCTGGCGTTTTCTTCTGAAATCGTTTATTCTCAGTCATTTTGGAAAACGCCGCTTGCTAAAGCAAGCGGTGAGGGCCCCTGCAATCGATACGAAGGAGATAACAACCGGATTCGAAATTGGAATTAAGCCCGAGCACAAATTGGGGCCATTTCAAGCGATAGAACAAGATTTCTACAGAGCCCCTGGCTTATCCTATCTGGGAGTTGAAGATGAAAAAGGAATTAGGGGCTTCAGCAATTTCATGAAAGATTTTCAATCCGGGTCCCGAGAATGCTGCTCTTCATCAAGCCTGTCGTATAGCTTTTTCAAAGCCCTTCGCAGCCTGCGGACTTCTGCTTTCCACAACTTTTTATCGGAGGCGAGACAGGAATCGAACTTCAGGGCTGCGATCTTTGCATAGTCCCTGGAAATTTTCCCGTTGCTCCAGGAAAGGCCGAAAGACAGGTCGGTTTTTTTGATGCTGTATTTTTCGTGGACCAGGAATTCATAAAGTTCAGGGATAAGAGCCGGTTCCGGTTCTGGCTCAGGATTTGGCTTCGGCCCCATTTGCGGCATTTTTCCATGGTTTTCGGGAAAGCTGAGGGAAAGCCCGGCCAGGTTCCGGAGGCAGTGCAGGACTTCCTGCCTTTCTACGTAGAACTTTTCCGAGTTTGCGAGTTCAAGCAGTTCCCGGAATTCAAGGAAAATGTCCGTCTGCCCGAAACCCGCGGGCAGGGTTTTTCCAAGGAAGATCAGGACATGGATACATTCGTGGAAGAGAATCTTTGAGATAAGGAACTCGATTCTTTCCTGAAGGTTCCACAACCTTTCGACAAGTTCCTCGTCCCACAACTCGTAAGGATTTACCAGGATAAGGGACCTGTAGATGATTTTTCTGGATTTTGCACAAACGACCCGCTCCGGCTCGACGGCCAGGCCCTGCATCATCCCGAAAAACTGGACTCTCACTGCAAGCTCCCAGCAGTGCTCCCAGGCTCCGGAGCGCACACATTTTACCCGGTAATACCGCCCGTCAAAATGCACCTTTTTTATTAGCCGGTAAAGATCCCTGCTTTGTTCTTTAATAAGGGCTTTTATGCTGGGCTCCCGGTAAATGTTCAGATTGAGAGAGGGAAGCCCGGAAGGAAAAGACGGGTAAGACGGGTAAGACGGGCAAGGAAGGCAAGGAGGGTAATCAGGAGCAGGAAAGGAAGCAGCAGGGACAGCAGCAGAGAGACCTGAAGAAGAAAAGGGAAAAGGGAAGGGAGCAGTAGAGACAGGAAAGGAAGCAGGAAAAGAAGCAGGAAAAGTGGAATTGACAGGTGAAGATGCAGGAGAAAACTTGCCCCGAGTTCCCTGCACCTTCAAACAGTCTTTTTTCCTCGCTGAGGCCTTATTTATCCCCAATGTCTTAGCTTCCTGCTTCAAGTATGTACCCCCACCAGGTTCAATGGTTCATCTTAAATCCGGAAAAAGGCAAAACGAGAAAGAGGCCTGGCATCAGACCCTCTTAATTGACTGCATTCCCCCGGCTTTTATAGAATGGTTTAGTATTAATGCAATGATAATGTAATACTAAATTTTAATTTAGTAATAACATATGACAATAATCATCAAACAATAAATACTTTTTCTTAAAAATTAAAACATTAGTAATAATAAAAATAGACACAAAAATTCATGGTTTCCTGGAGACAGCAAAGTCAGATGAATACTAATCGGACAAAGTACTGACAGATTTGAGCATTGAAAATCCGCTTACATCGATAAATTAAGAAAATGTTAAAGGCAAAGGAAACATAAAAAGAATGGAACTTAAAACGGAACCCTTAAACTAAGGGGTCCTAAAACGGCGGGGAAAAATGGTAAACGGCGAAGCAGAAAGCAAGAAGTTCGGAGCTCATCCTCCCACGGGAAAAACCACGGTAGGGGTCGATATCCTCCTGGGGGACCCGAAAAAAGCTGTTATCAAACTCTCTATCCCGATCATTGTTGCCATGTCGGTGCAGACCATTTACAGCCTTACCGATACTTTCTGGGTGGCAGGGCTCGGGGCGGACGCCCTGGCTGCCGTGGGCTTTGCTTTTCCATTCTTTTTTATCCAGATGGCACTTACCAACGGGCTCGGGATCGGGGGAGGGGCTGCGATTTCCCGGCGGATCGGGGCAAGGGACAAGGCTGGCGTGGACAATGTGGCCGTGCACACCTTTGTGATGATGGCCATACTCACGGTATTTTTTACGGCACTTGCTCTCTATCTCGTAGAAGACCTCTTCATGTACAGCGGAGCGGGAGATGTAACAGGGCTCGGTGTGGCTTATGCAAGGGTCCTCTTTATGGGGAGTTTTGTATTCTTTTTCAGCAACTCGGCAAATTCCATCCTGCGGAGTGAAGGAGACTCGAAGCGTTCCATGCAGGCGCTGGTCATCGGTTCGGTCCTGAACATAATTTTCGACCCAATTTTTATCTACACCTTTGACCTCGGGGTGGCAGGGGCTGCCTGGGCAACGATTGCTTCCTACGCCATATCCGGGGTGCTGATGTTTTACTGGTTCTTCGTGAAAAAAGACACCTACGTCTCTTTCTCCTTCCGGGGCTTCAAGTTCGACCGGGAGATTATCATGGACATCTTCAGGGTGGGCATCCCCTCCTCGGTCCAGCAGGTAGCCCTTGCCATGACCGCCCTGCTCATGAACCTCATCATCGTCGCGGTGAGCAGCACGGACGGGGTTGCCGTCTACTCCACAGGCTGGAGGGTTGCCACAATAGCGATTGCTCCCCTGGTCGGGATTGCCAGCGCCATGGTCGCCATCGGCGGGGCTGCCATCGGGGAAAATGACTATAAAAAAGCAAAGGAAGCCCACATCTATGCAACGGAAATCGGGGTCCTGGTAGAAGCAGCCATGGGGATCGTGATCTTTTTCTTTGCAGCCGATATTGCAGCCGTCTTCACCCAGGCCGAAACCGCAGCCCGGATCGCCCCAGAACTGACCCGGCTCTTGAAAATCATGACATTCTTCTACCCCTCGGTTGCCTTCGGGATGATCTCAGCCTCCCTCTTCCAGGGAGCAGGAAAAGGCACAAGCGCCCTTATCGCAACCCTTCTCAGGAGCCTTGTAATGACTCCCCTCTTTGCCGTGATCTTCGCCTACGGCTTCGAATGGGGGCTGCCCGGGGTCTGGTGGGGGCTGGTTGCGGGGACGGTAATCGGGTCGGTTATTACTTTTGTGTGGGCGCAGGTTTATTTGAGGTGCATGATTAAGGCGGGGGAGGCTGGAGGGAAGTGTTGAAAATACAAAAAGTCTGATTTCGGCAGGTTCATACTATCACCTGCATGATTTGCCAGCATCATTTTACCGGTAACATTTTGTCAGCATCACTTTTTCAGCACAATTTTGCCAGTGCCGTTTTTTAGTATCATTTTATTCAGCACAACTTTGTCAGTACCATTTTTCAGAACTCATGTTTCCAAAAATATATGCTTTTCTGGACATATCTGAAACCATTATAACAAGCCTTTCCAGGTCGGAATATGAGAAACTCAAAACTTTGTATCCAGCTTATCCTGGTAATTTTTTTAATATTAGCTATTTCAGGCTGTGCCCAGCAGGAAGAGCAAATCCAGGAAGAAGATGAAGGTGAAGAAGGAGAAGAAGCCCTGGCTGAAAGTGAGTCAGAACAGCAGCAGCAGTCCGGGCTTACGGCTCAGAAAGACTCGATTGCTTTGAAGGTCAATGAAGCTGTGGACCTCGTTGAAGAGGAAGGAGCAGAAGCCTTTCCCGAATTCAGGGAAGAAGGCGGAGAATGGTTCCGGGGTGATTCTTACATCTTTATCTGGAATACCAACGGGACAAGGGTTGTCTATCCCCCTGACCCGAGCGGGGAAGGGGAGGACGTAAGCGGGCTGACGGACTTCAACGGAAAGCCCATAGGAGAGCTCTTCATCGAGACCGCACTCAGCGAAAGCGGGGAGGGCTGGGTATCCTACGAATGGCCGAAACCCGGGGAAACGGAACCCTCGACCAAGTACAGTTTCATAAAAAGAGCCGAATTCGGCGGAGAGACGTACCTTGTGGGTGACGGTTTTTATGTGGAGGACTACCTCTTCACGAGAAATATCGGGGATTGCGAATTCATCAATGCGACCGGTGTTTCGCTCTGTGAGTTCATGCACCCCGGAAGAACGGATACTGAGCTTGGGGTCGATTACAGCATTGCATACGTGCTCATGGAACCCGGAGAAAAGAACCTTCCACACAGGCTTTCAAACCCCGAAGTCCATTATGTCCTCGAAGGTTCCGGGACGATTTACATTAACGATGTGCCCTTAAGCCTCAATGAAGGAAAGCTCGTCCATGTCCCTGCAAACGAAATTCAGTATGTAGAAAATACGGGAAATTCCCCACTCGGGCTCCTCGTCATAGACCAGCCTGCCTGGGCAGAAGAAAATGAGGAGATCGTGGAGTGAACATTGGGAATCCGGGATGCCTCTTTTTTACATTTTTTCAACCCATTTCCGTCCTTTTTCAACCCATTTCCGTCCTTTTTCAACCCATTTCCGTCCTTTTTCAACCCATTTCCGTCCTTTTTCAACCCATTTCCGTCCTTTTTCAACCCATTTTCAACCATTTTTCGTATTTTTTAATCCTTTTTTCAGCTCTTTCGTTTAGCCTTCTTAAATTACCCCTCAGTTTCCCGCCTTTCAACGCCCTCAAAAAAATCAAAATATATAAATACAGCGTCCAATGTTTGGTTAGAAATCAAACTGAAAACCAATCCCTATAAAATCAATCTTGATCGAAAAACAAGCAGGAATCCAGAGCGCTAAAAATGCAAGAAAAAACACCCGGAAAAATATCCGGAACCGAGAACCTTTCAAGTTTGGAGGGCAAAAAGACAGAGGGTGTAAAAACCCTTCACGGGGACCCTAAAAAAGCCATCAGGAAACTGGCAATCCCCATGATAGTGGCAATGTCCGTGCAGACAATCTACACCCTTGTGGACACCTTCTGGGTCTCGGGACTCGGGGCGGATGCCCTGGCAGCCATGGGTTTCATCTTTCCTTTCTTTTTCATCCAGATGGCCCTGAGCAACGGGCTTGGAATTGGCGGGGGAGCCGCGATTTCCCGCAGGATAGGAGCCAGGGACAAAGCCGGGGCTGACAACGTTGCCGTGCACACAATCGTCATAATGCTGCTGATTGTAGCTGTTTTTACCATACTTTCCCTTTACTTCCTGAAAGAAATCTTCATATTCAGCGGAGCAGGCAGAACAGCCCCCCTGGCGATTGCATATTCAAAGGTGATCTTCGGAGGCAGCCTCATTGTCTTTTTCGCAAACGTCGGAAACGCGATCATCCGAAGCGAAGGGGACTCAAAAAGAGCCATGCAGGCCATGGTGCTCGGATCAGGCCTGAACATCATACTCGACCCGATATTCATCTATACCCTTGGAATGGGAATAGCAGGGGCTGCCTGGGCAACCCTTATTTCTTTCGGGCTTTCCTGCGCCCTGATGCTGTACTGGCTCTTTGTCAGGAAGGACAGTTATGTCTCCTTTGACTTCCGGGGCTTCAAACCCGACAGGGGAATTACCCGGGACATCTTCAGGGTAGGGCTCCCTGCCTCCATGCAGCAGGTCACGATGGCCCTGATGGCGCTTATCATGAACCTCATCATCGTTGCGGTCAGCAACACTGACGGGGTAGCTGTCTATTCCACGGGCTGGAGGGTCGTAACCATTGCAATCGCGCCCCTTATAGGCATTTCAATGGCTGTGGTCTCGGTATCAGGGGCAGCTTTCGGGGCGGGAGACTTCGAAAAAGCCAGGACCACCCATTCCTATGCAATAAAACTCGGGCTGATGATTGAAGCTGGAATCGCAATCGGGACTTTTATGCTCGCCCCCTGGATAGCTGCAGCCTTTACCCGGGCTGAAGCCGCAGCCCATATCGCTCCCGACCTGACCGCCTTCCTCAAGATCATCTGCATCTTCTACCCCACCGTATCCCTGGGGATGCTTTCGTCCTCCCTTTTCCAGGGCGCAGGTAAAGGCATGAACTCCCTTGCAGCAACCATTATCAGGACCCTTGTATTTACCCCACTTTTTGCACTGCTCTTTGCCTTCGCACTCGACATGGGACAGACCGGAGTCTGGTGGGGGCTCGTAACGGGCAACGGGCTCGGGGCAATGGTTGCCTATGTCTGGGCAAGATATTACCTGAGCGGGCTTTTGAAAACCGAACACCCGACGACGGTGACGGTGGAGAGTACAGCCTGAGAAAAAAGCTAGAGACTGAAAAAAGCTGTAGCCGAAAAAGCTATACCAGAAACAGATATACCAGAAACAGATATACCAGAAACAGATATAGCTTGAGATAAAACGTGGCCTGAGATAAAACCGTGACCCGGGAAAAAACATTTCCCTCTCATTTTTATTCTTATTTTTCAATTTAGCTTCTTACAGTCATTCTTCTTCCAAGCATTTTTTAAATTCAGCTTTATCCGATAACCCGTTTACCAAACATTTTTTCTGGCGGAAGTGATCATATTAATCCCGGATAAGATAAAGCCAGGGGAATGAACTAAGCGGAAAAAGGAAAAAAAGGAGGAACAATTTTTTTAAGAAGAAACATTATAAATTCTGTTCAAAATCATAAGTTATAAATAGAATATGCACATTTTTGGTTTGAATTTGAACAATCTGCAAAACGAACAATATGATTTGTGACAATTTGGATTCGGATGGTAAGAATACAAACAACATAAGTTAAGAAGTTGGATTCAAACAACGCATAGCAAAAAGATCACAAAACGACCTGCAAAACGACCTGCAAAACAGCCTACAAAACACCTCGTAAAGCTTAACATCCGGATCCATTGCACAATAGTAAAACAACAGGCAGCAATAAAAAACAGATATGAGGACCCATGAAACAGGAAAGAATAAAAGAGGCAGTAACACTCCAGTTTGAGCTGCTTCACATATTCCATAAGAATTTTGCAAACGTTTTTCACGAGGCCATTGGCGGTCCCTATAATTTGAACAAGAACCAGAAAAGAGCGATTATGATCATCGGAGGAAAAGAAGAAATCATCCCCTCTGCCCTTGGAAAATGCCTGGACCTCCAGAAGGGAAGCCTGACAAGCATGATCGATGCCCTGGAAAAAGAAGAACTGGTCTACAGGAGAGGGGACCCTGAAGACCGCAGGAAAACCCTGGTATCCCTTACCGAAAAAGGAAAAGAATGCAGAAACGAGCTCACCGCAGAGATCGAGTCTGCAGCCTCCGAAGTCCTTGAAAAGCTGGATGAGGAGGACATCATCAGTTACCGGGAAAGCCTGAAAACGATGACGAAGGTTTTAAAGAAGCTGGAAGAAAAGGCCTGAGCGGGAAGAATACAAAGACGCAAAGAAGCAAAAAACTACCAGCCAGAAAACAGTAAGCAGAATTATTCCAGAGGCTTCCGATGAGTTCGAAACTCATAGAAAACCTCCAGAAATTGGGGTTTACGGAAAACGAAGCAAGAACCTACGTAGGACTCCTCAGCTTAAAAGAGGCTACAGCCCGGGAAATCCACGAATATACCCACGTCCCGAGACCCAAGGTCTACGGCGTACTGGAAAAAATGGAGAAAAAAGGGTATGTTGAGGTAAGGGAAGGGAAACCCGCCTATTTCAAGGGGCTTGACCCGGAACAGCTGACTGAAAAGCTCAGGAAAGAATTTCTTTTCTCTCTGAACGAAACCCGGAAAGAACTTAATTTTGTCAGTTGCGGAATGTAAAAACGCTCAACACTCTCCTTACTTGTTTTGCATAATAGACAGACCTGCCTTTCGGAATAGGAAAAGAAACTGCAGGATTTGTCAAATGAAAGCGGACAAAAACCTGACTATCACAGGAAGATTTGAAAATGCGCAGTAAAGCAGCCGAAAAAACAGATTCCGGCAGTTGTCCGGGGGGGAAGAAAACAAAAGGTGTCGACGTTCTCCTTGGCGACCCTAAAAAAGCCATCATCAAACTGGCCATCCCCATGATGGTTGCCATGTCCGTACAAACCGTTTACCAGCTGGTCGATACCTACTGGGTCGCTGGACTGGGAGCCGATGCCCTGGCAGCCATGGGTTTTGTATTTCCCTTCTTTTTTATCAGCATGGCCCTTTCCAACGGGCTTGGGATTGGGGGCGGAGCCGCAATTTCCCGCAGGATCGGGTCCCGGGATAAGGAAGGGGCAGACAACGTTGCCGTGCACACCATGATAATGATGCTCATCCTGGTGCTGGTTTTTTCCATACCGTTCTATATATTCGCCCCTGAGATCTTCACCCTGGCAGGAGCCGGGAAGACCACGAGCCTTGCAGTAGCCTATGCCAGAGTTATCTTCCTCGGGAGCATCGTGGTCTTCTTCACGAACGTGGCCAATTCCATCATCAGGGCTGAAGGGGACTCAAACCGGGCGATGAAAGCTATGGTGCTGGGAGCAGGGCTGAACATCATCCTGGACCCTATCTTTATCTATACCCTGGGACTCGGGATTGCGGGGGCAGCCTGGGCTACGGTGCTTTCTCTGGCGATATCCTCGCTTCTGATGTTCAACTGGCTCTTTTTCAGGAAGGACACCTACGTTTCCTTTGATTTCCAGGACTTCAGTTTCAAAAGGGGTATCGTAAAAGACATTTTCAGGGTAGGGGTGCCGGCTTCGGTACAGCAGCTTACGATGTCCCTTACAATGATCATAATGAACCTCCTTATCGTCGCAGTCAGCGACACTGATGGGGTAGCGGTCTATTCCACGGGCTGGAGGATTGCAACCATCGCGATTTCGCCCCTTATGGGGATTGCAACAGCCGTGGTCTCCGTGACCGGGGCCTCTTTCGGAGCCCGGGCCTTTGAAAAAGCGGAAACTGCCCTTTCCTACTCTATAAAACTAGGGCTGCTCATCGAGACGGGGCTTGGCATCCTCACCTTTGCCTTTGCCCCCCAGATAGCTGCCGTCTTTACCCAGGCTGAGGCAGCAGCCCATATTGCAGAGGACCTGGAAATGTTTCTGCGGATCCTCTGCATTTTCTATCCAACAGTCGCATTCGGGATGCTTTCCTCTTCCTTTTTCCAGGGAGCCGGAAAAGGCATCAACGCCCTCATCGCAACCATTTTGAGGACAATCATCATGACTCCCCTCTTTGCCGCCCTCTTCGCCTTCACCCTCAACATGGGCGAGCCCGGGATCTGGTGGGGACTTATCGTAGGCAACGGGATCGGGGCAATGATCACTTTTGTATGGGCAAAAATGTTCCTGAACTCAACAATAAATGCTGGACCAGTAAGGATTGCAGTTGAACACGGAGCCTGAAAAGAAATTAGGTCAGTGGCTTTGTATAAAAAATTCTCTGTGTATAATTCACGGAGAAGATCTATTTTTTTAAAAAAATATATGTGAGAAACTTTTATGTGAAAAATTTTTAAATAGTAAAAAATAGGCAATAGATTGCTGAGTTCCTATTGAACTGGAGAGTAAAACCAGCAGAAATTCTTTAAACGAGCCCATGAGCACAAACTATAAATAATACAAAGTGGGTAACAAGATACCGTCTGCCCGTTGGGAAAGAAAATAAAACGTTAAGTCTAGCATAAAGCCAAGCGCAGAAAGGTGAGCCAAAAATGAAAGAAGAAGTTAAGGAAAAAACCCTGAAACCCGTCTTACATGGGGTCCTGCTAAGAGACCGCAAGTTCCTCTCTCCCGCAAAAATCAAAATTCTGGAACGCTTCGGGATCATTTCCCTCTCAAAATGCACAGCATGAACAGATGGAAAGTCAGGTGACCCGGCGAACAAACTTCCCCTGATTCCCAAAAAATCTTCTACCAGAAAAACGGGATTTCCACCATAAAAATCAAAGCTGCCATAACTCTGTCTAACTCAAAAACAATCAAAACCCCCCGCCCAATCCAAAAATTCACGATAAACATCAACTTACCCAACCAAAAACGGCGTCCGCAAAAACGGGATAGAAAGACCGGAAAGAACCGGATAATTTAGGGGTCCGATTCTTTCACCGGGATTCTATTCTTTAAATCTGCCTTTTTCTAAAGAGCTTTCCACTTGAAATCCTCCCTAAAAATCCTTTCTTCCACAAAAATTCATTCCCCGCTCAGAAAGCAATAAATCCGACGTTCTACCTCTTTTCTTTGAAGATCGAATTTATCAGCTACACAAGTTTATCAGCTACACAAGTTTATCAGCTACACAAGTTTATCAGCTACACAAGTTTATCAGCTACACAAGTTCACCAGGTACACAAGTATATCAACTACACAAGCCTGGAGTCCAAATATTTGGATTCGGAATATAAAGGATCAGAAAGACAGGGGACAGGATTTTGAAACTCAATGTAAAGACCGAGAACCGCATCGAATTAATAGACATCACTGCCGAAGTCAGGGAGGGAGTCAGGAAAAGCGGAATAGAACAGGGCGCGTGTATCCTGAGCACCCGGCACACTACAGCCGGGATAATAGTCAATGAAAACGAAAGTGGACTCAGGGAAGACATCCTTGAACTCCTGAACAGGCTCGTGCCCGAGGGGGCAGGGTACCGGCATGACAGGATCGACAACAACGGGGATGCACACCTGAAAGCCGTGCTGCTAGGAGCAAGCGAAGCCCTGCCCATAACGGAAGGGAACCTGGAACTCGGGACCTGGCAGAGCATCTTTTTTGCCGAAATGGACGGGCCGAGGAACAGGACCGTGAACGTGACGCTGTTAAGTAGCAAATAAGCGAAAACCATCAGACAGCAAACGAGTTAGAAAAATAGAAACTAAAAAGAAAGATTGAAAGAGAAATCAAAAACTGAAAACAAAAACCGAAAACAAAAGAACTGAAAACAAAAGAACTGAAAACAAAAGAACTGAAAAAAACCAAAAGAATTTAAGAAAAGAAAGTTCCGGACGGATTGTTACGATCACGTCTGGAAGGAACTTTCCCCTTTATTCAAAATCGTCCAGATGCAGCTGTTTCTTCCTGCACATTTCCCCGGGGATTTCCACAGGATATTCGCCGGTTAGACAGCCAACACACATGTCATTTCTATTGCAGCCCAGAGCCCGCATAAGCCCATCGATACTCAGGTATCCCAAGGAGTCCGAGTTGATCAGGCCCTCAACCTCTTTTACGGTCTTGTACGAGGCGATCAGCTCCTGCCGGGTCGCCATGTCAATTCCAAGGTAGCAGGGGGCTATAATCGCGGGGCTTCCTATCCGTGCGTGCACTTCGGATGCCCCGACTTTCCGGACCATATCGATGATGCGCCGCGAGGTCGTGCCCCGGACAATGCTGTCGTCCACCAGGACCACTTTCTTGCCTTTGACGTTTTCCTGGATAGCATTCATCTTGAGCCTGACTGCGGTTTCACGCATTTCCTGGCCCGGCAGGATGAAGGTACGGCCTATGTAGCGGTTCTTCATCAGGCCTTCCAGGTATTCGATTCCGGATTCCCGGGAATAACCGATTGCGGACGTAATTCCCGAGTCAGGGACGGGAGAAATGATATCCGCGTCAACCGGGTGCTCTCTTGCGAGTTCCCTGCCTATGTTTTCCCGGATCTTGTAAACAAGTTTTCCGTCGATGATAGAGTCAGGTCTTGCAAAGTAGATAAACTCGAAAACGCAGTGTGCAGGATGAGGTTCATTTGAAACCTGGTGGCTTTCGAAGCCATCTTCCGTAAAGACGACGATTTCCCCTGGCCTGACATCCCGGGTAAGGGTGCCATTAAGGGTGTCCAGAGCTACGCTTTCCGAGGCAATCGCATACCCGCCGTCAACTTCCCCGAAACAAAGGGGTTTGAAGCCGAAGGGGTCCCTGACAGCGTACAGGACGCCGTCAAGCTGGATCGCCAGGGAATAAGAGCCCACAAGCCTGCGCATTACATTCCGAATCGATTCAACGGGTCCGTGCCTTATCAGTTCCTTCACGAGGAGATGCCCGATGAGTTCGGTATCGGAATCACTGACGAAAATCCTGCCCTCAGATTCCAGCTCATCCTTGAGGTTCCTGGCGTTGACCAGGTTCCCGTTATGAGCAATGGCGATTGTCCCGCCTTTGAAATTAAGGACGAAGGGCTGACAGTTTTCAATCTTTGACCCGCCGGTAGTGGAATATCGGACGTGCCCGATACCCACGCGCCCTGACAGGTGCTTTAGGGATTCCTTCGTATAAACATCCGGCACAAGTCCCATGCCCTTGATGGAATGGGGAACCGCACCGTCGTACACCACTATACCCGTGGATTCCTGCCCCCTGTGTTGGAGAGCATAGAGAGCATAGTAAAGCTTGAATGCGACGGTACTGGATTGAGGCTTGCTCTCGGGGAGAATAATACCTGCAACCCCGCATTCTTCTTTCAATATGAACCTCCGGTTCAGGTAAAAAATAGTAAAAGTGGGGTAGTCAGGTTCAATACTTGCACTTTGCCTTCCACTTATAGCTTCTCATGCGGGGCGTTTTTCCAAAACCACATGAGGTACACTGTTTTGTATGCACATTATAAGATACACTGCCGCATCTCCTGCATTTGACATGCGTGTGTTTCTGCTTTTTTCCCATTGATGCAGTACCTTTACTCATTCCTAAATCTCCTGATAAAAATCAACATATTTTAAAGTAACATCTGATTGTTCGAAGCGATTTCGTTATTCCGGATTTTTTTTGCGGCTCGTTTTTAAAAATCCAATGCTCGCAAAGTTGAACGTTAATAGATTAAGTGCTTGATATAGATTACGGAGATACGTATACTACGTTGTCTCCTCGAATGACAACACTGCTAAACTTGCTGACGATTTCTCCGTCACGTAATTCTTCAGCGTTATCAAGCACGAGGTTCATGTGAATATCATATCCTTTAAGTTCACCTCTAAACTCACGTGCGCCTTTCAATCGAACGATTACAGGTGTATCCAGTGCATTGTTTAAAATATCCAGAGGTCGGTTTGCCATCCTTAAAATCCCCTACAAATATTATAAATCGACTCATTATCTATATCAATATAAATAGTTAATCCAGACTTAAACCAATCGCTATTCTAAATGCTAGATTGCCTGCATCAAAGTTGTAAATACAATATATAAAACTATCGAAGCGGAATACTCTTATTAAAAGCATCTATTTAAAGGAAGCAGAAACATTCGCATAAAGTAAATACTCTCACAAATACCCATTCATAAATAAAAACGTTCACGAATAAAAGCGTTTACGAATAAAAATGTTCACGAATAAAAGTGTTCACGAATAAGCGTGCACAAAGAAACATGCTCACAAATAAGAACGTTAATGAAATAAACAAACTCGAAAATAAATATGCCCAAAAGCTCTCCCCGGAGAAACAGATCCAAAAGCCACCAAACCAAAAAACAAGAGGATTAGAATGACAGGAAAGCCCGCCACACCAGAAAAGCCCATTGTAATGACGATCGCAGGTTCGGACTCCGGAGGAGGAGCCGGGATCGCTGCTGACCTCAAGACCTTTGCAGCCCTCGGGGTGCACGGGACCTGCGCCATTACCTCGGTCACGGCCCAGAACACCACAGGAGTCCTCAATGCCTTTGACCTGGCCCCAACCGCCGTTTCCGCCCAGATCGAAGCGGTCTGTACGGATATGGATGTCCGGTGGGTAAAGACGGGTATGCTCGCCTCTTCCGGGATCATCAGGGAGGTTGCGGCAGGGGTAAAAAAGCACGGGCTTTCCCTTGTAATCGACCCTGTAATGGCTGCCGAAGCCGGAGGCGACCTCCTCCGAAAAGAAGCCCTATCCACCCTTATCGAAGAACTACTCCCCCTCTGCAAAGTCACGACCCCGAACGCCGCCGAAGCAGGCGCAATTGCCGGGATCCCCGTCAAAACCCCGGAAGATGCAAAGGCGGCGGCAAGAAAAATCGCGGACCTGGGAGCCGAAGCAGTGGTCGTTACCGGAGGGCACCTGGACGCAACAGACCTGCTCTATGAAGCAGACAGCGGCACCTTCACCCGGGTTCCAGGGGACTTTGTCAAAGGAGGGACTCACGGCTCGGGCTGCACCTACTCTTCAGCAATGACCGCATACCTTGCCAGGGGAGAAAGCCTGGAAACAGCCACATGGGAAGCAAAAAAGTTTGTGGTACAGGCAATCCTGAAGAGCATTCCCGCAGGCAGGGGGGTGAACCCCATAAACCCCATAGGCAAGACCCTGGAAGAAATGGAGCGCTACCGGGTCCTCAGGGACGTGAAAGCTGCAGCCTCCATCCTTACTGAGAGCCCCGATTTTGCAAAACTAGTCGCCGAGGTAGGCTGCAACATAGGGATGGGTATTCCCGGCGCTGAAGCCTGCGAGGACGTCGCTGCCGTGGAGGGCAGGATAGTAAGGCACAGGAACAGGGCAATGCCCGTAGGCTGCGTGGACTTCGGGGCAAGCCGGCACGTTGCAAGGATCATTCTCGCCGCCCTACGCTACGACCCCCGGATCAGGGCAGCCGTAAACATCAGGTACTCCGAAAAAGTCCTTGCCGCCTGCAGGGAAATAGGACTTACGGTTTCTTCCTTTGACAGGGAAAAAGAACCTGAAAACGTAAGCTCCATGGACTGGGGCACGGCCGAGGCAATAAGGGTTTACGAGAGCGTACCTGACATGATTTATGATGAAGGCGGCGCAGGAAAAGAACCCATGGTCCGCCTGCTAGGTACTAGCGCCACGGAAGTTGCAAAACTTGCGGTGAAACTTGCCGGCAGCTTGGAATAAAAAGCCTCATGCAGGCTTTCTTATTTCCACACCTCCATTTTCAACACCCGTTTTCAACATTTTAGTATCAGAATTCTTTATTATCGGAATCCATTTTTTATTTCTGCATTCGGTTTTATTCCTGCATTCGGTTTTATTTCCAATATTAGATTCTATTTGGCATTTTCAATATCCTACAGATTTTCGATCCTGCAGTTCTTCATTCAATTCTACAAATTATGGACCCAAAATCCAGGAGTTGCCGCTTTTACCGGAAGAAAAAAACTCCGCTCTTAACAAAGTATAGATGTATATGATATACACCACGTCTGCCGATGAGGTAACAATTAAATACGGCAAAGTACAAACCTGTACAAAAAAGTAGCCATTCACGCATATACAGAAAAGGGATAACATGGAACAGACAAAAATAATCCTTGACGAGAACGAAATGCCAAAAAGGTGGTATAACGTTCTTCCCGACCTCCCCACCCCTCTGGAACCCCCTCTTGATCCAAAAACAAGGGAAGTGATGAGTCCCGAGGCCCTGGAACCTATTTTTCCAAAAGAGCTTATCAGGCAGGAGATGAGCAGTGACAGGTACATCGACATCCCCAAAGAGGTCCTTGAAATATACAGGCTCTGGAGGCCAAGCCCTCTTTACAGGGCCCACCAGCTTGAAAAGATCCTCAAGACCCCTGCGAAGATCTATTACAAATATGAAGGGGTAAGCCCGGCAGGCAGCCACAAGACTAACACATCCATTGCCCAGACTTATTACAACATGAAAGAGGGCACGGAAAGGATAACCACCGAAACAGGAGCCGGGCAGTGGGGAAGTGCTCTGTCCCTTGCCTGTAACTATTTCGATATCGAGTGCAAAGTCTACATGGTCCGTTCCAGTTTCTACCAGAAACCCTACCGGAAATCCCTCATGACCCTATGGGGCGGAAACGTAGTCCCTTCCCCGAGCCCGGACACGGAATTTGGGAGGTGGGTCCTGAAAGAACAGCCCGATACTCCGGGAACCCTGGGAATTGCCATAAGTGAAGCCGTGGAAGATGCCGCACTTAATGAGAACACTAAATATTCCCTCGGAAGCGTCCTGAACCATGTGGTACTGCACCAGACCATTATCGGGGAAGAGAGTAAAAAGCAGCTTGCCAAGGTGGAAACGTACCCTGACATTGTAATCGGCTGTTGCGGCGGGGGAAGTAACCTGGGGGGCATCGCTCTTGAGTACGTAAAAGACAAGCTTGAAGGCAAACACGATGCAAAAGTGATTGCAGTGGAACCCACGTCCTGTCCCACCCTTACGAAAGGAGAATACAGGTATGACTTCGGGGACACGGCTGAAATGACCCCGCTGCTCAAGATGTACACCCTCGGGCACACCCATGTCCCGCCCGCCATCCATGCCGGGGGACTTCGCTACCACGGGGATTCCCCGATCGTAAGCAAACTCCACGCCGAAGGTTTAATTGACGCAGTTTCCTACGGGCAGAAGACCGTGTTCGAAGCTGCAGTCCAGTTTGCCCGCACGGAAGGAATTGTGCCGGCTCCGGAATCTTCTCATGCCATACGCTGTGCAATCGACGAAGCTCTCAAGTGCAAGCAGACCGGGGAAGAGAAAACAATCCTCTTCAACCTGAGCGGACACGGGCACTTTGACATGGCCTCCTATGACAAATACTTCAACGGCGAAATGGAATAAACGGCTCGTAAGAAGAGAGACGAAATATAAAAGCAATCTGTAAAAGCAATCTGTAAAAGCAATCTGTAAAAGCAATCTGTAAAAAGAAGGCAGGCCGATAAAAGGGATTTTTGAAATCGGGGCAAAGCTAAACAGGCTTCTGCCCCATGAATTTCCATTTTTAAAATCAAGTAAAAAGTCAGAAAAAGCCGCTTACTCTATCTGCTTCAGGTTCAGTATATACATCACCATCTTCGAGTTCAGCTTGCTTTCTTTTGCTACCTTTTCTGCCACCTCTTCGGCAGGAACCCCTTCGCCCTTCATGTCCTTTATTTTCTCGATTACGGAAGAGGGTACGGTGTAATATTCATTTATGTCCTTCCTGTGCCCCCAGACATCGCCTTCCATTAATTGGACTTTCTGCATTTCCAGAAACATTTCGATTGATTTCGAAATAGTCCGTTTGTAGGACCTGGGAAGCTGGACGACCTCGAGTTTCGGGCAGGTCTCTACAAGCAGGAAAATGTCCTTGTTTGAAGGCCTGAACGCTAGATGGACTACCCTCTCGTTAGGGTTCAATGAGATGATCTCATCTCTTGAGCTGACAACTCTGATTTTCATTCTAATCCCCCACATATCTTCGATTAAATCAAAGACTAATAAAATTAATTGGATAACCAAGCTTAAATAATTTTCCATAATTTATCGTGAAATTCATTCAACTTACCCCATGTTATTTGAGAAAAAAAGCATTAAAAGAAGGAAGAAGTGAAATACTTCAAAATCCCAATTGAAATTGAGTGTTCCAAAGTTAAAACATTTATTAGAAAGTAGAGATAATTATAAAAAGAAAGTTCTAAAAATGCCCCCGGCGGAGAATCAGGAAACTCCAGCCCACAGAAAGAACCGGAAATATAGCACCTGCTCTTCTTAAAATATCCTGATAAATAGAGCCCATTCTCAATCAGATTTCACCCTCAATCAGACCTCCCAAATCAGATCTTCCAAATCAGACCTCATTCTCAATCAGATTTCATTCTCAATCAGATTTCATTCTCAATCAGATTTCATTCTCAATCAGATTTCATTCTCAATCAGATCTTCCAAATCAGATCTTCCAAATCAGATCTTCCAAATCAGACCTCCCAAATCAGATTTTTTACTGAGGTCGGAAGTGCCCTAAAAATGAAGGTTTTACTATGAACCCACGACGAATGAACTCACCGATGCATAAACTCACTGCATATAATTACACTTAGACAAACCAGGGCATTCATAAATAAGGATGAATCAAGATGGAACAACGTGGATCAAAGCGGATTAATTAAATAGGGATATGGAAACCGGTTTTTATACTTGATAGGGGACAGAAAAAAATATCCCATAGACAAGGATGAAACGTCCTAATTAGGAAATCCTGAATGCGGAAAAAAAATCTCACGCAGAAATTACAATCCGTATGCCTGTGCAGCTCTGATGCAACTCTACTGATGCAACTCTACTGATGCAAATATACCGCTGCAACTTTACTGATGCGATCTGTCCGCAAGTACGACCTGTTTACAGGATTACCTATTAGAGATTACTATTAAGAACGAAATATCCCGGATTGCCCTGAAAAACTCTTCAAACCCCCCCGGATGCAAAAACCCGGACCCATACCTTTCTACAAGCCCCTTTTCAGATGCAAAGAAAAAAATTATCACCTCAACCGAAAAATACCTGAACAGAAGGGTAGCTCAAGCCACATTCTTCTGGTTTAAGATGTACATGATCATATCGGTGTTCAACTTGCTTTCTCTCGAAAGTTTTTCAGCAATCATATCGTTGGATACACGGTCCGCCTTTAATTCCTGGATCTTCTCCAGTACGTTCTGGGATACGTTGTAGTACTCGTTTATGTCCTTCCTGTGTCCCCAAACGTCCCCTTCGAGGAGGTTAATTTTCTGCATTTCCAGGAACATCTCAATAGATTTTGAGACTGTTCGACGATACGATTTCGGAAGCTGGATTGCTTCAATTTTCGGACATGTCTCCGCAAGCACGAAGACATCCCTGTTCGAGGGTCTGAATGCAAGGTGTACAACTTTTTCATTAGGATTCAGGGTAGGAATTTCCTCCCGTGAACTAACCACTCTAATTTTCATACTAATCCCCACTACTCCTCATTTATTTAAAATAGCAAATTTTCTTATGCGTTTACATTTTATATAAGTATCGAATGGCATACACATTATTTAGAAGGTTTCCAGCCGAACCGCGCCCTTATAGCATCGGCGTGTGCCTTTAAGCCTTCTTCCTCGGCCAGCGCGATTACAGATTCTTTTAGGCTTTCAAGCCCACTCTTACTGATTTTCTGGATGGTAGAATATTTCATGAAGTGATTTATGTTCAGTCCGGAATAGACCCGGGCATAACCGGCAGTAGGAAGCACGTGATTGGTACCGGATGCATAGTCCCCCACAGGAACAGGGGCATAGGCTCCGACGAAAATGGATCCGGCATTTTTGATCCTGTCAAGCACGAAATCCTCATCCGAAACGATTATTTCAAGGTGTTCGGGAGCGAATTTATTGCTGAAGTCGATGCACTTTTCCAGGGAGCTCTCCGTAAGGATTGCAGCATTCTCCAGGGAAACTTTCACGATTTCACCCCTTGCGGTCTGCTTGGCCTGAACCCTTACTTCTTCGCTTACGGCTTTTGCCAGGGCTTCGGAGGTCGTGACCAGCACGGAAACAGCATTCGGGTCATGTTCTGCCTGGGCGATGATGTCCGAAGCTACCATTACAGCATCTGCAGACTCATCCGCAATAATCAACACCTCACTCGGGCCTGCCGGGAAGTCGATTTCGGCAACGTCCCTGACCTGCATCTTGGCAGCCGTCACAAAGACATTCCCCGGACCCACAATCTTGTCAACCTTCGGAACGCTCTCCGTCCCGTAAGCCATTGCCCCTACGGCCTGCACGCCGCCGAGCTTGAAGACCCTGTCCGCCCCTGCGACCTTTGCCGCTGCCAGGGTAAGGGGGTGTACCGAACCGTCAGACCTCGGAGGAGTACATACAATCACCTGCTCAACACCTGCAACCCGGGCGGGGATCACGGTCATGAGCACTGTAGAAGGATAGGAAGCCCTGCCTCCGGGAGCATAGGCCCCCACGCTTTCAAGGGGAGTAGCTTTTTGTCCCAGCACGACCCCGGGTTTGAGTTCCATGAACCAGGTCTTCTCGGGGAGCTGGGCTTCGTGGAAAGCTTTGATATTTGAAGCTGCGGTTTTGAGGTGCTCCAGGAGCTCCGCATCGATTCCGGAAATCGCTTCTTCGAATTCCTCTTCACTGACCTCAAAATCCGTAAAATCAACCTTATCAAACTTCTTTGTATATTCCCGGACTGCTGCATCTCCCTTTTCACGCACATCCGCAAGCACGGCCGAAACGGTTTCCCCCACGTCTGCAAGCCCGGATTCCCGGGAGAGCAGTCCCTGCATTTCAGCTTTTGAAACGTCTGACAATTTTTTGAATAACATGATGATCATCTCTGAAATATAATCTGATCCCATTAAATCCCTGATCTAATTTAATATTTTCACCTCAAAACCCGATAAAACCCTTAAAATCCAGGTGAAAATGAAAAGCGAAAAAAAGAGGGCTTTGTAGAAATCCTAAAATTGAGACAGTATTTGAGCGGAGGAAAGGAAGGAAAAAGGAAAAAATAGGCGAAGAAGAAGAAGAAGAAGAAAAAAGAAAAAATAGGTGAAAAGAGGAGCGGAGTGGACGGAAATTTTGGAAATTTCGAACGGACTTCAGACTATCAATTCAAAAATCGTTGAAAGTTTTCTGTCCCGCTCCGGCCTTTTCTTCCCCGGCCTCCGGCAGCTGCAATTCAGCAGAGAACTCCGTGCCGGCAGCATCATCCCTGCCAAGCTGCCTGAAAATCCTTTCCGCAATCTTCGGGCCGACAACCGCAGCTACAGCCTCCGGGGCTGCCCCTGAGAGGTCTGCAAGAGACCTGAACCCCGCCCTGTAGAGTTTTCTTGCCCTGACACGCCCTATGCCCTTCATGTCGAGCAGTTCCATCAATTCGGGGCCTGCTCCGTAGTGGACCCTCATTTCAAGTTCTGCGGCTTTTTCAGCCCCCTTCAGCTCAAGGAGCCGGGCAAGCTGGGTGACCACGTGCATGATCCACTCGGCAATATCCGCAATTGCCCGTATGTCCCCTTCCCCGACCCCGAACTTTGAACAGAGCTCGTTTTCAGGCTTTTCCCGGATCCATTCCAGAAGCAGGAGCGCGGTCTTTACCTCCTGCAAAAACCACTCGTACTCCACCATATCAAAGGAGTTCGGGACTTTCACGAACTCCTCCGAATGAGTCATGGCAAAATCGTTGATCCCTTCGTAGTCCGAACTCCGCATGTAAAGCAGGCGCATGTCCGGCGTGCTGCAGATAAGGTGCAGCAGGGTAAGGTCGGTCAGGGAACCCCCTGCCTCTCTCAGGCCTTTTACGACGACTGCTGCCGAGAGGGGGTCAATATAAAGCCTTGAGACCAGTTTCCCGAACATCGTGGGGACGAGTTCTTCGGCTTCCTCGAGCATGCCCTCAAGCGTCAGGAAGTGCAGGCACTCATCCACAACCGTAGAGAGCCCAAAATTCGAGTACTGGAAAGCAAAGAAGGTCGCCTCCAGGAAGTCCATGAGCTCTTCCTTCGTATGGGCAAACCCGTTTGCAATCGTGGAAAGCACGTGGGTCCTGAGGGCATTTTCGGTCCCGAGCTTGGACCAGATATCCTCAGCCCCGGCCTCGATATAACGCTCAAAAAGATTCCCAAGCTCCTCATTCGACTTTGCGAGAAGTACGGCTTCCCCGTAAGGGTCAAGCCTCGGCCTTCCTGCCCTGCCCGCCATCTGTTTGTACTCGAGAGCAGGTATAGGCTGCATGCCATCTTGAGAAGAATAGCGCCGGTAGCTTCGAATAACCACCCTCCGGGCAGGCAGGTTCAGCCCCGCAGCCAGGGTGGGGGTGCTTGAGATCATCTTGATCCGGCCTGCCCTGAAACCCTCTTCCACAAGCTCCCTTGAAGCCGAAGTCAACCCTGCATGGTGGAAAGCTGTCCCGGCCCGGATACAGGCCGCAAGGGTGACCGCGGTATCAGTCTCGCTGTTTTCCAGAACCTCGTCGGCAATCCCGGCAAGTAAGTCCCTGTCTTCCGCAGAGAGGGCCTTTTTGACTTTCGGAGCTGCTTTTTTTGCAAAACCCATGCAGTTCTTCCGGCTGCTCTCAAAAACCAGGCACTGCCCTCCTTCCCGGAGGGTATCCAGCACAAGGTTCACAGCCTCGTCCTTTGTGGGCTGTTCAATAGCCCTGTCCAGACCCTTAAAGTATAAAGTCCCGTTAAGCAAAACCCCCTCCCTGAGGTCGGTAGGCCTCCAATCACTAAGCACAAGCCCGGCATCCAGCCATGCAGAAAGCTCGTCAGCATTCCCGACCGTAGCCGAAAGCGCCAGGATCTGGCAGGAGGGGTTCATCCTCCTGAGCTTTGCAAGGGTTACTTCAAGAGTAGGCCCCCGGTTCGCCGAATCGATCAGGTGGACCTCGTCAGCCACAACAACTGAAATCTCCCGCATCCAGGCCGTATCGTTCCTCAGGAGGGAGTCAGTCTTCTCGGACGTCGCCACGATAATGTCATTTACTCCAAGCCCCTCGTCCCGCCGGTCATAGTCCCCGGTAGAAATCCCTACCCTGACCCCGAGTTTTGAAAACTCCCGGAAACGCCTGAACTTCTCGGAGGCAAGTGCCCGGAGAGGCACGATATAAAGCGCCTTTCCCCCCGAAAGTACCGCCTTTAACATGGCAAGCTCTGCAAGCAAAGTCTTTCCTGACGCCGTAGGGATTGCCGCAAGCAAGTTCCTTCCTTCAAGCAGACCCTTTTCCACAGCTTCCGCCTGCGGAGGGTAAAGCCCCTCAATTCCGGAATCCAGGTAAAATTTCTTTACTTCATCTGGAAGGTCGAGACACTCGATTTTCATTAAAGACCAGAAACTCCCGCATTCGATAAAAAATTATTTTGAAAAAGTAATCCAGGGCAGAAATAAAAGTCCGCCCGTACGAATCCACCCTTAAAAGCCAGTCCATACAGGTCCGCCCATAGAAAGCAAAAGAGCGGAATTTGGACGATTAGTCAGTCGCCGCATAGTAGTAGTTGCCGCTTTCCTTCTGTTCCCGGTCAAGCCTTGAACCCAGGTTATTCACACGGGGACGTCTGGTTTCTTCGTCCCGGCGGAAAGTGATCCCGAGGTTTTCCAGGAAGCGGTTCATACCGTTCTCCATGCTGAAGGGGCCGTGAGCTTCACCGTAGACCGAGGGCTCACCTTCGAAGACCAGGAGGCGCTGGCTGAGCATGTCGATCATATAGATATCGTGGTCGACGACCATGGCTGTCTTCTGGTTGTTTTCGGCAAAGCGGTTCAGGACCCTCGTGACCATGGAGCGCTGTTCCACGTCCAGGTGGGCACTCGGCTCATCGAGGATGTAGAGGTCGGCATCCCTGGAAAGGCAGGCAGCAATCGCTACCCTCTGCAGTTCCCCTCCACTCAGGTCCGTTAACATGTGATCATAGAGTTTTTCAAGCTGCAGGGGCTTTGCAATTTCCACTTCGTAGTAGCTGGTCCCGAACTGTCTTGAAATGCCCCGCAGAAAATCCTGTACCCGCATCTGGATATCGGCTTTAATGTACTGAGGCTTGTAGGAGATCTTGACATCGATGTTGGGGTCCCCCTCATCGGGTTTGATTTCCCCGGCAAGGATTTTCACGAAAGTGGACTTCCCGATCCCGTTCGGCCCAACAATGCCGAGCACCTCGCCATCCCTGAGGTTTCCGCCGGTTGCTTTCAGGGAAAAGCCTTCCCCGTACTGTTTGGAAAAACCACCAAAAGAGACCCTGGAAGCAAACTCGCGAGTATCCGTCGGGGGGTGGACCTCAAACTTGATGGCCTCAGGCCTGATCCGGATGTTTTCTTCAGGGAGGAAGCCCTTAAGGTACTGGTTTATCCCCACACGCACGCTCTTTGGGTGAGTGATCACACCGAACCCACCGGGTTCACCGTAAGCAAGGTGGATTGCGTCGGTGAGCAGGTCCAGGATCGCAAGGTCGTGTTCGACCACGAGCACGGCCTTCTCCTTCGAGAGTTCCTGAATCAAGCGGGCTACCTTGATCCTCTGGTGGATGTCCAGGTAGGGGCTGATCTCGTCAAAGAAATAGAAATGGGAGTCCCTGGCCGCACAGGCTGCAATCGCAACCCTCTGCAATTCCCCGCCGCTCAATTCCGAGATCTTGCGGTCCATTACGCCGCGGAGTTCCAGGTAGTCTACCAGTTCATTGAGTACTCCTCGTTCATCGGTCTTCCCGAGGAGCTCGGAGGTCTTTCCTTTGAAGGCTTTCGGGATCAGGTCCACGTACTGGGGCTTCTGGGAGATCCTGAACTTCCCGGAAACCACGTCCCTGAAATAATCATAAAGAGCCGTGCCCGCATAGTGTTCGAGCACAGTATCCCAGTCCCCGGTCTCCTCCCCAAAGTTCGGGACCAGGGCTCCTGAAAGGATCTGGACCGAAGTACTCTTCCCTATCCCGTTAGGCCCGAGAATCCCGGTCACCTTCCCGGCCCGCGGCACAGGAAGCCCGAAGAGGGCAAAGCCGTTTGTCCCGTACCTGTGAGTGGGCTCCTGCAGAGCTTCCGGCAGCCCTATGATCATGATGGCGTCAAAGGGACACTTGTTTATGCATATCCCGCAGCCCACGCAGAGTTCTTCGGAGATGACCGGTTTTCCGTCGTCCCCGAAAACAATGGTTTCGTCCCCTGTCCGGACCCTGGGACAATACTTTTCGCACTCCTTGCTGCACCTTCTGGGCTGACACCTGTCCTTATTGAGTATTGCTATTCGCATGATTATCCCCGAAAATAACGTTTTACATGTAACGGTTTCCTGATTTATATGAGATGATTACAATTCTTGAGAGACATTTGAGAGGTATTACAATTCTTGAGAGATATTACAGTGTATGACTACAACGTTTATGAGCTGTTTATGAACCGCTTTATAAGTATGTATGAATTGTTTCTGAGCGGCTAATAGCGCTCATGAAATGCCTGCCCTGCTTTATAAGTCTTTATCAAGCAGTTTTATCCTGTTGTATCCTGAAACCCCGGCCTTGCCTGAACACCGAAACCTGACCAAAAACCGAAAACAATGAGAGAAGAATGATAAAAAGGCTACAAAAGGATCAGGTAAAAAGACCTTTTCCGGGAAAAGGCCTTTTGAAGTTCAGGAAAAAAGAACTTTTCAGTTCAGGAGCAAAGTCCAGGTCACAAGGAAGAAGTCCAGGACAATGAATTCCACGTAAAACCAGTCCTTGAACTTGAATGCCTTCGTGTCAATCTGGAGCTGCGGGTATATCAACTTCTGGAGGTAGTATGTAAGCACAAAGATAATCGTCAGCAAGGCATACCAGATCCTGTCTTCGCCTGCCCCGTACTGGTAGAAGACTATGAAACCGGCGACAATCCCAAGTAAAGCCGCAACTATTGTTTTTATAATTCCATCCCTGTGAGCTTTTTGCTTTTCTTCCGGGGACATTTCCTTGATAAAGCTCTTTTTCTCAGGGATTTCAGCGCCTTCTGCAACGCCTTCCACGGGTATTTCCATTAATTCTGCGGGTTTTGTCTCTGTAGACTTTAAACCCTTGGACCTTTGGGTTTTCTTACTCAAAGTACGTACTCTCCTGAACGGCCGTTATCTCTTGAAATCCTCAGGGATTCGGCGCGAACTTCCCTGATTTAGACAAATTCATTACTTAAAACATTACCGATCATATCTATGGATATCGAATCGATTCCTATGGAATTTAAATGTTTTGAAAACTTCGCAGGCCTGTTTCCTCCGGGATGGTAGACAAGAGTGACTTCAGGGTCAAGTTTTCGGACCATCTCCTCAAGCCCTGGGGCATCCAGGTGGTCACTGATCCTGATTGTGGGGTAAGGGTAATCCATCCTGCAACTCAACACGTATTTCTTCAGGTGCCAGGGAAGCCTTTTAAGGTCCCAGGGCGGGACTATGAACACACCTTCCTCTCCGGTACAGTCCAGGCCTGCCAGTTCCCCGGAGTCCTCGAGCATGCTCCGGGTAAGCAGCCGGGCCCTAGTATCCATCCGGATCGCCCCGTCGTAGCCAAAACCCCTGAGAAGTTCGACGGCTCTCTGGGCTTTCCCGAACTCATACGCCCCGAAAGCGACTGCCCCGTTTTCGAGAATGGCATTTTTCAAACTTTCCAGGTCATCCGTAAAATGGCAGCCGGGGTCTTCCGGATCCCCGTAATTCGCCTCCGTAACAAGCACGTCGCAGGAGGGAAGCCGGCTTGCGTCCTTGACGTCCCCGGTTACCAGGATCTTCGTCCCGACATCGTTTTCCCAGTAAAAAGCCGTTGCCCCGGCAGTATGTTCCGTTGGGAAAGTCTTTATCCTGACTCCTTCCAGCTCAAAATCATCCCCGAGCTTGAAAGTCTGTCCCTTATATTCCCTGTCATGCCTTATCTCAAGAGCTTTTGCCGTTTTTTCCGAACAGAGGGCGCGCTCCGAGAGCATCGCTGACTTGCCGTGATGGTCGGAATGAGCGTGAGTAATCAGGTAAGCGTCGGGCTGAGGATACTTATTTGGGGTCCTTGTCGTGTCAACGGAAAACATGCGCAGCCCCCCTGCATCATCCCTGAAGCGAAGGGAGACATGGGGTTTGAAATTCCCGCGGGAATTCCTCTGCCGCAGCGCCAGGACACCAAGGTCTATCAACTTTTTAGAAATCAAACCAATCCTGAGGGAATTAGCTTAAAGGTATTTACATTTTTTCGATGAGACAGGAAAAGAAAGAAATGAACCAAAACAAAGCAAACAGACTAAAAAAACAAAAAACCTAAAAAAACAAACAAATTTGAAAATCCACCGAGCCTCCGGCTGTGGAGAAACTGACAGGGAAAGATTTCTGGAAACTGTTCAATTGAAAAATCCAGCGTTTTTAATCAAAAAGTTACGGTCCCGGGTTCACTGAGAGCCCCGGGCGCCTTTTGTCGGGAAACAGGAATCAAAGCACTTTATCAATCTCGGCGGCCAGGACACTGCCCTGGGTTACTCCCATGTAGCGCTTAATCTCGACCCCGTCTTTCTCAATGATAAGCGTCGGAACAGCATGGATGCCGTATTTTGTAGCAAGTTCCTGGTTTTCATCCACATCGATAACTTTGAACTCGACCTTGTCCGCATACTGCTTTTCGAGTTCTTCAAGAATTGGTTTTTGCATCCTGCAAGGTCCACACCATGTTGCGGAAAAGTCCAATATCACTGGTTTCATAAAATCACCTGCATACCTTAAAGCTTCTTATTAGCTTTTGATGTTCTTCTATCGATCCACGCCTGACAGCCGGACAAAGCTCCGCACCCGTGAAGCCAGTACGAAAAAATTACCCGGGAACCCAATCCTGAATCGTAAACGAAAGCTGTAAGATGAGATATTAAATACAGGGTCGGGGATCAATTAGTATATATTATCTCCGAGCATATATAATGCTTATCTTGGAAGTCAGAACCCTTATTATCAACATATCCGGAAAAGGAAGCCCTTCAGGCTTTTTTTAGCCGACCCGAAATATAAAAATATTCATTTGCTTTCCGGGTTTTGTCCCTGTTTTTGACTCTCTTCTTTCCTTCCACGAGCTTTGATGACATTTCCAAAGTACATGCAGCCTTCCATGGAAATCTTCGGCATTTCGGGAGACTCGTCGATAAGCTTTGCAGGAGCTCCCCTGATAAGCACGCAGGGCACCATTTCCCCGCCCTCCCCCATAAGGAGTTCCGCAGCCGAAACAAGGTTATCAGCCACTGCTTTGTGCGTTATATGAAGGGGTTTCCCGAAGATATCAAAAGCACCTCTTGCATCTTCCACGGACACGAAGCCGGAAACTCCCAGCGCAAGCCCTGTGCAGCCGAGCCTCAGGGGCTGGGTCCTGCTGTCCCCGACAATAACCCCCAGCCGACAAGAATAACGTTCTTCGAGCCGTTTACGGATATTTTCGGCACTCTTTCGCGGGTCTTCGGGCAGGAGGACAACGTGCCCTTCCGGGGCATTGGAAGCATCGATCCCTGCGTTAGGAGCAAGAATCCCCTTCGTGATGGTAAGGGCGGCTCCGGGCACTCCTCCGAAAATTTCATCGCACTCCCGGATCACGAGTTCCATTTCCCTGGGATCAAGCTCGTATTCTTCTCCCAGAGCCACCGCTCTTTCCCCTGGCTTTATCTGCTCAAGTTCCACGACCCGGTTTTCCGAAGTGGCAACCGCAGATTCGGCCAGTACGAAAATATCCCCTTCAAGGGGTTCAACGCAGGCTTCTTTCAGCGCAGCTTCCAGTATCTGCACAACATCGTCCCCGGCCCTTATAATCGGGGTCTTAATTCCGAACATCTGGATGGAATTGAGTTCTGAGTTCATTTTACTGCCTTTGAAAACCAATAATTTATCTTCAATATCCGGAACCAAAAAACGGAGTAAAAGGAGGTCCCAGCCTAAAATAAGGGAAGTTGTTGATAAATGTATCCAAAACTTCAAAAAACCATCAGGAAAAAGTTGGTCTGAAAGGAAAAATCAAAGGAAAAAGAAAATCAAAGGACAACGGAAAAAAATCAAGGAAAAAGGAAAAACCGGCAAAAAAGTAGAAAAGAGAAAACCGGTAAAAAAGGAAAAAAGTAGAAAAGAAAAACCCGACATAAAGAAATTACGGGTTCAGGCCGGGTACATAACCGCAGTTTTCAGTTCACTGTAACAACGTTCAAAAATTTCCAGGTCAGCTTCGATTTCCCTGACATCCAAGCCGTAGTAGTCAGCAAATTCATAAACCTTTGAGTGGAAGTCGTGCTGGTAACTCAGCCCGGTATTGATTTTTGCGACCTGGGTATACTTTGAGACCCTGAATACCATCCTCGATTCTTCCAGGAGCTCAAGGCTCCGGGCAAACCCGTTTGCAACGACCATATCCTCCCACTTGGCAGCCCACATAGGGGTGAGCATGAAGGTCCGGTTCCCTTCAAGACTCTTCACGACTTCTATGAAAGAAGTTTTTCCTCCCAGGGTTGCGCAGACGCAGTCGTCAACAATGTTGCCCTCGCTGTCCTTCAGGGTAATAACAGGGCAGTTCAGGTGCTCGAAATCGGCTTCAATGTCCTTAAGCAGGTTTCCGCAAAGCCCGTAAAGGAGGAGCAAGCCGTCCGAAAACAGGGACATCCTGAGGATGGCATCGTATACGTTCATTTTCAGCCTTTTGCGCCTCTTATTCATGCCCACTATTTCGAGAATGTTCAGCACAAGGACCACACCTTCAGTATTTTCCAGATGAAGTTCCCTGAAAAACCTGTGCTCATCCACATTTACGAGATTTACTTCCCTGAAGGGACAGCCGATTTTTTCAAGTTTTCGAACAATACCTCCTGAATTTTCGTTTTTAATTATGATGACCTTGCTAACCTCCCTATCATGTTCCACAAGGTGGACGATCTCATCCTCAAAAATATTGCATGATATTATACCCATTACCTGCATTGTAGCCTCCTCCCGGAGTCCCGCAAGTCCTGCGGAGAAACTCCGGATCCTCTACATCCAATCTCCTCTAAACCCAATCTTCCTTAAATTCCGATATCAACGCAACGCCTTCTGGTAGCCAGGCCAACATTAATCGACCAAAAATGCCCAATAAAAGATACGGACAGGCAAAATAAGAGTTAAAAGATGTCAGATAAAGTCTGTCCGAAAAAATTTTTCTTCAGAAAAACCCTGCTTAACAAACCATCTCCCTTACACCGGATAGATTAAGAAACAGATATACTGAGGAATCGGGAATATCAGACATGTAAGCCCAAAAACCGCAAGGAAGCCTGAAAACCGGAATGAGCATTTCCGAAAGGCTTTCCTCCCCGGACACACAGAAATAATAATTATACGCTTTGCATCGGAGTCTGTGTTCTGGAAACATCAGGAATCACAGCTTGCAATAATCAGGTTTTCAAATTCGTTTTCTCGATGTCTGCAAAACTTAAGGCTTCGGGGGTTCCATTTTAAAGTGGCAAAAAAGCCATTTTCCACCAGGGTATATCTTAGCTGCAGAAACTTTATTTAAGACCGGTATCCTGCAGGCCTGACCAAACTCCCGGTACGCTAACAGGACCTCTATTTAGCTTTTTCTAGCAACTCCAAAGCCCGGGAAAGGGTGTGAACACATTTCCCGATATCCTGCCTTTCTACTACAAATTCACCTGTAACAGTCTGCAGGTGTAAATTATAGAGTTCACAGCCTCAATATGATATATGCTGCAGAACTACTTAAAAAGAGATTAAATACATCATATGAAAACTTATATAAGCAAAAACTTTTGAGGAATAGACCAGAGGTTAACAGGGAAACATGTGTTAAATTTATCCGATGTTAACGCCGTAAAATGTAAGCCTGTAACCCAACTTTATGGAGTGGAAATACATAGATAGGGCCCTCCGGCCCAACTCCTGACTTTACTTTCTTGAAGCCACATCCCACTGTGTAAAGATTACCTTCTTGAAGCCACGGTTAACGAGGTAATGATACGGAGGCCGTACCTTCCGGAATACTTCCCGGTTTCTTAGGGGTTACTTTCGGAATTCTTCGAAGTTACTTCCGGGAAATTCCTGCCATGGAAAGCAAACGGCGAGTATTCTTATGAGACCCGATGGGCATAATATGAACGCCACGACACAATTTTGTAAGCTCCTTTATGGTCTCGGAGGCTATGGAGAAACCTTCATCGGCAGGGTCAGGGGCGGTTTTCAGACGGGAAAGGATCTCTTCAGGGACATGTATTCCCGAGATATGTTCGTTCATGTACTCAGCCATCCTCAGGGACTTAAGGGGGATGAGGCCGGCAAGGATAGGGACTTCCAGATGGGCTGTTGATTCCACAAACTCCTCAAACATTCCCACATCGTAGACTGCCTGAGTCTGGATAAAATCGGCTCCGCGACTGACCTTTTTTTCAAGTTTTATGAGCTGCAGGACCTCTTGAGGGTTTATGCCGGAAACCGCACCCATACAGAAGGAAGTCCCTCCGTCCAGCCTATTTCCTGCTAAATCGATCCCTTTGTCAAGTTTTCGAACAAGCTCCAGAAGCTGTACTGAATCGAGGTCATACACGGGTTTAGAGCCCGGGTGGTCTCCGCAGGAGGGAAAGTCCCCTGTCATAACACAGACGTTCCTTAATCCGAGGGCATATGCACCCAGAAGGTCGGACTGGAGCCCGATCCTGTTCCTGTCCCTGCAGGTGAGCTGCATGATTACCTCATGCCCTTCATCAAGCAGGAGCTTGCTGAAAGCCAGGGAACTCATATGCATGATGGAACACTGGTTATCTGTGACGTTCAGGGCATCTGCAAGGCCCTTTAACTGGCTGGCGTCTTCCAGGGGGGCGGATACGTTCGTACCTTTCGGAGGGGAAATTTCAGCAGTAACCAGAAATTTACTGGAATTCAGTTTTTCTCTAAAATTAAAAAGCATTAAATAAGTATATTAGAAATGAAATTATTTAAAAGCATGCTCTTTTGGGGCATGTATAACATAAAGAAGATCAAGTCTGTTTATTTTCTTTAAACGTTCATAGATCAGAGCCCAGACGCAGTCATTTTCACTATTAACTTCACACTTCCCTGCAACTGACCCTCCGCAAGGCCCGTTCAAAAGCCCCTTGGGACACTGGGATTTCGGGCACAGACCTCCGAACTCCCCGACCGTGCAGTCTCCACACATAATGCACTGGTTGGTAAGAAGTTTCCCGCTGCTAGATCCGCCGAGGGAAAGCGTATTATTCGAGCCGTACACAGGAAGGTCCACCACATTAGCTGTAGCGGAAACCCCGCTTCCGCAGCCCATTACAAGGATGCAGCGAGCCTCTTTGATCAACTCGTTTTTCTCGACAAGGGATTCATAAGACCGGATACTGCAGGCTGCAGTGGGAAGAGCCCAGCCCACTACATGCTTTCCGTGCTCTTCCAGCTGACGGCACATGGCAAGGACTTCCGGTTCTCCTCCGGTCTTCAGCTTTGCGGCACATACATTGCATCCGATTATAAAGACATCGTCTTCATCCTTTAATATTTCAAGGATCTCTTCAAGGGGTTTTGCTGAAGTTATGATCATGTTTACCTCGAATATCGATAGTCCAGGTCACTCCTGTTTGCGATACATTCACGTAACATTCCTGCAATAAGGGGAAGGGAGCGGGCCTGTCCCTCCAGTTTCCGGGCCAGGCGTTCGAGTTGCAGCAAGGTTCCCATCACAAGGACATCTGTCGTCTCCGTTTCATGGGAAACCGCATCACGAGTAAGGGCAGCGTCGCCTCCCCGCGCAAGTAACTCCTGTTTTATAATCAGGGCCTCGGTTGTGGTGAGGTTCCTGATCCTTAGTACCAGGTGGACACTTTTGTCCCGCATCACCTGCGAGCCTACTCCGGTAGCTCCCAGCTTTTGCATTACCAGAGAAGCATCCTGAGGAGTCTTGATTTCAACCACTGAAACCTCATACAGGGCTTCCTTTACCAGGCTGGACCGGCTCCTCAAAGCCCCTGCGACCTTCACGGCGTCCACGGTCTCGGGTACATCGTGCGTACGGATGATGTGAGCTCCCTTGTAGACCGCAATTGCTGCAGCAGCCAGGCTCCCGTAGAGCCTTTCAGGCGCGGGTTTTTCCAACACCTCTCCGATGAAGGATTTTCTTGAGAGGGCAGCTAGAAGAGGTTTTTCGAAGATTTTCAGGCGATCGAAATCGTCAAGGGTTTCAAAGTCATAGAAAGAAAGTTTTTCTTCGGTCCACCTGCCTATTGCAGGATCAAGGATCAGGCCGTTCGGGTCAATTCCCCCGGCTTCGGCAGCCCGTATAATAGAATCAAGCTCTGAGATAATCGCATCCATCCCCAGAGGGTCTCCCGGAACCTTTTCCGAAGCCATCACCACAGCAGGACAGCCGTGGTCTGCTACAACCCTTATCATATCCGGGTCGATGGTAAAGCCTGAAACGTCGTTGACGAGGTCAGCTCCCCGCCTGAGAGTTTCTTCTGCGATTTCCGAAAACATCGTGTCCACGGAGATCACCGCGTCCACATTCCCATCCAGAACTTCCAGGACAGGCAAGAGCCGTTTCAGTTCTTCGGCCTTGCTGATAGGCTCTGAAAACCTCCAGGTAGAACGGGCTCCCACATCCAGGAAAGTGGCTCCGTCCTCGACCATTTTCCGGGCAATTTCGAGCACTGAGTCGGGGGCAACCACCGAACCTTTGAAGAAAGATTCGGGACTCAGGTTAATTACACCCATCACATGCGCAGGGTATTGGTCTCCAACTTTCAGACCGCAGATAGTAGTATCAACAACCATTTTTGACAACCAGATTAAATAGATTTCAATTGTAATACTCAAAGACATGCTTCCCGGAAAAAACACCTTGTTTCCGGCACCCGGCGAAGCCCGAATAGAGGAGAAAACTCAGCAGGGTTTGAAGGCCGGTAGTCCGGGCTCCTGACAGATTAGAAGTTCCGGAAAGAACATTCGGATACAACATGAAGGGGTGTGGAAATTTCAGGGGAAGCCGGGAATGGCAGGTAGGGATTCTTACTATTTATGTTAATATCAGCATGTTATTATTGGCATAAATATCAGCATATATTGGTAGGGGCTTTTATCAAAAGCGAATTATAAGTCGCAATGTTAAGAATGATTTTAATCACTTTATATGAATATTTATTATTAGAGTTATGCGGAACTATGTTATAGTAGGTTTCAATAATACATAAAAATATTGATGTGTACGATTAATTTAACACAATTAGGAAAGTCGACCCAGGAATTCCCCCCCCCGATATCCCGGAGAAGCGAATGATAGAGAAAGAAAGTAAACGAAAAACAAGGGAAAAACAAGAAGCAAAGGAAAAAATGAGAAAAGGAAAAAACGAGAAAAGGAAAAAACGAGAAGCAAAGAAAAAGAAGAAACAAGGGAAAAACGAGAAAAGGGAAAAACGAGAAGCAAAGAAAAAATGAGAAAAAGGAAAAACGAGAAGCAAAGGAAAAAATAAGAAAAAAAATGTGGAAAATCCCCCGGGACTGGGGGAAAAATATCAAAAAATGGTTTTTAGAGGCTCTTTTCCGCACACATAAGCACATGTCTCATGAGCATTGCGATGGTCATTGGACCCACGCCGCCGGGTACGGGGGTGATAAGTGAAGCCTTCTTGATGACGTTTTCAAAGTCCACATCTCCGTATACGCCATCTTCTTCCTTGGTGATGCCCACATCGAAAATCACAGCACCTTCTTTTACCATATCGGCCTTAATCAGATGCTTGACCCCGACTGCAACGACAAGGATGTCGGCTTCCAGGGTGTATTTTTTCAGATCATCGGTGTAGACGTGGCAGACCGAAACCGTGGCATTCCTGTTCAGGAGCATGGCAGCCATAGGTTTTCCGACCACATTGCTGTGCCCGACAATAACCGCATTCTTTCCCTGGACCGGAACGTTGTATTCTTCTAGAGCCCGGATGACCCCATAGGGAGTGCAGGGCACAAGTCCCTCATCCCCGATCATGAGCTTGCCCATGTTATAGGGGTGGAAACCGTCTGCGTCCTTGGCAGGGTCTATGGCTTCCATTGCGCTCTGGGGAGAAAGCTGGGGAGGGAGCGGGAGCTGGAGCAGGATTGCGTGCACGTCTTTGTTTTCGTTCAGGCTTTTGATCAGGCCCAGGAGATCTCCCTGGCTGGCATCCGCGGGCAGCAGGTAGTCTTCAGCCCTGATCCCGACCCTGTCACAGGCTTTGTGCTTGAGGCGGACGTACATCTTGGAAGCGGGGTCGTCGCCTACGAGGATGGTGGCAAGCCCCGGGGTAATCCCCCTGCCACTTTCCAGGTCCTCGACCCCTGTCCTTACTTCTTCTTCGACAAGCTGTGCAAGAGCTTTTCCGTCTATGATTCTTGATTCATAGCTTTCGACTGACATGGAATGAAACACCCAAAACCTCTTAGATTAGCGGTAGACAGGGAACTGTGCGCAGAGTTCCTTCACCTTGCCGCTTATTTCCGACAAGAGCTGTTCGTTTTCAGCATTCTTGACTGCAGCTTCGATATAGTCGGCAATTAGTTCCATTTCCTTTTCCTTCATACCCCTTGTGGTACAGGAAGGGGCACCGAGCCGGACTCCACTGGTGACAAAGGGACTGCGGGTTTCGAAGGGCACGGTGTTCTTGTTGGCAATGATCCCGGCTTTGCTCATGGCCGCCTCTGCGTCCTTGCCGGTAATGTCCAGGTTGTTCAGGTTAACGAGCATGAGGTGGTTGTCGGTTCCGCCGGAAACAAGGTCAAAGCCTTTTTCCTTCAGGCAGGAACAAAGAGCTGCCGCGTTCTTTACCGTCTGGACCTGGTCCTGCTTGAACTCCTCACTCATGGCTTCCTTGAAAGCCACTGCCTTGGCAGCGATAATGTGCATAAGAGGCCCACCCTGAATACCCGGGAAGACTGCTTTATTTACCGCCTTTGCAAGTTCCTCATCCCTGGAAATGATCATCCCGCCACGGGGACCCCGGAGGGTCTTGTGAGTGGTGGTGGTCACGAAGTCAGCATAGGGCACCGGGCTCTGGTGTACACCGGCAACTACAAGCCCTGCAATGTGAGCGATGTCTGCAAGGAGGTAAGCCCCGACTTCGTCGGCGATTTCCCTGAACTGCTTGAAGTCGATCTCCCTCGGGTACGCTGAGGCCCCGCAGACGATCATGTTCGGCTTCTGTTCCTTTGCCATATTGAGGAGTTCGGCATAGTCCAGCATCTCGGTTTCTTTGTTCACACCGTAGGGCACGATGTTGTAGAGCTTCCCTGAAAAGCTTACGGGACTGCCGTGGGAGAGATGCCCGCCGTGGGAAAGGTTCATGGACATTATGGTGTCGCCCGGCTGCAGCACCGAAAAGTACACTGCCATGTTGGAGCCCGAGCCTGAATGGGGCTGGACGTTGACATATTTTGCCCCGAAAATTTCCTTTGCCCTGGAGATTGCGAGGTTTTCTGCAACGTCCACGAAGTCACAGCCTCCGTAGTAACGCTTGCCTGAATACCCTTCGGCATACTTGTTGGTCATAATCGAGCCCTGGGCCTCCATAACGGCCCTGCTCGCATAATTTTCGGATGCGATCAGGTTAAGCTTGAATTCCTGACGCTCGGCTTCCTTTTCAATAGCCGCTGCAATTTCCGGATCGATTTCTTCTATGTAAGACATGACTGTCACCTGGTTAATCCATGCATTTAATATTTTCTCAAAAGCACAATTCTAAATCAAGATTTTTTTTACTGGCTGTTAAACGGTTAACTTGAAATTACGAATTCTTTGATCGAGTGTTAAATTGAGTGCTTGCAATAATTGAGGCTGCAACACATGAAGTTGAAGATATTGATATAGGATTGCTTGACGAGATATGATTGGTTAACGAGATAGGATTGCTTGACGGTAAATTGCTAAATAAAGAATTCCCTGAAAAACCTATGAGCACTTTTTTTCTCGTAAAACTTTGAAATCTGGAATTTTGAACAGGCATTAAAGGCATTAAGTTCCTGAACTACTTATAATTTTGAACCACATATAACATTATGGTATCAAAGAAGACATTGAGGGGGGAATATATCCTGTTTCCAGCACCTTCCTGATTGAGCACAATTTCGATCTGACGTCTGTCTGTTTCACATCTGGAACTAAGACCCGGGGATTTTGGGACCCGAGTTATGGGCGCTGTTTATGGGATTTCCGGAGATTGGTTTCAGGGCGCCGGCTTAATCCAGAGACCTTACTTTCCTGCCCTCAACTTTAAGTTTGCCCTCCGCAAAAAGCCTGACAGCTTCGGGATATATAATATGTTCCTGTTCGAGGATCCTGCCTGTAAGAGTTTCTTCCGTGTCATCGGGAAGTACCTGCACGCAGCTCTGAAGAATAATCGGCCCCGAATCAAGCCCTTCGTCAACATAGTGGACCGTGCAGCCTGCGACTTTTACCCCGTACTCAAAAGCCTGCCTCTGGGCATGCAGCCCCTTGAACGCCGGTAGGAGGGAAGGGTGGATGTTCAAAATCCGGTCTCTATACGCTTCAATAATTTCACTTCCAAGGATCCGGAAGTAGCCCGCAAGCAGGAGCAGGTCCACATCATAATTATTCAGAAGTTTAAGGATCTCCCGATCGTATCCGGATCTGTCGAACCTGCCCGGGTCAAGAAAAACAGCGTTAATTCCATGTTTCCTGGCACGTTCCAGCGCATAGGCATCGGCTTTATTGGAAATAACCAGATTAACCGCTGCATCTTTTATGTAGCCCCTTTCAATGCTATCTATAATCGCCTGGAGGTTCGAGCCCCGCCCGGAGACCAGCACTGCAATCTTTACCGTCATTGATGCCCCATAATTGAAACAGTGATATATTAGGGTTTTGGAAACCCGGGAAAAATCAAGAGAAGAATTCGAAAGAAAAAGGAGGAAAGTTTGAGAAAAGGGGAATTTCCGAGAGAAGAAAAAAGGAGGTCCTCCTGTATCATTCTGTTGATATTTTTAAGTAAAAAAAGAGTAATGGCTTGCTTTGAATCCTTAGTTATGCCCCATACAACCGGAACCGAACACCACATGTCGTTCCTGTCTCCGGGTGCCAAAGGCGGTCGGCTTTTGCAGAATAAAGGGTAGACAGAATAAAAAAGAAAAAGGAAAAAAGAAGTTGGAAGAAGAGAAAAAGCAGAGAAAAAAGCAAATCGGCAAGAGTGAAAAAAAGAAATGTGCGGGGAAGAAAGAAACTCAGCTATCTTCCTTACGCTCCTCTATGAAGGTCAGAAGTTCGTCTGAATCACTTATTTTCCCCAGCTCTTTTTTCTCGATCAGCACGGTGTTTTCCACGGACTTGATTTTGGCACGCCCATTGATGATGAAAACCGACTCGGTCTTCGTGACGCTTGAGATGCTGCTCATGAGATGAGCCCTCTTGATTACCGTAGTGTTGAACTCACTGACCCCGGTAAGGATGGTAGAAGACTTGTCCTTTGAAATCGCCTTGAAAGGAGCCTGTGCTGTCGTAAGTATGTCGTACCCGAGCAGGGAAATCATATTGAGGACCGAGTCCTCGGGGAGAGATGAATGGGGCTGAGGGGACTGTTCGGGAACTTCCATTTCGTACCTGGACTCTTTTCTGGACTTCCTGCTCTCCAGGGGTTTCAGGATATCTATGGGCCGGGCTAGCTCAATCCCGAAGATATCTTCCAGCTGGAGCACCACGTCAATGGAAGCGTCCATGCCTTCCTCTTCGTACTTGCTGATGGTCCGCCTTGAGACGCCCACCATGGAAGCAAGGGATCCGAGAGACATTGAAATATCCGTACGGGCTTTTTTCAGGATGTACCCGTCAATGGAGACGTAAAGCCCCCCAGGCGCTGCAGAAACCAGGGGAGGGATATTTTCGATAAAATAATCGAAGAGCGTCTGGACGCTCAGGGAGAGGACGTCGTAGCGCATATATACAACGCTGTCCTCAAGCATCTGGTCCCTGGTCTTGGCCCCCACGACTATAGCCGATCCTCCAAGATAGTCTGCCAGGTACTTCATTTCCCGGGCAGTTTCCTCGTTCAGGCCGTCAATGTTAAATAAAACCTTACAAAGTAAGAGAGTTTTATCCTTTCTTGCAGCAATGTCAAAACTCCGCGGCCGGATATTGCAGCGCTCGGAAACTACAAAACCCGCATGAGACAATACATCAATAATTTGATGTATGAGAACTTCTTTTGTCATTGCAATAGATGATTCTGTTTGAACATCTATATATATATTTCTATATTGAGAATAATGTTTATACCGTAAAATCGAAAAGAAGAGAGCCGGACAACCCTCCGCCAGGAAACAGCCGGGAGGGCAGAGAGAGCCCGGAGAGCCGGAAAAAGGTGCCTGAACCCCAGGAAAAAATCCGGAAAAATGGAAATTCAGAAAAATGATTATCAGAATTCAGAAAAATGATTATCGGAATTCAGAAAAATGATTATCGGAATTCAGAAAAATGATTATCGGAATTCAGAAAAATGATTATCGGAATTCAGAAAAATGATTATCGGAATTCGGAAAAAATGATTATCGGAGTTAGGAAAAAATGATTATCGGAGTTCGGGAAAAATGATTATCGGAATTGACGACACGGACTCAAATGAAGGGATGTGTACCACTTACCTGGGAGCCCTGCTGCTCGAAGAACTGCAGGCCTTCGGAGAAGTAGAAAAACCTCCACTCCTTGTCCGCCTGAACCCCACCATCCCCCACAAGACCCGGGGAAACGCAGCCGTAGCCCTCAGGCTGGAGACCTGCTGCCCTGAGAAAGTTATGGACCACGTCATCTCCAGAATCGAAGAATTTGCCCGGTTTGAATGTGAAAAAACAAATCCGGGAGCTGTTTTCATCCAGGAGAACGAAGGAAAACGCCTGAAACCCGTTCTCCGGGCCTTTCTGGAAAAAGCAGTCAGGGACGTTATCACAATCGAAGAGGCAAAAAACCTGATCTTGGAACTCGAGATCCCCTCAAAAAGCTTCAAGAACGGGAGAGGGCTCATCGGCGCCCTTGCAGCCTGCGGGGCTATGCTGAACCGGGAAGACTGGGACCACACCTATGAACACCTGGCTTACAGGCAGCGGGAAAAGTGGGGAACCCCCCGCTCCGTGGAAAAGGAAAGCCTGGAAGAAGCCGACAGGCAGACATATCCGGAGACCTGGGACACCCTGGACCACGCAAACAGCCTTGTGGTATGCGTACCGCACTCCCCGGACCCTGTCCTCTTCGGGATCAGGGGAAAAAGCCCCGAGACCGTCACAAAAGCCGCCTCCCTGGTCAGAGCTGAGCCCACCGAGCGCTTTGCAGTGTACAGGACAAACCAGGGCACTGACATGCACATCCTGCCTGTGGAGAGTGTAGAGGAAATTCGGGACATGCACTCGTACAGGGTGGAGGGCACGGTATCCGCAACTCCGGAAACAATTCACGGAGGGCACGTAATCTTCTCTCTCCGGGATAAAGCGGGAGCCGAACTTGACTGTGCGGCCTTCGAACCGACCAAGAACTTCCGGGAGCTTGTAAGGGAACTACTTCCAGGGGACAGGGTCGTGCTTTTTGGGAGCGTGAACTCCCGGACCCTGAACATAGAAAAAATAGAAATCAAAGAACTTGCCCTCCTCTACACGGAAGAAAACCCGAAATGCCCCACCTGTGGGAAACACATGAAGTCCACAGGGCAGGGACAGGGGTTCCGTTGCAGGAAATGCAGGACTCAGGCCCCTTCAAAAGTCAGCTGCGAAATGGAAAGGACCCTTGAACCCGGCCTATATGAAGTCCCCCCCTGTGCGAGGAGACACCTGGCAAAGCCGCTTGTAAGGGAAAAACGCTCCGATTACAGGATATTCCCTTCACGTTGAATAGGAAAAAAGATAGAAGTTCCGAAAAAACAGCCCGCCATTTTCGGATATCATTCTTCCGAATCCAGGCTTTTCAGCGTCCTTTTTCCTTCGTCCTTTTTCCTTCGTCCTTTTTCCTTCGTCCTTTTTCCTTCGTCCTTTTTTTCAGAATATTTCTCCGGCATCCAGTTTTTCAGAATCTCTTACCACTGATCCTGGTTTTGAGACCGAGTCCAAAGATCCTGATTTTGAGATCGATCCCATTTGATACTCATAGTGGTATCGAGTCCATTAGATACTTGTAGCGAAATCGGTCCCATTGATACTGGTAGCGGAACCGACTCCAATGATCCCGATATCATGATAGTGCTTCATTAATCCCAATATCGGAATCTTCCTCCATGGTCCTGAATTTCCGGGTTCTGTTCAGTCATCAATATCCTTCAGGACATACAGCAGGAACCTCATAAAGAAAATAAGCATCAGCATTCCTGCAGAATAGGGGACGGCATGGGACTTCAACCATGAAAAAAATCCGCCCTCTTCGGGACTGCCCTCATTTGTAGACTGCGCCGAGGAGTTTCTTGTAACCGGGAGAAGTTCACCACTCATTTCCGAAGGTCCAAACTGCTCGCTCAGGAGCTTCTGCGCATTTTCCCTCAACATTTTAAGCTTATAGTAAGCCGGGAGCCCACCATCCCGAGACCCGGAATCGGGACCGGGTTCGAAGCCAGAGTCGGAGCCGGAGCCCGAACTGGCTTTCCTGGAGACATCTACATAAGATTCGGTAAAGTTCCGGTTGCCTGCAGGGTCTTTCGCAAAGAAGGTGATATTATGGGAACCGACATCCAGAGCAAGGTTGCCTTTCAGTTCCGTGCCGTTCACAGGGGTGGAAGGAACGGCATCATCCACACGGTACCAGATGGACCCTGGTTCGTTGATTGTTACATTGAGGTCGATTATGGATTGGTTCACATCACTGCTCTCGGTTGTATACTGCGTCCCGTTCACCGGAGAGTTTACGGTTATCAGGGGAGATTTCATGTCAACCGAGAAAGAAACAGATGTTGAATTAGTGTTATTTCCAGAATCCCTGCCGTATGCTTTCACACAGTGGTTCCCGGGTTCAACTTCAAGAAGTGAACTGGCTGCAGACTCGTTCCACTCCGGAAAACTAAGGAAACTCGAGTCATCCAGAGTGTACCACCAGGCAGAAAGATCTTCATTTGCGAAAACCCTGAATTCAATTGAGGATTTGTTATATGCCTTATTATTTACAGGCGATATTATGGAAATTTCGGGCCAGAGGTCTCCGGAGTCATTCACACTGAAATATACAACAGTCGAGTTATAGTTGCCTGCAAGGTCCCTGGCTGAAACATTAACAGTGTGCAGACCTTCAGGGATATTAAGAAGGGGTGTTTCGGCCCTGATATCATAAGTTTCATTGAAACTCAGGAGTTCGGCCCCATCAAGCGTATAGTTCCAGACTGAAATATTTTCACTGGCCTCCACCAGAAGCAGGACCGAACTGTTATAAACAGTACTGGAATTCAAAGGGTTCTTCACGGTTAAAGCAGGGGGGATGGTATCGACCGTGAAATTCCTTGATGTGGAATTGGAATAGCCTTTATCGTTAACTCCAAACACCAGGACTTCATGCTGCCCGTCCGAAACATTGAGGATAGAGAAGGCTACGGACTCGTTACTTTCTTCAAAGTCGCAGTATTCGGAATCATCAAGCGTGTACTCCCAATAAAGAAGGATACCGCTTGCTGAAACATCCAGTTCGACCCTGGAATCCGAATAAAACCTGTCTTCAGGCGAATGTATGGAAATCAACGGCAAATCCTCATCAGAGGGAGAAGGATCTATTTCAACGTTGAAATCCACAGCCGTGGAATTAAGGTTGCCGCTAAGGTCGGTCCCGCTTACGCGGAACGTATAAGTTCCGTTCGCAACATTAAGGTGGGCCTTCGCGGAAGTAGCATCACTTTGTGAAAACTCCCCCGGTCCGGAGCCGTTTAACGTATACCACCACTCCGAGATAGCCTCGTTTGCTTTGGCAGAGACCGGGACAGGAAGCATACGATAGGTCATATTTTCGGGACTTTTCAGGATTATGACAGGAGGAGTAATATCCTGTACAAGAGGAAGGTAATCGCTTATATTGTCGGAAATATCGTAAGGCGTGTCCCCGAAACCGTCCAGGTCCAGATCTTCCCCCGGATAATCCGACCAGTAGTTACCTCCGATCTCAGGACCGTTGTAAATGTTGGGGCCCTGAGAGACGGAGACATTCCAAATGTTGTTTTTGCAGTCATCCACCGCATTGTGCTCGTTATCGAAAAAGTTGTTGTAGACTGTGTTATTTTCACTGTCCTCCAGGGAAAGCCCGAAGAGGGAATTTCGGAGAACGTAACTGTCGTTTAAGACATTTTCATCCGAAGCGGTGAAGAAAATGCCGTTCCCATTAAAGGAGACCCTGTTACCTGTAAGGATGTTGTGCGGGGAGAAGAGGAGATACATACCTCCAGAATTATTTAGCACACTGCTATTACATACCCTGTTGTTCTCGCTGTCCTCCAGGGCGAGCCCTAACAGGGAGTTGTTGAATAGAATATTATTTTCCAGGGTATTATTGCTGCAGGAATCCTTAAGCTTGACACCTGCGGTATTTTCCGAAGCGTTATTTCCGGCAAGGAGGTTATCAGAACAGTTTTCCAGGCAGATACCCTCAAAGACCTGTCCCTCAATTATATTTTCCTCCAACGTATTGTTGCCGCATGCGGTTTCCAGGCAAATACCCCTTAGTCCGGAAGAAATGGAATCTGAAGCGATGGAATTCCCGGACAGGGTATTCCCGGAACAGGAATATCCGAGATAAATGCCATAAAGCGAACCTTTTGCCGTATTATTATACAGGAAATTACGCTCACATGAAGCCTTCAGGTAAAAAGCGTACCTGTTTTCGGAAGCGTTATTCCAGCCAAGGGTGTTGCCGTTGCAGGAATTACCCAGGAAAATCCCGTACTGGCTTCCCAGAACCTCGTTGTTTTCGAGAGAGTTAGTGCTGCACCTGTCTTCAAGGCAGATGCCAAAGGAATTATTCAGGACTTCATTCGATTCTATCCTGTTCTCACTGCAGAAGTTCTCAAGATGGACAGCTCGGAAATTGTCCGACAGCCTGTTTTCAAGAAGCGAGTTCCCGGTGCAGCCATTCTCGAGGAGCAGGCCTTCGAAACAGTCCTGAATGGTATTTCCGATCAGGGTATTGTTGGAAGAAGCTTTCAGGGAAATTCCGGAATCAGCCCCTGAAATGCTATTATTCTCCAGGCGGCAGTTATCTCCCTTTTCCAGGGAAACGCCCTGATAAGAAGCCTCTATAGAATTATCAACCAGCCTGAACCCTTTTCCATCCTCAAAGAAAATGCCTACCCCCCAGCCGTCGGTCCCGTTTACGGAAAATCCGACAATCGTAACATCGTCGGCATTTACGGAAATTACTGGAGATTCCGGATCCTGAGCCCGGATAACGGCACTCTCGTTCGAGGGGACCGCAAGAGTTAGATTAGAAGTCAAGACCCTGAGATTTTCGGCATACACTCCGCCGTATACCAGGATAATGTCCCCTTCCCCGGAATTATCCAGTGCGTCCCCGATGGAAGTATAGTTTGCAGGGTCTTCCCCGTCTCCCGTAACATTAAGCACGGAAGCGGAACAGGTACCCTCAAACAGCAAAGATACGAAGATAATCAGGGATACGAACAAAGCTATACTGATTGTAAACTTCACGAAAATCCTGTTCATATTTTCTGTGATTTGTAGCACCCGAAACACCCGCTGGAACTTGTGAAAAACCCATAAGCAAAAGTAAACCTGGCAAGAACCTGAATTTCAAAACCCTGCCCTGAAGCAGAGAAGTTATAAAACTTCCAAATGAAATTCAGGGCTAAATGGTATCAAGCCCTTTTCAGATTCACCAACCCCGAACAATAAAGATATGTAGAGGACAATCTTCAGCCATGATTTACAAATATTAATAATACAGATTACGGAATGAATATATAAAATATGTCATTTTATCCGGACATACATATTAAAACAAATATAAAAAGAAAGAGATGTAATTTTGAAAAAATAGTACTCCACATGTAGTACTCCACACATAGAACAGGGGGCTGAAAAAATAAGGGGAAGCCATTATAGAACATTTCATTAAGAAGAGCCTGAAAATCACAGGACATTTTAGGATGAGAAAGAGGTTATGAGAAAGGATTTTTGGAAAAGAGGAACCTTGAAAAAAGAAGGGAGGCAACCGGGGAAGAAATCTTCCTTGCTCACCCCTGGCGACCCATAGTAGTTAAAGGAAATGTCCAAAGAAATATCCAAAGAAATATCCAAAGAAATATCCAAAGAAATCTTCAGGAAAATTCCGGGATAGGAGGGACATTCCTCTTATGTTCATTGCTCTGCATACGCCTGAGGACTGACTCCAACTGCTCCTCCGAAATGGAAAGTGTCACTTCAATATTTTTTTGACTCTGTTTTTCGTTCAGCATCGTGAGGACTTTATCTACTGTCCCGTAGGACATCCCGAGTTCGGCTTCGTCGGTCTGTCCTGCCCAGAGTCCGGCAGAGGGCTTTTTGGTTATAATGGACTCGGGGACCCCGAGCTTGCGGGCAAGTTCCCAGACTTCGGTTTTGTACAGGAACCCTATGGGCTCGATATCAACGCCTCCGTCCCCGTACTTCGTGTAGTAGCCAAGGAGAATCTCGGTTTTATTCCCGGTCCCCATGACCATGAGGTTCAGGCGGTTTGCATGGAAATAAAGCAGGGACATCCGGACCCTTGCCTTCAGGTTGCCCCTGGAAAGCCGGTCCGCAGATTCACTTTCAGGGACAGCAGCCATAAAAGCCGAGACAATGCCCGATATGTCAATTGTCCTGTACTCGATCCCGAGCCATTCCGCAAGGGCTTTTGCATCCTTGCGGTCCGATTCGGGGGTCAGCCCGGCTTCTGGCATGTGGATTCCCAGCACCTTATCCGCCCCGAGGGCCTTTACCGTAAGGGCTGCGGTAAGGGCAGAGTCTATGCCCCCACTGATACCTACAACTGCCCCGGAAACTCCGGCTTTGTCTACTTTTTCCCGGATAAAATCAACAATAATATTCTGCGCTTTTTCAAGGTCCATACTCTCGATTTCCTGGATTTGCATATATGGTGAATTATAGGAGGATTATAAAATGAATTTCTGATTCTTATTCCAGTAATTCCGGATCTTTATTCCGGCAATTATGATCCTTATTCCGGTGATTCTAAATTATTATTCCGGTAGTTCCCGATATTTATTCCGGCGATTCTAAATTATGATTCCGGTAAATTCTATACTGCGAAACCTGTAAGTATATTAACCCTGACGGAGAAAACGGAAGAGAGGGTAAACTTATTTAATAAATAGAGGGCATAGAGAAATATAACCTATACATTATAAAACGGGTGGAGAAGAGGTCAGGAGAAAAAAAACTAAATTAAGATCGTCAGGCAACCTTATATTGGCACGAAACTGCATCTGCAGGTAACCTTATGTTGACAGGCAACGCCTGGGAAAATAAGGCATAATTGACTATTCGGATTGAGGTATAACCGGAGCTACATCTGAAAAAGATCAGGTTTCTGAGGCGGTATCTTATGATGACGGGCATCCTTGAAATAAAAGGAGAATCTAATATAGGGAGCAAACAAAACCAGAACCGCTCAATCCGGAAAAATCGGGGAAAAATCCGGTTCTTATCCACATCACACTGTTAAACAAAAAATTACAATCAAAAGATAACTATTTTTGGGATGATCCATGGAAGAAATACAGTTAAAGGTTGAAAAGGCATATCCTATCGATCTCGGAAGGGGAATAATCCGGCTTGACCCAACAGCACTTTTGAAGCTTCAGCTCTCTCCCGGTGACATTGTTGAAATCAGGGGGAAGAAAATGACCACCGCGAAAGTCTGGAGAGCGGACCGCCAGGACTGGGAGCAGGGAATCGTCCGCATTGACAATTTTATCCGGCAAAACGCGGGAGTCGGAATCGGGGAAAGGGTCAGCATCAAAAAGGTAGAAGCCCCGGAAGCAAAAAAGGTTATCCTGGCGCTTCCGGAAAGCATGACCCAGGCAGGGGGACCTGAACTGCAGTTCGGGGAGCACGCAAACGAGATCATAAAGCGGCATATCCTGAAAAGGCCGGTTTTCAAGGGAGACATCATTCCTATCATCAACTCGATGACCCATCCTATGACCGAGTCCCTGACTACAAGCCAGGTAATCCCGCTCGTAGCAGTTGAAACGGATCCTGCAAACGCAATCGTCCTGATCACCGAGTCCACCAGGATCGAACTCAGGAAAAAACCCGTCCAGGGCTACGAAACGGTTGCCAGGGGAGTCACCTATGAAGATATCGGAGGGCTCGGGCAAGAGATAATGCGCGTCCGGGAAATGATCGAGCTTCCCATGAAACACCCGGAACTCTTCCACCACCTGAACATCGAGCCTCCAAAAGGGGTCATCCTTTACGGCCCCCCCGGGACCGGAAAGACCCTGATCGCAAAAGCCGTGGCAAACGAATCGGGTGCCAGCTTCCACTACATCGCAGGCCCGGAAATTGTTGGGAAGTTCTATGGGGAAAGCGAGGAGAGGCTCCGGAAGATCTTTGAGGAGGCAACCCAGGAAGCCCCGTCGGTCATATTCATCGATGAAATCGATTCCATTGCCCCGAAAAGGGAAAACGTAACAGGGGAAGTGGAAAGAAGAGTCGTTGCCCAGCTTCTGACCCTCATGGACGGGATGGAAGAGCGGGGACAGGTTGTCGTGATCGGGGCTACGAACCGTGTAGATGCCATTGACCCGGCACTCCGGAGGCCCGGGCGCTTTGACAGGGAAATCCATATCGGAGTCCCGGATACCAACGATAGGTATGAGATCCTGCAGATCCACACAAGGGGAATGCCCATTGAAAGTGACGAGGATCCCGTGGAAACCGTAATTGAAACTGAAACCGAAGCCGAAGTAGCCGAAGAAGCTGGAAAAACCGAAACAGAAGCAGGGGTTGAAGAGGTTTCCGCAGAAGTCCTCAGGAAAGAAAAACGGGTAAACAAATACCTGACGTATCTGGCAGAGCGGACCCAGGGTTTTGTGGGCGCGGACCTGCTAGCCCTTGTCCAGGAAGCTGCCATGCGCTGCCTCAGGGAAAACCTGCCGGACCTGGATCTGGAAAAAGAAGCCATACCTCCCGAGAGACTGGAAAAAATAGTGGTAACCAAGAATAACTTCGAAGAGGCCCTGATGGAAACCGAGCCTTCGGCCCTGAGGGAAATCTTTGTGGAGATACCAAACGTAACCTGGGACAATGTGGGAGGCCTCGACGAAGCCAAACAGGCAATCATTGAATCCGTGGAATGGCCTATTAAATACCCGCACAAATTCCTTAAGATGGGCATAAAAGCCCCCAAGGGAATCCTGCTCTACGGCCCCCCGGGAACCGGAAAGACCCTGATAGCACAGGCTGTTTCCAGGGAATGTAACGCCAACTTCATCAGCGTCAAAGGCCCGGAAATGTTCTCAAAGTGGCTCGGAGAATCGGAAAAAGCGATAAGGGAGACTTTCAAGAAAGCCAGGCAGGTTGCCCCCTGCGTGATCTTCTTTGATGAAATCGACTCCATTGCTTCCATGCCAGGGATGGAATCCACGGACAGCAAGACTTCAGAAAGAGTCCTTAACCAGATCCTGACCGAGATGGACGGCCTCGAAGCCCTGAAAGACGTGGTTGTAATCGCCGCAACAAACCGTCCGAACCTGTTGGACCCGGCAATCCTGAGGCCAGGGCGCTTTGACAGGATGGTCTATATGGGTTCACCCAACCGGAAAGGCAGGCTCAAGATCTTCGGGATTCATACCAGAGGAATACCCCTTGCAGCAGACGTAAACCTTGATACGCTTGCTGACGAAACCGAAGGGTATGTGGGTGCTGACATAGAAGCGGTGTGCAGAGAAGCGGTAATGCGGGCGCTTCGCGAGAATTTCGATATTGAAGAAATCGAAATGAGATATTTCAGGGAAGGTCTTAAGAAGGTAAAGCCCACGATCACGGAGAACATCGCCCAGTATTATGAAAAGATTGAAGAACAGTTTAAGGGCGGTACGAAACCTGCCGAACCAAGTGCTTATATAGGATATAGGTAAGAATTTAAAGGAGTAGACACTAAAGATGAAGAAGTTCTTAAAAAATATAGGCATAGATAAAACAAAATTTCATGAGTTCGAATCCAGAATTACCCGTAACCTATATCCCACATTACATTGAGGACGGAGACACGATAAAAATGTCTAAAGTATTTGCAAGGAACCTTATCTCCAACACCCAGGTGATGGCAACGGACGGAACAGAGATCGGTACGCTGACCAACATAGTATTGGAGATCAAAGCCGGACACCTCATCGACCTGATGGTCGAACCGAATATTAACCTTGATACTACCAAATACAAAAAAGAGGGCAACTACATCCTCCTGCCCTTTGATTCCGTGAGTGCCATCAAAGACTACATCATCATTGACAAGATGAGAGCCAGGGCAGGGAACTGAAAAGCAAAAACGAAAAATCAGAACCGAAAAGCATCCCGCAGGCTGAATAGTATCCCGCATGCCGGAAAGTAAAGAGCAGGCGGGAACTCATATTTTTTAATATATGCAGAGGCTGCAAGGATTGCACTTGCCTGCTGCGGCAGGCTCGAGATCCGATTCAGTTTACTTCGCCGCTACCCGTTCCCCGGCAGGCCGGAGGAGGGGTAACACCTTTTTATTTCGAACCTTTTTCTCAGCTTGAATTTGTTTACTTGACTTGAATTTGTTTACTGCAGGTTTTAATTGCAGTTTTTTGGAGAACTAAGGATTTCCTGAGACTTATGATCGCTTATATCCAGCCCCTGGATTCGAGGAATTCGAAGGCTTCCACCGCTCCGGCCCCGAATGTGGCTTCAGTTACGTAATCGGCAACCGTTTTAATCTCCTCATCCCCGTTTGCAACGGCGATCCCGAAACCTGCGGCTTCAAGCATTTCAACGTCATTTGCGGAATCCCCGACTGCAACAAACTCTTCAGGTTTAAGATCCATCAGCCCGGCAAGTTTTATGAGCCCTGTGCCCTTGTTGATTTTCCTGCTCTTGATGTGGACTGCGTATTTGGTGTCTATGAGCTCCACATCAAAGGGCTGTTCCTTGAGGAGTACTCTGGCCCTCCCCAGGTCAAAATTCCGGCGAAGGGCAATTTCGGTTTTCCGGTAGAAAGGATCCAGTTTTGTAAGTTCGAAATGTTCGGAAAGGAAATCAAAAGCCTTTTCACACTCTTCAATGGTTTCCTCAAAAGTGCCATTCACATCATAACGGACAGTGACGGCACCCCCATTTTCAGCGATCACTGCCCCACTCAGGCCGATCAGCTTCGAAGCTGTCCTGGCATAACAGAGGATGTTGCCGGTGGCAAGGACCACGGGGACGTTTAGGGAACGTATCTTCTCCACGGCCTTCAAGTGGAGTTCCCTCTTCTCACAGGTGATCGTCCCGTCGATATCAACAACGATAGCTTTGAATTTCATTGAAAAGAGATTGGCAGGGGATACTAAAACGTTTCCCCGCCAGAAATATTTCAGGTTGTGATTTCCTTAATGAAGTTTGTGCGTCATATCTCAAACTTCATATCTCAAACTTCACCCTGCCGGACCCTTCATCACTGGTCAACCAGCCCTGTGGTCGTGACCCCAACCACGGCTTCCCCTTCAGGCAGGTTCGGAGAGTCTACAAGCCGAATGATCCTCTTTTCGCCTTTGGACTTCCTGAGATAGAGCCTGAAAGTAGCCGTGTGCCCCACGACGTGTCCTCCAACCGGCCTGGTGGGATCCCCGAAAAAGGCGTCGGGTTTTGACATGACCTGGTTGGTTACGACAACACAGGCATTGAACAGGTCTCCGAAACGGAGCAAGCCGTGCATGTGCTTGTTGAGCTTCTGCTGCCTGTCCGCAAGGGTGCCCCGTCCTACGTACTCGGCCCTGAAGTGAGCCATGAGAGAGTCAACAATGAGCAAGCGTACGGGTTTATCAGAGTCTTTGAGCTCGTTTGCAAGGTCGTTTGCGGAATCCACAAGCAGCATCTGATGATTGGAATTGTATGCCCTGGCAACGTGAATGTTCTGAAGGAATTCTTCAGGGTTTAGCTCCAGGCCGTATTTATCGGAAAGCCCCTGTACCATCTGGGCAATCCTCTCAGGCCGGAAGGTGTTTTCTGTATCGATGATAATGACCGAACCGTCCAGTCCTCCGTATTCCCTTGACATCTGGACGTTTACTGCAAGCTGGTGGGCCACCTGGGTCTTCCCTGAACCGAACTCCCCGTACAGTTCGGTAATGGACTGGGTCTCGACGCCCCCACCCATCATTTCATTAAATTCCGTACAGCCGGTGGAAAGCTTTCCCACCAGTTTCCGCCGCTCAAGGACAGTGTCCCCGGTCTCGAAACCTCCGATATCTGCAGCCTGCCTTGCGGCATTGATGATCTTTGCGGCCGTTGATTCCCCGATTTCGGCTGTATTGGCAAGTTCGGAAGGAGAGGCTACTGCCACTGCCTCGATAGTGTTAAATCCGGCTTCCTTGAGTTTTTCTGCAGTTGCAGGGCCAACTCCGGGCAACTCTTCCAGTAAAATTTCACTCATTTATGAAGAACTCCTTTACAATGCACATGTTTGTGTAAGGTGCATAATGGTTGATTCCTTATTGTTTTGCAAGTATATAAAGCTGGAGGGGGCGGGGTGAAAGTATTAAGTGCCGGAATATTCAGGGCCTTCTGATACTGAAAAACCCGGAATCAGGTAAAAAAATAAAGAACAGGAAAGTGAAGAACAGGAAAGTGAAGAACAGGAAAGGAAAGAACAAGATAAAGAAAATGAAAAAAGAAGCAAGTAATCGTTCCCGAAGCAGCCATAAAAAAGAGAAAAGCGGAAGAAAAAATAGAAAACACATCTAAAAACTGCAAAAAAAACCAAAAACTTCTTTTTATTTGATATAATATCACCCATTATGCCAAAAGTCGTCGTAGGTGGTACGTTTCAATACATACACGATGGACATACTAAACTTATAAAAAAGGCTTTTGAGGTAGCCGGGGATGGAAAGGTATACATAGGGCTCACCTCGGACGAGATGCTAAGCAAAAACCACAGTATAGAAAAATATGAAAGCAGGAAGTCCCTGTTGCAGGAGTACATCGAAAACCTTCAGATTCCCAAAGAAAAATACGAAATCCAGAAACTGAACGACCCCTACGGCCCCACCATCAAAGAAGACTTTGACTTTATCATCGTCTCCCCGGAAACCTATCCCGTGGCCATTGAGATCAACCGCCTGCGTGTGGAGAGGGGCCTGAAGCCCCTGGAAATAGAATATGTAGAATACGTAATGGCAGAAGACAGGACCCCGATCTCTACCACAAGAATAGCAAAAGGAGAGATAGACAGACACGGCAAGTTGAAGAAAAAATCCTGAGATTTCAAGAATTATTTTTCACGGATTATTGCGTTTCCCGCAGAATTCCTCGGAAGGACAGATTTTTCGGACAGGATTTTCCGGCATAGCTTCAATATCCCCCAATAGATCGATTTTTTTTAAACAGTTTGTGTTTTCAATAAATATAAATCAGGATAGGATTATAAAGAGATAACATGCCAAGAGAATTCAGTGAAAAGGACATCGAAATTTTCAACAAGCTGGCCCCGGAAGCCGGGGGAGAACCTATATCCAGGGAAGCAGGACACCATTTCCCTTACATCCTTCGCCCTATCTCGCACAAGTTTGCCGAGTCTGCAGAAGATTTCAGAGAACGGCTGGAAAGACTGGACCCTGAAGAGCTGGATTACCTGGTAGGGCTGGCCCTGGAAAACAAGGAAGACGTCAGGTCCCTGGATGAAGACCTGGACGAGCTTCTGGAAGTTGTTAGCGAAAAGGTGTCCCCTGAAAGGGCAAAGGAACTTAAGGACTTTCTGGGCCTTGTCTGAGCTCCCGGAGCCCTTCAAAGCGGGAAGAAAAAGCTAAAGAAGAAAGAAGAAAACCAGCAAAAAAGCGAAAACTCTTTTGAAAAACATGCCGCCTGAAAAACTGCTTTTCGGAACTGCGGGGGTTCCCAGAAGCTCAGCTGGGAGAAACAGCGCCGCAGGTATCGAGCGAGTCCGGGAACTGGGCCTGGACTGCATGGAGCTTGAGTTCGTGCAGGGAGTGCGCATGAAGGAAAAAGGGGCAAAAAATGTCTTTGAAGCCTCAAAAAAACAAGGCATAGCCCTCAGCGTCCATGCCCCTTACTACATCAACCTCAACTCCCCGGAAGAGGAGAAATTGAAGGCAAGCATGGAAAGGATCTACCAGTCCGCCCGGATAGGCAGCCTTTGCGGGGCAAGGTCTGTGGTTTTACATGCAGCTTTCTACCAGAAAAGCAGCAAAGAAAGCGTCTATGCAAAAGTGGCGAAAGCGCTCGGGGAACTTACCGGAAAGCTAAGAGACGAAGAGATTCCGGCAGTCCTCCGCCCCGAGACCATGGGCAAACGCAGCCAGTTCGGGACCCTCGAAGAAGTGCTCGCACTGAGCGCGGAAATCGAAGGAGTCATGCCCTGCCTGGACTTTTCTCACATGCATGCAAGGGAAGGAAGGGATAATTCCTACCCCGAATTTAAGGCTATTCTTGACAGGGTTGAAGAAGAGCTTGGAAAAGAAGGGCTCTCAAACATGCACATGCACGTCTCAGGGATCGAATACGGCAAAAACGGGGAAAAGAAACACCTTGTCCTGGAGGAATCCGATTTCAACTACATGGAGCTCCTGAAAGCCCTGAAAGAATTCAGGGTCAAAGGGCTGGTAATCTGCGAAAGCCCGAACCTTGAGGAAGACGCACTTCTTCTTAAAAAGAGCTACGAGTCAATTTAAACGAGCTGGCTTTAAAACAGGAAAATAAAGAAAAAAATCGATCCTGTGAAATAAAAAATGAATAATGGAAAAAGTCCTGCGAAATGAAAAGTGGATAATGGGAAAATCAGCGAAAGGAGATCCGAGGCTTAAACCCGGAAACCTTCGGCAGATTCCTCTAACACTTCCAGCCAGGGAAATTCTTCTCCCGTATTGAATGTGCCGACGTTCAACTCGATTCCACTTAATTCCACGTACTCGCGGATCCGTTTGAATGCATGTTCCACCATGCCTCCGCCAGTCAGGATGAGGCAGCGTTTTCCACAGAGAGCTGTGAGGATAGACCTGTCAATAACGCCCGAGGTAACGTCCAGGAAAATGCCGTCCTCTTCGGCCAGGATTTTACTCTTTTTGCCCATGGCCCCGACAAAGGTGACGTCCCCTTCCTCTATAATGTTCAGGACCTCAGGGTAAGAATAACTATCCGTATCATAGAGCAGGATACCTCCGGCTTTGATGCTGCGGCGTTTCAACTCAACGATGGCTTTGCCGCCCGGATGGATGTGCAGGACTCTTGCGTTAATAGCCTCGTAGGGAGAGTTGGGAGAATACTCCCCGTAAAGAATTCCCAGGTTAAGAGTATCACCCTCTTTGACCCCGTGAGGCGCGTCCACCCACATCAACTCGGGAGGCCGCAGAGCATTTACGAGTTCAGGCAGGGTCTTTGGGGACAGGTAGCCTTTTGCAAGGCCTCTCCTCTCGAGTTCATGGTAAACTTCAAGGGAAGAAGGGGGACGCAAACCGGCAAGTTTCAGGAGTTCCGTTTGCCTGAAAAGTACCTCGGGTGCCCCTTCTCCGATAAGCTCGCTGTCCGACATGAGGTAAACATAATCCGACCAGCGGTATGCAAGGTCGACATCGTGGGTCGAGATGATGATCGTGCTCCCGTAATGGTTGAACTCGTTGAGGAGATCCATAATCTCGTCCGCCCCCACGGGGTCCAGGTTGGAAAGAGGCTCGTCAAGGATGATCACTTCAGGCTCCATTGCCATCACTCCTGCGATTGCAACCCGCTTCTTCTGTCCTCCGCTCAGGTGGTGGGGTGGCCTGTCCTTGAAATTGGTAAGCCCTACCTGTTCCAGCGCCCTGTTCACACAGGTCTCTAGCTTTTCTTTCGGGTAATCAAGGTTTGCAGGGCCAAAGGCCACGTCCTGGTAGACGGTAGGAGCAAAAAGCTGGTCATCAGAGTTCTGGAAAACGATCCCCACGGATTTCCTTATTTCCCTCAATGATTTCGAGTTGTATTTGAAAGGTACGTCGTGGAAAAGGACTTCGCCTTTCCCGGGTTTCATGGTCCCGTTAAGGAGCATAAAAAGAGTTGATTTTCCGGACCCGTTCTGCCCGACAAATGCAATCTTTTTCCCTTTATCAATCTTGATATTAATGTCCCTGAGTGCCACGTTTCCGTCTGGATAGGAGTACGTAAGCCCTCTTGTTTCAAGAATAGTCATGTTTTTCGCCTCTCAAATGATGGACACACCTCTTGTAAGATAGAACAATGTGAGGGTGGATAAGAAATATGCGGACGTTAGCAGCAGTTCAGGCAGTTTGACAGGCCTTCTGGTTTCAAACATTGTCATTTTCCCGTCATAACATCTTGAGTTCATAGATACGAAGAGTTTTTCACCCTGGTCCCATGACCGGATGAAAAGCGTACTTCCGAGCATCCCGAAAGAGCGGAAGGACTTTTTGAAATCCCCGTAGCCGAGCCTGACAGTCTGGGCAAACTTTATCTGGACTGCCATGTCCAGGAAAACAAAGATATAACGATAGATCAGCATGGAAAGTTCGACCACGGACCCGGGCAAGCGGGATTTTTTAAGGACCGAGAACAACTCGATCATTGGGGTGGTCAGAGCCAGGAAGTAAAGGCAGCACATCCCGCTAACAGACCTTGCAAGCACCAGCATCGCAAGTTCCAGGCCGTCGGCACGGACAGCCAGGGGATAGCTCGCAAGCCTGAAAGAATAAAGTTCAGCCCCTGTGCCTGAGAAAAATGCGATGATCAAAACCCCCACCGCTGCAAAACCCATTGGAGCCAGAAGGAGTTTGAGATAGAAACGGAGCGGGGTTTTCCCGAGAAAAACCGTTGCAAAACTCATGCAAAGTGCTATGAAAAAAGGCGGGATAGGAGAATAGGCCGAGACTCCCGCAAGCAGACCGAAAGCTACGATTGTCAGTTTAAGATAGTTATTCCGGTACCTTAGAGGGCTCATAAGAGCATAGTCATCAAGTATATTTGTCATTAGGTAACCCGTTACTGATGAATTAGGACTAAGAAGTAAAAATAAAAGGCAAAAGATAAAAACTTTCCTTTTACGAATAAAAAGGAAAGCTCAGTTGCCAACATTATGAACGAGTTTCACTATCCCGGTTTTTGCCTTTGTAAGTGACTTCACCTTCATAAAGGTTTTTTGCCCTGTAATACCCAAGGAAGTAACCGATGATCCCTGCCCCGATGGCTGCCTGAAGCCCGAAGAGAAGGCTTTCGATTTCACCACTTGGAGGTTCCCAGATGGGCTCTGCGATAGGCACATAGGTTCCGCCTGTGATTTCCTCAATAACACCCTCAGCTTCCCCGTCAGCTCCACCGTATTCGGCGTCCGTTGTTGAGGACATGTAGACGAACTGGACTGTAAAGACCAGGACAATGGCAAGTACTATAAGTTCGAGTTTCCGGCTCATGAACTAAGCCCCCTGAGTTTGCGAACAATCGATTCTTCGACTACTTTAAGCTCCACGAGGATGTCGCTCTTAACGTTAATCACATATTTGAAAAGCAACGCCGTAACCGCCCCTTCCATAATTGCCAGAGGGACCTGCGTTACTGCAAAGATACCGGCAAATCTCCCGAAGGAAGCAACAACCCCACCTGTCGGGTCGGGGAAAGCCAGGGCAAGTTCCACGGAAGTGACCACATAAGTTGCCCAGTCCCCAAGGGTGGCAGCTAAGAAGACTACGAGGAAGAAGTTCAGCTTGGCTTTCATCCCTGCCTTATAGACCAGGTATGCCACAACAGGGCCCACGATACCCATGGAAAAGACGTTGGCACCAAGCGTAGTTAGCCCGCCGTGGGCAAGGAATAGCGCCTGATAGAGAAGCACGATTGTCCCGAGCACTGCGGAAATTGCGGGCCCGAAGATGATTGCTGCGACTCCCGTCCCCGTCGGATGAGAACAGCTTCCCGTAACCGAAGGCAGTTTCAGGGAAGAGAGCACAAAGATAAATGCACCCGCAACAGCCAGAAGAGGCAATATCTCGCGTTTTTCGTTTACCAGTTTGTTCATTTTATAGATCCCGAATGCGATCACCGGGATTGAGATCGCAAACCAGACCTGCCACCAGGGCGTAGGTAAAAAACCTTCCATCACGTGCATTAAATCACCATTTTGATAAAAGTATATGATAGAACAATTACAAGTAAATCAAGTAAATGTTATTGATTATAAGACAAGTAAAGTAGCGCGAATAATATATAAAAAGGTTATGCCGTTAACAACACAAAGAAAAAACAATACCATAAGAACCAATGAGGGAATATATTGGAATATAAATAGACAAAATAAAATAGAAGTCAATAAGAAAACAAGTAAATCTGATTCGAATAGGAATAAAAGCAAAGAATATTATGCAAATTATGCATAAACAATAAAAAATACTAAAGAATGCCGGATATGAAGGGGTGAAGTGAAGCTGTAGACTTTTTAGTATAATTTTTAAGTTTCAAATTTTATTATTTGAGTTCAAACTTTAGAGCTTAAAATGTTAGAGTTTAAGTTTTCTTTTATCGATCTTTTTTGTGTGATTTGCCAAATCATTCACTGTCCAATCGTTTTTAAAACTACCACAGTAAAAATATTTTATGAATTGCGAGTAGGCAACACTTCTGAATATTTATTTGATATATATAAATAGCATAGTATATAAATTACTAATATAAAATTCGTTTTATTTGATATAGGATTATATCCTTTTCTTTAACAGAAAGCATTGGTTTCTAATTACGTTTAAACTAGGGGGCAAATATAATGGGAAGTAGAATTATTGAAATTCCTGCAGTTCGGGAAGCAAACGTTCAGGTATCCATAGTTAGTGGAACTGTTATAGTAAAAGACGAATCTGGTAATGTGATCGATAGAAGTTCAAACGCCGCGGATGCTATTAAAGCGGCTATAAGAGCAATAGATAGCGGCGTTATCTCCTTCCAGGAAGGTACATATAATATCAAAAGTGCACTTCGTTTAAAATCCAATATAACCTTCATCGGAGAAGAAGGAGTGGTATTTGACTGCATTAGCTCCCCAGGATTTACTACCGGTACCGGTGGCTATTCCTCTTCAACAATCCCGGTGGCAAGTAACGCCAACTCAGGGACTACACAGATTAAGTTGTCAGGGGTTTCTGGCCTGAATGTCGGAAACTATTTAAAAATTTCAGACGATTACACGGTTCCCTATGAAAAAAAAAATGTCTATAAAAACGGTGAGCTGGCAAAAATAGTTGCCATCAACGGTTCAACAGTCACAATTAACAAACCGCTTTACGATAGCTATACCACATCGAGGAATGCAAAGGTCCGAGAAATCTCAATGCTTGAAAACATCAGGTTTGAAAACATTGATTTTGTAGGGAAAGGAATGGGCACCAGTTCTACTGCAATCTATTTCTATGCAACGAAGAACGTTACGTTCTCAAATTGTGGAATTAAAGATTTTGGCACCCGTGCAATCAGTTTATTTGACTGTCTGGACTGTACTGTAGAAAACAGCACCTTTAAAAGAATATTCAGAGACGGTACAGGATATGGAATTGCCATCACAAATGCCTGTGACAACATCGTCATAAAAAACAACTCTTTCCTTGAAAAAGGCAGGCACTACATTGCTGTTGTTTCCAGCCACGGAGGACGCAAAACTGACGACGGCTTTACCCGGCATGTAGATGTTCTGAACAATATTTTCAGAGATTGCGCCGACGAAGCTGTAAACTCACACCCTACTTCAGCTCCGATTTTCAGGGTAATCGGCAATGAATTCTACGATTCCAGAAAGGGTGTGGAATTGGCCAGAACCGACAGCATCGTAAAAGACAATAAATTTTATCGCTGTGGGAATGCCCTGGTTACATTAAGCACCGGCAACCACGTGATTGAGGGTAATTACTTCAACGGAAACAGGATTTCCATCATCCCTCACGCTACAAGTAACATAATCAGGAACAACGTGTTTGACAACGGCGGGTACATCTCACCTGAACTTAATGTCGTAATTGAAAGTAATACTTTCAAGAATTATTCCGGATATATCATCCACGCACCCGACACACGCGGCACTTCCGAGCTGAAAAATATTGAAATCTCCAATAATATATGTGAAGATCCCCTTAAAGTGGCAATGGAACTAAAGTCTGCCAGCAATGTTAAATTAAATAATAATAATCTGAGAGGGTACCTTAAATTAACAGAATGTGATGATGTAGAAATCGGCTGCAACAGGATAGACTCTCCCGAAACTTCGGGAGTCAGCGTTATCAAGGCAAAAGGACCACACACTATCAAGGATAATAATATCAAAGCCAGAAGCGTAGGAATTTACCTTAAAGCCGGAACATCTCGAAACAACGAAAAAATTCTCATCGCGCGCAATGCCGTTGATGCTCCTGAATTATATTCTAATGATGGCTATTCAAATGTCACCGTAATAGAAGGAACTCCTATCTGCCCAACTCCTACTCCTATGAGAATGCAGGATTCCCGCCTTCGTGAAGGTTCTCCTGACATCGTTTTCACTGACGTTATTTATCTTGACCTTGGAGGCAAAGAAGGAATCGGTGGGTACAGAGACCTGGTCGTGTTTGACCTAAGCAAGTATAATAATGCCGATCAGATCGAAAAGGCTACCCTTTCCCTCTTCTGGTACTACCCTGAAGGAGAGAAAAGACCCGAGGACACAGTTGTTGAAATTTACCGGCCTGAAGCCTGGAACCCCGACCATGTTACCTGGAACAGCAAGGACCATAACACATCCTGGGCGAATCCCGGCGGCGACTGGCACGACCTGAATAACGTTCCCCAGGGAAGTACCCCATACGCAAAGATTGCCATCAAGGGCAGTGACGTCCCTGACAACAGATACCATGAACTTGACGTGACCGAGCTTGTGAAAGCTTACGTGAGCGGAAAGTATGAGAACACGGGATTCCTGATCAAAGCCAGCACCGAAAGGGGAAACTATATTGCTTTCTACAGCAGTGACTGCAAAATTGGTGAGTGTGCCCCGAAACTCGATGTAAAACTGAATCCCGCCCCTGTAGTTCACGTCCTTAGAAAGCTTAAGGACAGCCGCCTCCGCCAAGGATCTCCTGACACCGTATATAAGGACGTCCCTTATATCGACCTGGGCGGTGCAAAAGAAATTGTCGGGTACAGAGACCTGCTCCGTTTCGATTTAAGTGAATTGGACAATGCCGATCTGATCGAAAAGGCTATCCTTTCCCTCTTCTGGTACTACCCTGAAGGAAAAGAAAGAACTGAGGACACAGTTGTTGAAATCTACCGACCTGAAACCTGGAACCCCAACCACGTTACCTGGAACAACAAGGACCTCAACACACGCTGGGAGAATGCCGGCGGCGACTGGTACGACCTGAATAACGTTCCCCAGGGAAGTACCCCATATGCAAAGGTTGCCATCAAGGGCAGTGATGTCCCTGACAACAGCTACCATGAACTTGACGTAACCGAGCTTGTGAAAGCTTACGTGAGCGGAAAGTATGAGAACACAGGATTCCTGATCAAAGCCCACACTGAAAGCGGAAACTACATCGCTTTCTGCAGCAGCGACTATGAAGACGAAAACAAGAGGCCTGTGTTAACGGTATCTGAAAAAGCATAAGTTTTCTTCAGTATAGATTTCGCAAAATACTGAAAATCAAATTGCGTGAGGCCACCCTGCCCTAAAAAGGCTGTCCGACAATTCAATTTCCGGGCAAAAACATGTAAAAATAAGGCATTTAAACCCTTTAAATCGAAAAAGAAGAAATTCATTTATTACTGACAGTAATTGTCGGATAGTCTGTAAAGTACGGGGTATTCGTGACCCTCCGCGCTCCCATCGTAATAAAAGAAAAAAAAGAAAAAAAAGAATGGAGGTTATAACCGCAGATTGGCCTCGTTTTTAAACCCGGAAGAAAGGTTTTTGATGGCAGAGTACTTCAAAATTAATCAATTAAATTTGATTTTATAATTAAATATTGAACATGAAAGTATATAAGCGTTCCGATCAATATCGCATCCAAGGAAACCCTTGCCAGAAAGGATTGCTGCCGGAAAAAAGTAATGCACCATGAATAAAATTTGCTTGATTTCTGAAACGAAAAAGACAATTCAAATAAGAAAAGGAAAAGAGTCTTTGCAAATTTACCGACCGAAAAGTCAGCCGGGGAAGTAAGCCGATAATAACGAGAGGCTGGGGTTAAGGAAAACGGTAAAATAAGCAAGGGCAGCGTAACGCCCTAACTTTCCTGCAAATACCAGGACAGAAAATACCACAAAGGGAAGGTTCATCAGCCCCGCAGCCATGGTGATAACGTCCCCTATCCCCGGCACCCAGGTCAAGAGGAGGGTGTATACCCCGTATTTCTTAAAGAGGCGTTCACTCTTGGCAAGTTTCTCTTCCGAAGGAGAAAAGTACTTCTCAATAGCACCACGGCCTTTCAGCCCGATGTAATATGTAGTACAGGCCCCTAGAAAATTCCCTATTGTCGCCACCATAACGACAAAAAAAGGATTGAAACCCTGGTAGACAAGCGCAACTAATAGTGCTTCTGCCCCGAAAGGAAGAACCGTAGAAGCCAGAAAGCTCAAAACAAAAAGGTTCAAGTAAGCGTATTCGGTGATGAAATCATACAAAAACTCAAGCATGGTATCGGCCAATATCAGGGATTTGTAACTCTTCCATTTTACAGGTTCTTACATTCTACCTTATATCCTATTTATATCCGTTCATAGCTGATTACTTATTCCTTTATACAGGCTCATTATTCATTTATAGCCAATAATTTCGCGACATAACCCGAAGATGATAAAAACAAAACTCAGAAAAGAAGCAAGTAATCGGAAAAAAACCAAAATAAGGAAAAAAAAGGAAGAAGGAAGAAAAAATTACAACTCCTTCTAACTCATCACTTTCTGAATCCATCAGTTCTTTATGAATCCATCAGTTCTTTCCTTTTCCTCTCCTGAACACCACGAACACCGTAAGCAGAATTCCCAGGGTCAGCGCAGCGCTAAGGAAGGGAGTCTTTTCCGTGGCCTCGTAAGTTCCGCTAAGGTCCCCGATTTCAACCGTATACGTTCCGGGCTCTTCTTCCATGTGGGAGAATTCGAGAGTCGTGCTTTCCCCGGCCCCCAGGCTTACTGTTTCGGAATCCACGGCTTCACCGTTGACAAGCAATTCCACGGTACTTTCGTCTTCGGCGTTTCCGGTGTTTTCAACCTGCACAGTGACCTTAACGGCCGCCCCGGCTTCAACGGAAGCAGGCTCGACAGTAAGGTTCGTGAACACGAATTCGGCCCTGTGCTCCAGTACCTCTATGACAGCTTCCCCGGCTTCATATCCGGCTTTAGAAGCGTTAATTTTGTAAGTTCCCGGAGCGGTCACCCAGTAGGAAACAATACCTGCTTCATTCGTTTGTTCCCCGAGATCCTCTCCTCCAAAGAAGACATCAGCCCCGGACACCGGTTTGTCACCAATGGAATCCGTGACCTTTATGCTTATGGTGTCCCCTTCCCGGATGGGGTCTGGAGAGACTTCGATTTCCAGTTTCCTGGAACCTTCTGCCAGGACATCCACCTCTTTGCTTCCGGAGACGTATCCGCCCTTTTCCGCAGAAACCGTGAAGCTGCCTTCGGAGTCAGGCGTATACCCGAGACTTCCTTCATCTCCGGTGCGCCCTATGCTCTCATCCTCAAAGAACAGCTCGACATCGCCGACTGAAACACCTCTTGCGGTAACAAGAATTTCAACTTCCTCTCCGACCACCAGGGTATCGGGCATCTCAATATCAAGCTGCCCTCCATCTCCTTTAACGACTTCAACAAAAGGATAGAAACGAAGCTCTGACGAATCGGCAACCCTGAATTTGACATTTTCCATAAGGTCAATGGTATCGTCCCTTGAAAGCGAGATGGAGTCCTCATTTTCCATTATTACACCGGAAGAGGATACGGAGACTATTTCCATCTCTCCGAAGGAATCCCCTTCCTCAAGCTCAAGGTAATCGTCCGAGATCTGGAAAATCCCTTCCACAAATACGGCATCAACTTCCGTCCCCCTGAAGACTGTGCTTACATGGACCGCGATCATCGGGACATCATCGGCACCCCCTATGTCGGCTTCGTAAACATAGTCCCCGTTGGAACTTACAATGCCCGTATCCAGCAGGTCCCCGTCTTTGTAAAGTTCAAAAAGCACGCTTTTCCCATTGACATCGATTTCCGCTGCCTTGAGGGAATAGCCATTTTCGAGGATCAGGGAGGAACCTGTGAAAAGAGACTTTTTGTCGTCCTCGTCAATCAGGACCTTTGAAAGGATGCTGTCCGAAAGCACACTCACGCGGTCCGAATCCCCGAAGGCGTCTTCAGGGTACCCGGCAAAGTACTTTTCGGCAAGGAAACCGATGACTTCATAGCCCCCCCAGTCTTCCCGCTCAAACTCCACGAGTTCCGGTTTTGTGGAATAGACAAGCATCTCGTCATCAATCGACCGCCCTTCAAGTTCTTTGATGACAAGTCTTTCGGTTGAGACGTCTTCGTCAATATTATAGTAGAAACCTTCAAAGTTGAAAGGCGTCCATACCGTCGTATTGAAAATTTCATCGTAGACCGTACCCCTTAACTCATAGCTCCCTGGCTCGGAGGCCTCTACCTCAAGGGCAAAACGGAGTTCATCGGCATCAGCCACCACAAAACCAAGCCTGCCCATAAGCTCGACAGTATCCCCCTTGCTAAGGGAAATGGAATCTTCATTTTCCATCCTGATTCCCGAGCTTGAAATAGAACCTACTTCGAGTTCTCCGAACTCATCTCCTCCCTCGATTTTAACGTATTCGTCCGATACCTGGAATATTCCCTCGACAAATACGGCAGTGGTCTCCCTGCCGGTAAAAATCTCGGAGAAGTGAACCGCAATGAGTGGGACGTCTTCAGTATCCCCGAGGTCTGTTTCATAAACGTAGTCATCATTAGAAGAAAGGAAGGAGTCTTCGATAACGTCTCCGTCCTTTTCAAGCTGGACCCAGACCTTGTCCCCGCTGATGTCGACTTCAACAATGTTCAGGGAATAGCCTTCGGAAAGCAAAAGAGAAGACCCTGCATAAAGGGAACGTTCCTCATCGTCATCAAGCAGGACCTTCGAAAGCTGTCCGTCCGAAATAACGCTGATGTCATCGTTTACAAAGTCGGTATTTTCAGTATATCCTGCAAAGTAGCGCTCTGCCATGAACCCTATGACCTGGTACGAACCCCAGCCCCCATATTCGAATTCCGTTTCTATGGGCTTTGTGAAATACTGCAGATTTCCATCCTCAATGACCCGCCTGCCTTCCTCAAGCTGGACGGTCAGGTTTTCCGAGCCTTCCCCGGTATCCAGGTCATAATAGAAACCCGAATACGTCTGCGGCGTCCAGGTATATGTAAGGCTCTGGTTTGCATTTTCGTCCCACACGCGGTCTCCTGAATCTGAAGCCGCAGCTGCAGTTCCGAGAAGCAGCCCAATCATTAAAAATACGCATAAAATTTTAAAATAATTTATAATCCCCAATTTAAGCCTCCTTTATGTTTTTCACGTCGAAATTGTGGAAGAATTTCCCTAAGTGAAAATTACTTCCGGAAACGTGTAAATATATTACAATTGTTTTTTCCAGTATATGCATTTTCTGCACCTTCAAAAATCAGAGTAATTTACAGGCCACATTTGCCTGAAAACCCCTTCTTGAAAAAACAGAATCATGAAGAAAACTCCTGAGGAAAAATAAGGAAGGGATACAAGACGAGTTAAAAAAGAAAGAAGGAGAAAAGAAAAAAAGAAAAGAAAAACGACTTAAAAAAGGAAAGGAGGAGAAGGAGAAGGAGAAGGAGAAAATGACCTTTTTCCATTCAATCTTTCAAAAGCCGCTTATACAGGACAAACCAGGGGTTGTCCAGGAAACCGATGATGTTCTTGCTTATCAACTGCCCTATGAGTAGTGGGATTACGGGCATCACTCCGTAGAAAGCTACAAAGACAAAGATTAGGGAGTCAAGAGTCAGGTTGATGATGTCGCTTGCCCCGGAACGGAGCCAGATATAGGGATTGAGCATGGTGTCGTGCTTGAAATTTTTTTCCCTTTCGGCAAAACGTTTTTTGAGGCTTGCAAAGACCCAGGCGTCAAGGTTCGAGCAGACCAGGAAGGAAAGCCAGCTTGCGACGGTAATCCTGACGCTCAAGCCAAAGAGACTCATCCAGGCATCCTCAAGCTCGAAAAACGGGGCAGGGCTGAGGGTTGTTGCCATACCTATGAAGAGCACGAAAAGCACCTGGGTCGCAAAGGCTATTAAAATGGAAAGGTGCGTCCTGCGCTCCCCGTAAACTTCGTTAATCATGTCCACCACCTGGGCAATGAAAGGATAGATGAAGACTGCCGCGGGAGCGAAGAAAGAATAAAAACCGAGGTCGAAGACTATTATTCTCGTAGCCATCACCTGGGATGCCAGGAGGTAGACCACATAAAAAGCGGTGAGCACGGTAAAGCCATTCTCAGGAAGTTTTTTGATAATGTAAACCGATGCAAAGGTAGCAATTGTTAAGCTAACGATCCAGTACAACCAGACAAGCATTTTTCGATCACAACCGTGTTTTTGAAAGCAGGGGAACGTGTAGGCTGGAGTAAGTATGGGAAATGAAAGACAAACGAGTTGAAATAATTAAGAAATTTTCGGATTAAGGTGCTGTAAATGTCATTCATTTTATTTAAATTGTTCAGGGATCTTCAAACCCTATCCCAGTATGCCAGAAAGAATCTTGATAGAGCATGAATTTCTGAAACCAGGAAATACCCGGACATAACCTAACATATCCGGAAATATCCGGAAATACCTGGAGATACCCGTAAATACCTGGAGATACCCGGAAATACCTGGAGATGCCCGGAAATACCCGGAAATACTCGGAAATACAAAAAACATCCCTGCTCCGGAAACTCTTGCCGGGAAACCCACAAATTATAAGTTCAAAAACACAACTTTGAACTATACAAAATGGAAAAACAAATGGAAAAACAAATGGAAAAACAAATGGAAAAAAAATATGGAGCCAACCCTGGCATGGAAACACAAAGCAGAATCCCCGAAAATTTGAAACTTGCAGTTCTTGAAAGAATAAAGCCTTCACAAGCCGAAAGAGAACGGCTCCTGATCGCCCAGGACGAACTGGTCGCAAAAGTAAAAGAGGCTGCGGAGCAGCTGGACGTTCCGGATGTTTTTGCAAAAGTTGTGGGATCAGCAGCCCGGGGGACCTGGCTTTCGGGGACACATGACATCGATATCTTCATCAGCTTCCCGGAGGAGACTGCCAGGGAAGACCTTGAAACCCAGGGCATGGCAATAGCAAGGGATATTGCAAAAGGTGCGGAACACGCCGAAGACCGCCATGCCGAACACCCCTACCTGAACATCAGGTTCAAAGGCTTTGATGTTGATCTGGTCCCCTGTTTCAGGGTCGCTTCGGCATGCAGGATCAAATCAGCAGTGGACAGGACGCCTTTTCACAACGAGTTTGTCAAGACCCGTATAGAAGGGCTGGAAGACGATGTACTTCTCATGAAACAGTTCATGCGCGGAGCCGGGGTCTACGGCTCGGAACTGAGGACCCAGGGCTTTTCAGGCTACCTGACCGAGCTCCTGGTCATCCACTACGGCTCCTTTGAAAGTGCTGTCCAGGCAGCCAGGTCCTGGAAACCGGGAAAAAAAATAGATCTCATGAAGCATGCCGAAATCGAGCACGAAGAGCCCCTGGTAATGGTCGACCCCACGGACCCTAAGCGAAACGTGGCAGCGGCGCTCTCCCTGGACAAATTCTGCATGTTCATCGACCACTGCAGGGAGTTTCTCAAAAACCCGGACTTGAAATCCTTTTTCCCCGAACCCCCCTCTCCGGTCGGAGACGCAGAAATCCTTGAAAAAATGGAAATGCGGGGAAGCGGCCAGCTTGCCGTTGTCTTCAAAACCCCTGACGTCGTGGAAGACGTACTCTACCCGCAACTCTACAAGACAGAACAGGCCGCAGCATCCCTTCTGGAAGGGCACGGGTTTTCCGTAATCAAGACCGGGGTCTGGGCCGGAAGACAGGAAACCGTTATCATGCTCGAACTTATCTCAAACACCCTCCCCAATGTCAAAAAACACATCGGCCCCCCGGTCTGGGTCCCGGGGCATGCAGAGCAGTTCAAAGCAAAGTACGAAAACACAGAAGACGTCTTTGCGGGCTATATTGAAGACGGGAAATACGTCTTTGAAATCCTCCGCAAGTACCCCCTGGCAGCCGAACTCCTCAAAGAACAGCTCAGTTCCCACTCCCTTGGAAAACACATCCAGAAAAGCATAAATAGGGGAGTTGAAGTCCTGGAAAACGCAGAGGTCCGGAGCTTAAAAGACCCGGGTTTCAGGGTGTTTTTAAGGAACTGGCTTTGAAAAGCCATCTCCCAAAAAATAATTCCAGAAAGAAATCATACTCAACAGAGTGTTTCAAAAAAGGGGAATCTAATCCAAAAAAAGGGGAATTGAACCCTCAAAAAAAGGGAATTGAACCCTCAAAAAAGGGGAACAAAACCCTCAACCCTCTTCTGGTAGAAGAGATACTGCTGGGCATAGCCGCAGTAAGGCCCGAAATACTCCCGGCCCCAGTCACCCATCCGGCTTAAATTCTTACAATTTTCAAAGTACTCGTCGTCAATGTGGTAGTGCTGGATGATCTGGCGGATGTGGGTGTCCACGGGGAAAGCTTCCATTTTTTCAAAGGCAAAAAGCAGGATGCAGTCCGAAACCTTTTCCCCGATTCCCCGGAGCCTCATCAACCGCTCCCGGGCATATTTGTATTCGAGCCTGTAAAGGATGTCAAAGTCCAGTTCCCCGGAAAGCACCTCCTCAGCAGCGGCTTTTATCCTCTCGGTCCTGAACCCCAGCTTGCACTTATCAAGCAGGGAGAGGTCGGCATTTGCAAGAGCTGCCGGGTCAGGGAAACTGTAATACCCTTCCTCAAGTTCTTCTCCGAAAAACCTGCTCAGGAGGTAGATCCGTTTCTGGATCGTGGGGATACTCGACGCCGTGGCAAGCATGTAGGAAACCAGGCATTCCCAGGGGTCCTGCCTGATCAGGCGAAGTCCGCAGTAGCTTTTGATCGCCCTGTCGATGAGCAGGTCTTTGTTAACGCTTCTGTAGATCGAATGGAGGTCGTCATCCAGGCGGAAATAATTCACGAAAAACTCGGGTGAAAACTTCGAATCTATGAGAATTTCCCCGCAGGCTTCTTCCTGGGAGACACGGACAACCTGTCCTCCCACAACACCCGTCCACCAGTCCCCTTCCCGGTTCCAGCGGAAGACCTGCCCGCAGTCCAGGGTATAGTTCAGGTTGAACAGTTCGGGCTTAAGCCTGTACATCCAGTTCGAGCCTCCTTAAAAAAAACCCTGCCGTAAGCGTATCGCCCAGACCCACTGTGGTCACGGGGGATTTCGAAAGCAGTGTAGGAAGCATGCACAGCATATATCCCCCCCGAAAAGCAAAAGCCCCGTTTCCGGCAGCTTCCCCTCCGAAGGCTTCAAGGAAGCGGCTCAACTCCCCCCTTCCCGGTTCGCTTTCCTGAAGTTTCGAAACTCCTGTTTCCACAAAGTCCCGTCCGTCCAGCCTGCCCGTAGCTGCATATGTGCCTGCACATTTGACCCCGAACTCCAGGGCCTCGATTTCGTTTTCAACCTCCAGGGAATAAAAAGGCCTTCTGATAAGTTCAGGCCTTTCCGGGCAGCCGCAGGCAGAAGACCCGGTATCGTCCCACCTGACCGCAGCCAGCACAAACTCCCTCGTATGGACAACAAGTTTTCGCAGCCTGTGACGAGAAGCCAGGCAAGAAGCGGCTTTTCCCACAGCTTCCGCGTTCATCCGGAGGAGACCTTCAACCGGGATCCCGTGAAGCTCGTGGAAGCTTGCAAGTTCGTCCTCGTTCATTCCAAGGCTGTCAACTATTGCGGCAAACTTCGAAAAGACAGTACAGGCAAGTTTCTGATTTCCAAAATGCCCGAACTCCAGGTGGACCCTGAGTCTTTCATTCCCGGCTTTCCAGGCCAGGACGCGGGAAAGGACCTGTTCAACAATTTCCAGGTAGCTGCCCCCGTCAGGATACTCCTCGAGCAGGAGATGGAAACCCGAAATCAAAGCGCCGTCCATCTCCCCGGCATGCTGCAGAGCGTAGGCATCAAAGTCAGGATTGATGAAAAGCCTGAAGTTAAGCTGGTCACAGGTCGCTATGAAGCGGTTTTCCCTGGGGACTGTGAACTGCTCCCCGTAAATGGAAAAGCTCTCACCTTCTGAGAAATCAAAGACGAAGTGGATAGGGTCCTGTTCAGGGGCAGAGGCATCAACTTTACTCCTGTCAACTTTACTCCTGTCAACTTTACTTCTGTCAACTTTACTCTTGACTTCAGCCTCCCCAAAAACCTTCGCTGAAGAGCGAACGGGGAAATACACACTTTTTCCGGAAAACAAAGAGAGCTGGGTCTTTGAAGGAACGGCAACATTCGGAACAACCAGCGAAGCCCCGAGTTCGGAGAGGGTATTGGCCATGATCCCGGCATTACCCCCCATCCTCACCAGGGACTTTTCGAAATAGCGGCCTTTCAGGAACTCGAATACCGAAGGATTGAAAACCAGCCATTCAGCCCCACACCCGTTTTTCATGCAATAGGCAAGCCCTGCCGCAAAATCCGATACGGAATCAATCCTGCCGGGAGGTGAATCTATTTTATCCAGGATCTCGGAACTTTCGAAGGACTCCAGCAGTTCGGAAAGCTCGGACCCGCCCATCCTGTACACCGAATCGATGTTAACGTTGTAGCCGCAGAGTATCTTCATCTAAACATGTCCTCATTAATCGGTATTTCAGGTAAGAGAATTTTCTTTCAGCTAAGGAAATTTTCATTTATAGTCCCGAAAGCAAATATTTACACTTACATTATAACCACGGAAGACACGGAAAGCACGGAAGGATTGTGCCCCAATTTCCTTTATTCCGTGTTTTCTGTGCTTTCTGTGGTTAAACTTTAACTTGAGATTGGTGAAGGAATTGTGAAGGAATTTGGGTCTTTGACTATAGTTAAGGGAATTTACTTTCCGGCCCATTTTTGCTTCATCTTAGCGAGCATGGCCACAAAGGCTCCTGCGGAAATCGCATCTCCGATTCCCACGGTGGCCCTGGGCTTACTGACCACTTTTGAAGGGACAATGACAGCGTCGTGTTTCACGCCGTAGATGTATCCGTACTCGAACTCATCCGGGGAGCAGAGTTTCCTGCCAACACAGTAGAGCTTGAAATTTTCCAGGTCTTCGAGCCCTTTTTCCGAAACAGGGACTTCCAGCCCGGCTTCGGCTTCATCCAGAGTCTCTATTTTTCCCTCGAGGGCCTGAGTGGCTGCAAGGGAGGAGGCAAAGAGCAGGGAGTCCCTGTGCTCTTTCAGAGTAAGGGGATGGCCTTTTGCAAGAGCACATATGTAAAAGCCAAGGCAGTGAACATGGACACGCTCAAGGGCGAGGTCTTCGAGCAGCTGGACAGCCCCCTGGTAAAGCGCCATTATCCCGTTTTCTCCTTTCCGGATAACCGCATAAGAAAGCTCTTCATGCCCCAGCACGTTCAGGGCATTTGCCACCTCCACGGTGTCCAGGCCCAGAGAATGGACGTGTCCGGCAACGATTTCCTCCAGGATTGCTTTCCTTATAACCCTGTTCTGGATGGACGTGAGCTCTACGTGGATGCGCAGTTCGGGGTTAAGGGACTTCAGTTTCTCAATTGCCCTGACGGATTTTGCCACGTAGTCCTCATAAGTGGTCCCGTCCTCATATTCTTCCTTGATCATCTGGTAGCCCGAGAGAATTGCCCCGTCAACGTGACCCAGGGAGTCGAGCTGTTCGTAAATCTCCTTATCCATGTCCAGGCGAAGCCATTTCGGGCGCGAAGAGATTATAAGGCGGTTATCCCTGGGGACCTTGAAAGTGTTTCCCCCGCAGCTCACGTCCAGGTCTTTAGAATACTCGAGAATCCAGTTGACCTTGGAATCGATTCCCGGTTTATAAGCCTCAAGAGGGTGTTTAAGGAAGACTTTCCCCCCCTCTACCTTCGGATGGAGGAGACTTTCCGAGGGAGCAAAGTATCCTGCCTGTTCTTCCGAGAGCCAGGGCACGTAAGCTACAACCTTTTTCAGGCCCAGGTGAACCAGAAGGTTCGCAATGATCCCGGCCTGTCCCCCCATGCGGGCATAGTCAAAGCCCAGGTGTCCCTTTAACCATTCATGGGTTTCCGCGGTATATGTCGGGACCTCGGCGGCTTTCCCGTCCCGCATTGAAATCATCAGGCGGGCGAGGAAATCGAGAGGTTCTTTGATCTCCCTCGGGTATGCGGAAATCTTCTCCTGGATTTCGGCAGCTTCGAAAAGCTCGAGCAGCTTTGCAAGGTCTTCTTCATTCAAATGTTTGATAGCATCAATATTGCTGTTGTAGGCAACAAAGACCCCTTCCAGGTAAGGAAGAGCTTCCTTTACGCTGTAAAATGCATCCCTGTGGCGCTGATCCCATTCTGCTAGGTCCACTTAGCAAAAAACCCCCTGGAGAATTAAATGAAACAATAGAAAGACTAAAGAGCCTTTTCACGCAGCAAAGGCAATAAAAAGGGCTCTTTAATCTATTAATCCCTTCATTAAGTTTATTTTTCTTTCAGGTTAATTTATTTTCATTTTATATAACATTGCCCGAACCCGGGGAGCCGACTCATTTCTGCGGCCCATTAAGGCCATCAGGTGGTATATTCGGCATTGATCCGGACATAGTCGTACGTGAGGTCACAGCCCCAGGCGGTTGCCGATTCCTCGCCCATTCCCAGGTCAAGGGTGATGACGATTTCCTCAGCTGCCATGATCTTCTTCAGGAGCCCGAGGTCTGCAAAGCCGGAGATATCCCCCGCTTTCACAAGCTCGACTTCCTCTCCCCCGCCTATGAAGGAAAGGGAAAGTTTGTCCTGCTCAAGTTCGGCTCCCGAGTACCCGGCAGCAGCTACGACCCTACCCCAGTTAGGGTCTTTTCCGAAAATCGCAGTCTTCACAAGGGGAGAGCGGACTATGGCTTTTGCAGCCAGCCTGGCGTCTTCATACTCTTTCGCACCCGTTACCCTGGCTTCGACCAGTTTAGTGGCGCCTTCCCCGTCTTTTGCCATCTTTTTTGCAAGCTCGGTGAGTACGTAAAGGAGCCCCTCCTCAAACTCGTCCAGGCATTCCAGGCAGGGTTTGATCCCGGATTTGCATGTGGCGGTGAACAGCACCATATCATTCGTACTGGTGTCCCCGTCCACAACAACCATATTGAAGCTTTTTTCCACAGCCTTGCGGAGCGCCGCGTCCAGCACATCGGCAGGCACTTTAGCATCAGTGTAGACAAAGCAGAGCATTGTCCCCATGTTGGGCTCAATCATCCCGGAACCTTTTGCAATCGCCCCTATCCTGACCCCGCAGTCAAGTTCTACGGCAGCTTCTTTTGGAACCTTATCCGTGGTCATGATAGCCTTTGCAGCCGCCTGGCTGCAGCCGGGGGAACTCCCCATAGCCCCGAGCACTTCAGGAAGCTGCTTTTCGATCAGCCCGAGGTCAAGCCTCCTTCCGATTACCCCTGTGGACGCAACGGCAACCAGTTCGGGGTCAAGGTCAAGTTTTCCGGCAAGCATCGACGCCATTCCCATTGCGTCAAGGTAGCCATCGTCTCCGGTAAAAGCATTTGCATTCCCGCTGTTCACGATCACGGCAGAGAGATGGTTTTCGGTTTCGATTCGCTGCCTGGTCAAAAGCACCGGAGCCGCAGTGACCTTATTCCTGGTAAAGACGCCCGCAGCCGGCCCTTCCGCAAGAATGACCACGAGCCCCGTCTTTCCTTCCTTGATTCCGTTCGCGGACACGCCCTGGACCGCACAGATACCACCATCTATTTTCTTCATGGAAAACCCCCTGTCCAATCTCCCTTCAGTTTAATAAGTTTCATTTTATAATTCAATTTGGACATCAGATCCATTCACAAATCAGATCCATTCACAAATCAGATCCATTCACAAATCAGATCCATTCACAAATCAGATCCATTCACAAATCAGATCCATTCACAAATCAGATCCATTAGCATATTAGTCTATGGCACTCAGATTTTTGAAATTCCCTGGATTATATCCCCGCGGGTGACAATGCCAACAACGCGTTCTTCTTCAACAACAGGAAGCCTGTTGATCCTGTGCCGGATCATAAGCTCGGAAGCTTCCTCTACGGACGCTTCGGAAGAGATAGTGTAAACGTCCTTCTTCATAATCTCCCCGACCTGCCTTGTGCCAATGTCCGAGAGCATTTTCTTGGTCTCCTCCCAGCTAAGGAGTTCCCTGATCGGGACCTCGATCACCTCAAAGGGACTCGGAAGCCAGAGCCCTCCGTGTTCGGGGAGAACCAGGAGTTTGAGCAGATCGGCTTCACTCACGATTCCCACAAGCTTTTCGTTCTCAATGACCGGAGCCCCGCTAATATCGTGTTCTTTCAAGATTTTTGCGGTGTCGCGGACACTGTCTTCAGGCTTACAGAAGACCACATCCGGATTCATGACATCTTTTACCTTCATCTGACTACCCCTGAAATGGATTCCATTCTTTATTTTTATACGTCACCAGTTATATGTTCTCGCCTGCCCTGCGGCCTGCAGACCTGTCAATTCAGATGTTTCAGCACAGTATAATAACTACCAGCAAGGTAGATAACTGTCAGCACAGTACATAACTGTCAGTTCAGACATTCAATGCAATAACGTTAGCACAGACAGGAAGCTGCCTGGGGAACACTGTGTTTAATTTACGGTGCAGTTGCAGGTATCCAGAGCCCGCGGGTCTCTTCAAGCCCGAACATCAGGTTCATATTCTGGATTGCCTGTCCTGATGCCCCTTTTACCAGATTGTCAATTGCCGAGAGCACTACCACACGGTTGTTTTCCGCATCCGCCTCAAAGCCAATGTCACAGAAGTTCGAACCCCGGACTGCAGTGAGGGACGGGACTCCCGGGAGCCGCACAAAGGGTTTGTCCCTGTAAAACTCCTCATAAAGCGCCTGTACATCCCCTGTTGAAAGGGGCTCTTTAGTAAAGATATGGGCGGTTGTGAGGATGCCCCTGATAGTGGGGATCACATGAGGAGTAAAACTGATGTTCCTGAGATTTCCGTCGAGCCGGTTCAGTTCCTGGACAATTTCTGCCCTGTGCCTGTGTGCGGTGAGCTTGTAAGGGATTATATTTTCCGCAATGTTGGGATAGTGGGAAGTTCCCGAAGGGCTTATGCCCGCTCCTGAAATCCCGGTTTTGGAGTCGAAAATCGCCATGTCTATAAGCCCTGCTGCCGCAAGGGGGGCTGCCGAGAGGATCGCACCCGTAGGAAAACAACCCGGGTTTGCAACCAGTTGTTCTTTTGCAGCCTCAGGATGAAGTTCCACAAGTCCGTAGACAGCAGTTCTCGGGTCGGCATGATTAAGGTCGTAAACTTTTTCGAATACCGAAGTCTCAAGCCTGTAATCAGCGCTCAGGTCTATTACTTTCGTATTGTCATCGAGCAGTTCGGGGACGTAGTTCATCGCAGTCCCGTGGGGCACCGCAACAAACACAACATCACAGCGTGCCCTTATCTCTTCAGGGTCCGGGTTTTCATACCTGAGATCCAGAAAGCCTTCAAGGTGCCTGTGGGTACCTGCTACGGGTTTTCCTGCAAGACTCCGGGAAGTGGCAAGCTCCGGTTTAACGTCAGGGTGATTAACCAGTAAGCGTAAGAGTTCTCCTCCCGTATATCCGGAAGCTCCTATAATTCCTGCCTTGATCATGGTCTTCACTCACCTGTGTAATGTGTGAACCATATGATTAAACTTGTTATTGGGAAAGACAGCTGAGAGAGGACCAAAAGCCCCTTTGGGGCAATAAACGGTTCAGAGAGTTGAAACTAATTTTAATAGAATGCTTTCGAAATAAATTAACCGCGGAACTTGAAAAAATAATTATCAACTAAAAATTGAAAATATTAAAAAAATAAAAATACAATCTTATTAAGGCTAAATCGTGACGTGAACAGGCACATGGAGGTCCTGATAGCTTACAAGTGTTCCAAAATTGCGGTCAACGACTTTTATGATGACTTCGTCCCTTGACCCGAATTCTATGGGTGGGAGCCCCACTTCATTCAGGTTAAGGAGTTTTGAATCTCCCACCTCAAGGTCTCCAAGTGAAGAAGCATCAAGCAAATAACTTTTCCCGTTAACATACAGGAAAACTCCCAGAGACCTGCTGTCGAATTCCAGGCAGTCCCCGCCCATATGCCTGAACTCCACCGTACTTTCATTAACAAAGAAAATGTCAAGATTTACTGTCGGACAGGGTTCCCCGGAGTATCCATTAAATCCCGGGAAAACTACTGCAGCGAAAAGAGCAGCCAGGATTAAAATAATTATCATAGATATAAAAGATCCAAAGACCTGGCCCCAAGCTCTGGAATTCTTAAATAGCTTTTCTATAAAAAACACACAACACCACCATTTCTGAATAAGTGTTAATATATTCAGGCAACTCATTTAAAATTTTTTGTGCGTGAGGTGAAAGATATAACATTTAAACATATTTAATATTTGAATGTTATAAGAACCAGCAAACTATTTCACGAACCATCCCCTTTCCTTTTCAGGAAATCCCGTGAAAAAAATATCTTAAAAAGTGGCGGAGGAAAAAAACTTGAAAGAAAAAAAGACAATTTACCTTGCAGGCCCCCTTTTCACCCAGGCGGAACTTGAATTCAACCGGAAATTAAGGGATATGCTCCTTAAGAAAGGCTTTGCAGTCTTTTTGCCCCAGGAAGATGCCGAAGACGCAAAAAAAGAGCATGAACGCCAGAACCAGAAATATATTTTCCAGCGCTGTGTGGAAGGAGTGGACGATTCGGACTTTGTGGTCGCAGTCCTTGACGGTGTGGATGTAGACTCGGGCACGGCCTGGGAAATCGGCTACGCTTACGCAAAAGGCAAAGTAATAATTGGGCTCCGGACCGATTTCAGAGAACTTTCTAACGGTATAGTAAACCTGATGATTGAAGTATCTGCAGACACCCTGGCCAGGAATGAGGAAGAACTGCTGGAAACGGTCGAAAAATTCCTGTAAACTTACCTTCATTAAACGGACCGTTTACAAATCCGGACACCGGAAACTTCTCATTTGCTTAATTTTTGACTTTTGATTCGTTTTACCCTTTATCTCTTTTCATTTTGTTCATTTATATTAGCAGATATCCGTTAGTATCGGCGCCCTTTCCATTATTAGATCAAGAAAGGTATTAAAAAGATAAGAGAGAATTAACGCCGATAACAGTCATATAAATGACTTTCTATTTTGGACTTCCCATAAAATTATTCCATTTCCCAAAATTAGGATTACTCGAAAAGTCCATAATTACAGACAAAAATTCAAATTGCGAAGCCATAATCTATAATGATTTTTAATTTAAAAAATGCTTATATGGAATGTGTGACATATTAATTATTGGAGGTTAAGAAAATGACCTTTCCGAATGGATACTCTTTCATGAAAGTGGAAACTTCTCAGGGACCTGAAGTGCACGTGTCCCAGTTCGGTGAGCTGGTGAGAGTTGTACCCTGCGATTCCCGAGGGGAATCATCCAAGAATTGTATGAGGCTGGCAAGGAGCTATGCCAACGACTTGATACACAAAATCGAGTCAACATAATATATAACTAAAAATTAAAGGGAAACTAAAAAAGATATAAAAGTTATCCGACTTTTTCTTTTTGTTTCGGATTTCTTATCCTTTAACTCCTTTTTTGAAAACCCAGGTGTTTTTGAGTTTTTTAATGGTTCAATGCTTTTTAACCAGAGGTCCGAATTATCCAGCCAGAACCTGTTGAATTCGTTTATCCAGGTAAATTCGTTTATCCAGGTAAATTCGTTTATCCAGGTAAATTCGTTTATCCAGGTAAATTCGTTTATCCAGGTAAATTCGTTTATCCAGGTTAATTTGTCTATTTTTGAACAGGCCGGGACCGAACTTTCTCTTTTATAAATAGCCAATATGCCTTCATTTCATCTGCTTCCCCAATCCATAAATATATCTGAGTGTAATTTTAATTTTAGAATAATAAAAAATTAGTAAATAAAAATCGGGGACGAGTAGGATTGATCAGAACTTGCAGAGAGAGCGAACTTGAAGACCTTGTAAGGATATGGTATGAAGCATCCGTACTTTCACATGCCTTTATGCCAGCGGAGTTCTGGGCGGAACAGAGGGGTGCAATGAAAGACACCTATCTGCCTGCTGTGGAAAACTGGGTTTTTGAGGAAGATGAGAAAGTTCAGGGTTTTATTTCCCTGATCAACGGAAGAATATGCGCCCTCTTTGTCAAACCCGGAATGCAGGGAAAAGGGATAGGAACAGCACTTATCAAACATGCTAAAGCCCTGAAAGGAAACCTTTCCCTAAAAGTGTACCTGGAAAATGGAAATGCCCTTCATTTTTACGAAAAATGCGGTTTTGTGCCCGTTTCCGAAGAAACGGACGAATACACCGGGTTCAAACAGTTTTTGATGGAACTGGAAGAGGAGAGGCAGCCAGGGGAGCCACAACTCCTTTCCAGAACCGAAGAACTTACGGGTTTTTGACCCGATTTTTTGCCCCTTACAGTGGCCCGAAGTCCACAAAGTCCAGTAGAATATTCAGCAGGAAAAAAAGAAATCTTGCACCTGATTACCGGAAAAACTGGTTCTACGGCTATTTCAAAAACTAATTTTCAATAATTAAATAGTTTTTACCGAAAAGTTTAAATATTAAGAATACTAACTATAGGATAGTAACTGGATGGCATAACCACCATATAGTAACCCACCAGCAGTAACTGTATGGTAGTATCCACCAGTTAACTCATAAAAGCGACCTACAAGATACAGATCGAAGGCGGGATTACCGTCTTCAAAAAAAAGTCCGCTTCAGCAAGGAGGCGGATAAAAAGTTCCAAACTCCCATGCCATCATGCCTGCGAAAACGGAAAAATGACATTAATTTCAGTAACGAATCTCCATCCCTCGGCTGAAGATATTCGTTTTCACAGGCAGCCTCCTGTGGCAAGGAAAAAAACGGCATCAAAAATAACCTTACATTCACCCAAATTCAACGAAAAACTGCGATTAAAAGAAAATCCAGAAATCAAAGTATCCAGAAATCAAACACAGAGGACATCGTAAATGAAACTGCCGATCAAAAGAACACCACGTGACGTATACACCTGGGACCCGTTTGATGAGATCAGAAGAATGCAGGAATATATGGACCAGATGTTCAGGACTTTCCCGGCTCTTGAAAACAGGGTAGGCGGAGATGTCTTATCCCCCCTCACAGATGTGATGGAGGAGGATGACAAAGTAACCGTCACGACTGACATGCCAGGTATTGAGAAAGAAGGCATCGAACTGAGCCTGAAAGACAATGCCCTGGTAATCAGTGCAGGCCACGGAAAAGAAGAGGATAGCGAAAAGGAAGGCTACATCCGAAAAGAGCGCACCTACACCCGCTACCACCGGGAAATCCTCCTTCCGGAAGGCGTAAGCGAAGAAGGAGCAAGCGCCAAACTCCACAACGGAGTCTTAACCGTCACTCTTCCGAAACTGAAAAAAGAAGCCGGAAAGAAGATCCGGATCGAGTGAGAAGCGACTGCCATAACCAGAGGTACTGCTAAGAAAATTGCTGCCTCAAATACCACAAAACGATGAAAACGATAGATCCGATAAGGCCAGGTAAAACAGTACCGATAAAACCACCAAAACCACTAAAACCACATCTGCCGAAAGGACTTGCAGGTTATCAAACCTGCGGGCCAACCTTCCCGACAATTAACCCTTCATACTCAAATCCGGCACTGACTTCGATTCCGATCCACTAAAAGCAATCCACTACAGAAGCAATCCACCACCAAAAACGATCAAAAACGGGTCAAACACACTGAATTCAATCCACTACAAAAACGGCCCACCGCTAAAAACGATCAACTCAAACCTCAAATCGTCAAGAAAAGATAACTCCATTGAAAAACTCCTGTGTTAAAAAACTCCTGTGTTAAAAAACGATTTTTCCTCCTACCAATCACCTCCACCTTTATTTCTCTATTTTTTATTTTTTTGTGTGTCCACTATTTTTCATCACTTATTCCCATTAGAAGTTTCCATCACTTCTATCCATCACTATTTTCCATCCCGGTTGCTCAATTACCCTAAAACTATCCTGTACAGATGCCCCTGCACAATATCAGGCAAAAAAGATGGAAGATTTCAACATCTTCCAGGCTCTTCGACCTTTTTCATCACCACGAAACCCGCAAGGAGCATGAGGAGGGCACAGGCGTAAAACGGGGTTACGAAGGTCATGTACCCGGCAAGGAAACCCCCGAATATTGGGCCGATAGCCATCCCCGCAGCCTGGGCTGTGGTAATGATGCTGAGCTTCGAACTGGTGAAGGAACCGTTGGAAAGGTCGGCTGCAAGAGCCATCGCAGGAGTGTCAATGGAAGCTACGAGAACGCCCTGGAGAGCCCTGGCGAGAATTAGCTGGTTTACGCTCGTGACATAACCCATGACCACAACCAGGGGAATGCTCAGGAAAAGCCCGCTTACGATCAGTTTCTTCCGCCCGATCCTGTCGGAAAGGCTCCCGAGTGGGGTCTGGAAAAGAAGCCTTGCAAAGATGTAGGCTGAAACGGCAACCCCGAGGGAAAGCTCGGAAGCTTCCAGCCGGACCTCATATTCGGGGAGGAGGGCGACAATCATCATTATTCCCACCATCATCATGAGCATGGCTCCTGCAAGGGAATAGATGGAGACAAGCCCGTTTCCGCTGCTTTCTTCGGGAACCGGCTCCACGGGACCCCGGGTCTCTTTCACAAAAACATTTACCAGCACTAAGCTCACAATGCCCAGGAAAGCGCAGAAATGAAAACCAGCTTCAAAACCGTAATAGCTGGCAATTGCCCCCCCTACGATTGGCCCGAGCCCAAAACCTACCCCCCGGATGGTGGTATAGATCCCGACGGCCCTTCCCCTGGTCTCGGGGGAAGAGATGTGAGTGACCATTGCAATGACCGCAGGAATGGTTGCCCCTACGGTTATGCCCTGGAGCAGGCGGATGAAGAGCAGCTGCTCGTAGTCGGTTACGAAAGAATAAAGGAGTGAAAAAAACGTGTACCCGATCAGCCCGAAGAGGACAAAAGGCCTCCTGCGGTCAATTTTATCAGAAAACCGGCCCATCAGGGGCTGGGTAATGGCACTGAAAAGCCCAAAACCTGCGGTTACGAGCCCTGCTTTTGCGACCAGAGGAAGCCCGGTAAAAAACGAAGCCCCAAGGTCAGCGATATATAAGGGAATAAGGGCTACCAGCATCCCTGAGCCCAGGTCTTCACAGAACCTAGAAAGGGACAGGACGTAGAGTTCCGGATTTATGTCTTCAAAAGAATTCCGGTACATTTTTCGTTGCGGGAAACAGGTTTTCATTCTTATTCTCGGGTTTATTTATAAGGTCTGTTGGATTTAAACGTTATATCATGGGGTATAAAAGATTATATTTTGAAGCTAGTTTAATAGTCATCGATTTTGTTCTGCTTATGTTGATGACAATAAAAAATTGAAAAATGGTAAAGGGGGAGTTAACCTTAAATGCCAAATTTTTTTTGGATGCAGGAGATATGCTGGCTGAACTGCCTCCCTTCAAAGACTAAAGAATCCAATTTTAATCCATCACAAGCAGCCTAACAAAAGTAAATTTCTCTATTCAGAGTTTCCAATTAAAATAAGAAAAATAATTTTAGAACTTTCAAAATTAATCTAAAAGTTGTTTTTTTGTACGTATATGTAAGATTTATTCAAGTTACTTCTTCTTTAAAAGTTACAAATATAAAAGAAATTAGTATTCCTACTTTATAATTATTATCTAATATAGTTAATTAAATTCAAATTAGCATTAAAAAGTAGTCTACTTTTCAGTACATAAGTTACTTTTGTGAATATATATTATTAGAAGAATATGAATAGAAAATAACTCGAATTAAAAATGAAAAACTAGGCTGCAATAATATAAGTACATAGAAATTTAGGACACATGAATAGAATATAAATAAACCACAAAAATTTGGATTCTTTAAAAGTGCATTATCTGTAAAAGGTAGGTGCTAGCATCGCGTCAAAGGAAAAATGTCGCATAAAATCGGTTACATAGATTCAGTATTGCCCAATACTTGATGATTGGCGTGACACTAGATTGGAAGATAAAAGAATGTTAAGAGTGGAATTATTTGATAACATTATTTTTACTTTCTTTGATAACCCTATTGTCCACTACATATCTTCTCAATGTTTCAAGAACAAAGTTCCAAGTTTTAAATTCAGAAATTCTGTTTATAGATAATTGAATCTAAAGCCTTTAAACTAATTCGTAGGAGCTTGTGACCAATATATGGCAAGAGGTTTTTGTCAAAGGTGTAATAAGGATAAACCAACCAGTACAGGAGGTTTTTGTCCTTATTGTATGACCCACACGAAAACGTATTATGCGGACCAGCCACGAGAAAATTTTATAACCATGGGGGGTTTCAAAAAAACTACGATTGAGCCAGAGGCATTTATTGTTTATGCACCCAAAGAGCCACACAAGAAAAAAGACAAAAATTTATTCAAAGATAAATCTAAAAGAGTAAAAAAATCACGGGGATCATTTACCCATAACCGCAATCAATGGGGTAGTTCTTGGGGTATTTCTCAAGTCAAGAAAAAGAAGGCAGATGTGCTCGTTTTGCGAGATACAATCAATAACTCGCAGACACAATCAGCAAATGAACATCCTAGAAATTTCATTTGTGATAACTGTGGTAAAAGATTTTCAAACCAAACAGAACTAGAAGAACATGTCACAGCCAGAAAACTTCGATAAAAATACTATAACCTTCAATTCATTGTTATTTGAGCAAATATAACGGTAGATCGTAGAGCAACCTCCCTTTTATCTTTTTGTGGAGGCTGTTTGTGGGATAAAGATCAAAGAAGGGTCAATTAGGTTTGCTTGCTACATTGATACATCAAGGAGGATGTGGGAAGATCTGTATTTCTCCTCTCCAAGCCAGGTAGATACGCACGTATAATAATATTTTAGAACTTTCTTCATAACTGGTGTATTAAAATTTAACTTTCCCTCCATCGCTTTTTCCTTAAGACACCTTAGTTCGCTTCTGTGCTTGATTCCTATTTTTCGGGCTTCTTCAGGAGTTAAAGTCAAAATAAAATTTTTTATCCCTTCCTAATTAGCGAAAATGTGAGATTTTGTTACATCCAAAGGATGATCCTCAATATTATTTGCTTTCTCCTAATATCGTTTAAGAAAATTGCTCAAGCATCATTATTGGAAGAGTTAGGATTTTATCCCACTCAAAGCATATAGAAGTATTTTTATATGTAAGCATCATTACCCTTATAAGAAAACAGTATGCAGGATGTACAAGCAGATATCGAAGTCATGAATGAATTATTTGAACAGCGTAAAGAAAATTTGGGCAGATTTGCCTCACTTCTAAATATTTTACTTATTCTAACTGCATTTTATTTTACAATTATAAGTTTTACACTCGAAGCAATAGGTAAAAACGGTACTACCTTAACTACTGTTGCCAGCGGAATTATTAGAAATCCAAATATTATTCTATGTTTTTTCTTTATAGTGCTAACTTTTGTAGCTATAGTTCTAAATATGGTTCATGCATTCAGCTACAACAAGGTAATAAAAAAGGCAGGTTCAGTCCAATTTATAGAAAATAATGAACTCCCACAATACAATATGAAATTATTTTCAGCAATTAAAGTGCAAGGGATTTCTTACGCATTTGCATCTGGCTCAATTATGTTTTCATTTTTTTCCCTATGTAATTACTTCCTAAATGAAAGTGGTTTCTTCTGGTTTCTTTTGGTCCTTCTAATTATAGATTGCGTGTTTTTTATTATGTTATCCTTCCTTATCTTAAGTGATTAAGCTCATCCTAAAACTCAGAGTTTACTTTCATCCCAAATAATAGATTAACTTCCTGATTCTGAAAACACTTCTGGAGATTGTTAATCAAATACAACCAGAAAAATACTCATATCCAGACATCTTTTTCATTTCTTTTTGCTGAGGGCCGCCAGACAAGCTGGCGGAGGCACCCCTATAAAATCTAGACTGAAAAACGGTTTTCGGGGCTAAAGGAAATAATCCAGATATTCGATTTCCCCTGCGCGGCACGGAAAAAATCCAGAAAACGCCGCAGCCGGAAATTCAGAACTTCTCTTCGAACACTTCTCCCCCGGCTTCCATTTCCTTGAAGATCTGCCCTTCAAACCAGTAGACTTCCGCCCCTGTAAGCCAGGCGTCAGGAGACAGGCCGGCTTTCAGGCATGTATGGCTCAGGAAATCGAGAGCGTCAAAGTTGTTTTCAGGGGCGACCTGGGGGAGCAAAAGACCCTGGTAGAAGCCCTGTTTTACAATGAGCCCATGCCTTCCGATCTCGATCAGTTCGGGAAGCTCCTCGGGGATGGCATCTATTTTTTCCGGGGGGGTGAGGACAGTTACCTCTACGACAATTTCCTTCATCTCGTCTTTTCCGACGGGAGGGAACCTGGGGTCCCGGGTTGCTGCCGATATTGCGGAATCGACAATTGCCTCTTTAAGCGGGGAATCCGGGTACGGATGTCCTATACAGCCCCTTAGCAGCCCGTGTTCGGTAAGCGTGACAAATACACCCCGCTGTTCCTCGAAGACGGGCGAGAGGTCAAAATCCCCCAGCGGGGGTTCAAAGTCTTCTTTTCCTGTTCCTTCAAAGTACGATTCGATGGTTGCCCTTGCAAGTTTAACTGCAGTCCTTCCTTCTGTTTCCGTAAGCATGTATGAACCAACACCCCTTGTTTGAAAATCAATAACAAAACATCAAAGCATCAAAACATCATAACATCAAAACGTCAATAACATCATAAAATCATAACATCAATAACATCAATAACATTAACAACATCAATAAATAAATAAGTAAGTAAAAAGTAAGTAAAAATTACGGAAGAAATATTCACAAAATCGTCACAATTTTTTGGCTTCCTGGTACTTTCGGGCAGCGGCTTTCAGGGCTTCGACCCCGGGCAGGTTTTCGCCTGCAAGGTAATCGATGCAGGCCCCTCCGCCGGTGCTGATGTGGGAGAAACGGTCCCCCAGGCCCAGGTGAGCGACTTCTGCGGAAATGTGCCCGCCCCCTATGATGGAAAAATCGGACTTGACCGCAGCCTTGATGATTTCGTGGGTCCCAAGGGCGAAATTCTCGATTTCCGAGACCCCCGCGGGCCCGTTAAGGACAACGGTTTTTGCATTTTCGATTTCATTGGAAAATTCCACAATGGTTTCCAGCCCGAGGTCGTTGATCGGGAGGGAGTCGGGGCCAAGTTCTGAGACCTGCACCTCAACCCTTTTCTTTCCGTCATTAAGGGCAACGTCCTTTGGAAGCCCGATCCGGTCCTCGAATTCTGAAAGTAATTCCCTTGCCAGATCTATCTGGGGTTCGTAGCCCTGAGACCTTATAAACTCCAGGTTGATTTTCCCTATGTTCACCCCGGAAGCCTCAAGAGCCACGTTTGCAACCACGCCGGTGAAAAGAACTTTATCCGCTCCACCGCTGGAAAGCACGTTTTTAGCCACTTTGAGGGAATCGTCCACCTTGGCTCCTCCCAGCACGAAGATGCAGGGCCTCTCCCCGCCTTTTATACCCCTGTCCAGGGAAATAATCTCCTTTTCCATTACCCTGCCCGCGCCTGTCGGAAGGACTTCGGTAAAGCCTACCACGGAGAGGTGAGACCTGTGAGCTACCGCAAAAGCATCGTTCAGGAAAATATCCACAAAAGGTGCCAGTTTTTTTACCAGGTATGTCTCCGCATGTTCGGCTGCAGGCCTGGAAAGGGTCTCTTCCGAATAGAACCTGACATTCTCGAGCATGAGGACATCCCCGTCTTCCATGGAAGCGATATGGGTCTTTGCAAAGGTCCCGAAGATATCGTCCACATATCGGACCTCCCTGCCCAGGTGCTTGCTCATCAGGTGGGCATGGGGCTTCATGACGGTGAAGTCCTGTTTCCCCGGCCTGCTCTGGTGCGCGAGCAGGACGACTTTCGCAGTTTCAAGGTCCTTCAGGGTGGCAATATGGCTCCTTATCCGCATATCGTCCAGGATGTTCCCATCCGGATCCATGGGAGAGTTCAGGTCAACCCTTACAAGAATTGTCTTTCCGTCTATGTCAAAGTCATCGATCGTAAGAAAGTCTCTGGAAGTCATGTACCCTCAGCACGCCTTTGTGAATAATTAATAAAAGTCAAGATATTTATCTACGTTTTTTGTTTGCTCAGCAATGTTTACCTTTGTCTAAGGATTTTTTCCATAAATAAGTTTGTTCTAATTTAAAGCTCACGAGAGGGGGATCGATTTTATACAAAACTTTTAAAAAATAACAAAATGTAGACCTGGCAGGGAAAGAAGCTTACAGGAGCTGCTTAAATACTTTCAGGAAAAATGCTAGAGAAGGTGGAAAGCCGTGGCAGCCGTTGAAAAAAACAATGACGATTTTGAAAAAAATAATAATCTCGGAAAGAGAGCTGATTTTGAAAAAGAGGTTCGGGAACTTGTGGAGACAGGATATTCGGGCGTTGAGGAAGCCATTCTTGCCTGTAAAAACTGCCCTCTCCATGAAACCGCAACCAACAAGGTAATAGGAAAAGGCTCCAGCACCCCGAAAGTGCTTTTTATAGGGGAAGCTCCCGGAAAAAACGAGGACGAAAAGGGAATCCCTTTCTGCGGAAGAGCCGGAAAAGAGCTTGACAAAATGCTTGAATATATGAGGCTTTCGGAGGAGGAATGGGCCGTGATCAACACCCTCAAATGCCGCCCCCCGGAAAACAGGAACCCGAAAAAAAGCGAGCTTGAAGCTTGCAAACCCTTCCTTACCGCCCAGATTACCCTTCTCGACCCAAAAGTTGTAATCCTCCTGGGAAACACCGCCGAAAAAGCCTACTCCCCCGGGAAAAAAATGGAATGGGGAGTCCCCGAAGAAATTAACGGAAGGATGGTCCTGAAAATCTACCACCCGGCAGCCCTCATTTACACCCGCTCAAGGATAGAAACCCAGCACGCCCTTATAGACAAAAACAGAGGGCTCTGGGAGTGACAGGAATAAAAATTCGAGGAAAAGGAATTTCGGGAACAAATATTTGCTCCGGCATAATTTGTTCCGGCATTACTTAGCCGGCATTATTTGTCCAACGTTTTGTCCGGGATTTATTGTTCACAAATTATAAATAAAGCGATCCAGCTATTATTATTTGGACTTTATTCTGGAATTCCTTTGGAGGGGGGATGAAGAATGGCAATGGTAAAAATGTCTCCTGACGTGTTTTCATGTTCGGACGATCAGGGAAACATGGATATCGAAATCGACCTGCCGGGAGTCGAGAAAGAAAGCATCGAGTTCAAGATGGTCGAAGATGGGTTCTTTATCAGGGCAAAAAGGGAAGAAACCGGGGTTGAATATGTAGGAACCTACGCTTTCTGCTGTCCGGTTATCCCGGAAAAAGCCGTGGCAAAATACTCAAACGGAAAACTCATAGTGACAGCTCCGTACAGGGAAGCTCCGGATACCGTGGACGTCAAGATAGATTGAGACTAAAAAGAGTGGGACTAAAAGAGCGGGATTAAAAGAATGGGATTAAAAGATTGAGAATAATATGAAAATGGGGGAGAGGAATGTATCCTGTAATTGATTATAAAAAATGCACCGGAGCCCTTGCATGCTACGAGGTCTGCCCAGCTGACGTTTTTGATGCGAGAGAGAAAGAGGAAGTGAAGAGAGCAATAGTGACCCGTCCCGACGACTGCATCGAATGTGAACAGTGCGCGGATGCCTGTCCGGAAGACGCCATCGAACTTGTTGAAGACTGAAATTACGGGAAAAAATCTATTGGAAACATATTGGAAACATATTGGAAACATATTGGAAACATATTGGAAATCCATTGAAGCTCTTAACAAATATCGAGAAAATAAATATAAATTGGGGGTTAGAAATGTATCCGAAAATCGATTACGACAAATGTGTAGGTTCACTTGAATGCTATGACGTCTGTCCCACAGACGTATATGACGTGGAAGAAACGGAAGATGGGAAGAGGGCAAAGGTAGCCCGCCCCGATGACTGCACCGAATGTGAGCAGTGCATCGATGTCTGCCCGACGGATGCCATTGAACTGGTGGATTGAAACGGACGCAAAGGTGCCCTATTTTTCCCATTTATTTCTGTTTTTATTATTTTTATTCCCGCTATTTTTTCCGGATTTGTTTTCACCGGACGTTTTTTGAACAGAGTGATCTGAAAATAAGATAGAAGCAGAGTGATCTGAAAGTAAGATAGAAGCAGAGTGATTTGAAAGTAAGATGGAAGTAAACTGGAAGAAAGTCCGAAAGAAGTAGGAAGGAAGCTGCAAGAAAGTCGGAAGAAAAGGGGAAAATGGGGGAAGTGGGAAAGCAATGGACCTGCCTGCTGCAGTGACACTCTTTATAATCTCTACTGCTGTTATAGGGGTAGCGGGGACCCGGTTGGGCAGGACCGCGGACCAGCTTGCAGACCTTACAGGCCTGGGAGAAGCAATGGTAGGAGGAATACTCCTCGGGGCGATTACCTCCCTTTCTGGAATCATAACCTCAATTACCGCCGCAGCCCAGAACCACCCGGAACTTGCGGTCAGCAATGCAGTTGGGGGAATTCTTGCCCAAACAACCTTTCTTGCCCTTGCCGACATCAGCTACAGGAAAGCAAATCTGGAACATGCGGCGGCGTCCTACACAAGCCTGATGCAGGGAATGCTCCTGATAATCCTGCTCTCCTTCATCCTTCTTTTAGCCTTTTCTCCTGAAGTTTCGGTGATAGGAATCCATCCGGCCTCGGTCCTTGTGATACTCGCATATGTTGCAGGGATCCGGCTTATCTGGAGAGCGAAGGCGAGGAAGATGTGGGCTCCGAAACATACGGCTTTTACCGTCGAAGACAGGGTCCGCTACTTCGAAAGCGAGACCCTGAACAAAAAGAGCGTTTCGGCAAGGTTCCTGATACTCGCAGCTGCCGTAGCTGTAGCAGGTTACATGGTTGCACAAACGGGCATTGTCATCGCCGAGGAAACCAGGCTTTCGGAGACCATCGTAGGGGGGCTGTTTACGGCCGTGTCCACCTCGCTTCCAGAACTTATAGTCACCTTTTCGGCAGTGCGGGAAGGAGCCCTGACCCTTGCCGTAAGCAACATCGTGGGAGGAAACACTTTTGACGTGCTCACCGTGGCTCTCGTGGACTTTGCCTACTCGGAAGGTTCCGTATACCACGCCTTTACCGGCGGCCAGACTTTCATAATCATCCTGGCCCTGATCCTGAGCGCGATCCTGGTAATGGGGCTCCTGGACAGGGAAAGGCACGGCATAGGAGGGATAGGCTGGGAAAGCTTTTTGATCCTCGTCCTTTTTGTGGGGGGCTACTTTGTCCTGATATTTACCTGAGCCGGTTTAAGGCTTAATTCTGCTAAGGCTTAATTCCGAACCATTCCTGGCTGACGAAGTTCACCCCCGGCAAAGTTCACCCCTGGCAAAGTTCACCCCTGGCAAAGTTCACCCCTGGCAAAGTTCACCCCTGGCAAAGTTCACCCCTGGCAAAGTTCACCCCTGGCAAAGTTCATCCAGAGTGCCACAAATTGAAGAACATTCATTTGTTTTTGCCCGGGGAAGCAGTAAAATTGGCTGCTCCGAAAAAGCGTAGACTTTAATTTTACGGCCTTTACAGCTCCATTTAACTGTCATGACTTTAATCAGGCCAGCTTCTTCCAGCGCGTCAAGGTTGTACTTAAGGGTGTTCAGGCGAAGATCGAGTTCTGCTGCAAGCTCGCTTGCAGACATCTGTTTTTCCCGGAGATGTTTGAGGATCTGCATTGAAAGGGGCCTTGAAAGAGCCCTTGCAAGCAGTGGAACATCCTCAGGCAGTGACAGAACCTGCAGTGGCATCAAATCTTCAGTTATTTCCAAATCTTTCAGCCTCCTTTCCAGTTTTCGGAAGCAAAGAACCCAAAAACATTACATTTTTTCATTGTATCTCAATTTTCATTGTATCTCAATTTAAAACGTTAATTTGCTTTTCATTGTGATACACCTCCACAGGTCCCGGCACCATGAAGTGAACGATCCTGTACTTTTGTCAGTGGACTTTCCCGGTTCCTTTCCGGGAGTGCCGGAGGAAGAGGAATCAGCAACGGAAACATTTTCGAAAACAAGACTTCCCGGGTTAGATTCATCTGCTCCGCTTATGATTTCCTCAAGTGTAAGCTCTCCAAATTTGTCCCCGATATTGAGAGTTCTGGCATTTGCATAATCAATAAGCCAGATGCCGTCGATCCAAACAATTCTTTTTTCCATACCCACGAATACCTGTCTGACATGGACTTTCATGACAACAATATCGTTTTCACCCTGAACATTGTCAAGGGCAACAGTCCATGTCTTATTGTTCTCGGAATCAACTGAGATATTCTGGTCAGCGACATGTTGTCCGTCCCTGGTGAATTCGAGCCAGACCTTCCCACCATCAATATTATCAATAATCTGCCTGGCTTCGAGAGCGTAGCCATGGCCAAGATCGAGTTTTTCGCCGGCTTCGAGGGTGTACGTATCATTACTGTCAAGAACCAATCCTGCAAGCTTGTTAACGTGTGCTTCCCGGATATCACCGTTGTTGGCGAGCAACGGAACATAGTTTTCCCCAAATAAATCGATTACCGGATATTGTTCATTAGACCAGCTTCCGCATTCATAATTGGTGCCCACGACATTATAAATATTATCAGCAAGCGGGTTCTTTTTGAAAACAAGACATCCCGGATTAGATTCATCTACTCCGCTAATGATTTCCTCAAGTGTGAATTCTCCGAATTCATCCCCGATATTAAGGGTTTTGACATTTGCATAGTCAATGAGCCAGATCCCGTCGATCCTGACTATTCTCTTTTCTACACCCACGAATAACTGGTTGACATGGACTTTCATCACAACAATGTTGTCTTCACCCTGGACGTTGTCAAGGGCAACAGACCAGGCCTTGTCATTCTCATCACTAACTGAGATAGTTTGATCACCGAGATATTGGCCGTCCCTGGTAAATTCGAGCCAGACATTCTCACAGTCAATATCGATCTGCCTGACTTCAAGAGCATAACCATGACCGAGGTCAAGAATTTCACCGGCTTCGAGAGTGTACGATTCATTGCTGTCAAGAATCAATTTGGCAAGCTTGTCAACGCTTGAATCCCGGATATCATCGTTGTTGGCGAACAACGGAACATACTTATCTCCAAATAAATCGATTACCGGATATTGTTCATTGGACCAGCTCCCGCATTCATAATTGGTGCCCACAACATTACAAACGAGGGTTCTACTGCTAACAGTATCTGCTGCACTTACAGTGTCTACCGCATTTACAGTATCTGCTGCACTCACAGTGCCTGCTGCAATTGCAATTAAGAAAGTAAGAGCAGCCAGTGAAACGATTGTATATTTCTTCATATTCTTGTTTTCTCCTTATTCCTGCAAATAGCAGGATGTTGAGCATAGCCTCCGGATTTTATCAGTCCAGAGCGCTTTAATTTTACAAAGTTTTTAATTTTACAAATTTTCATGAAAGTTTAGAGTGATATTCAAAATCTGGCATAGCCTCCACTAATATTTGGCCAGTATCAATCAAAGACCTGGAAAAATCTTGAAATGATCCCGCTTCGAAACTTGTTTCATTTAATCCATATTATCACAATCCAAACACCTTGATTAAGAAGAGGAAGAAGAAGAGGAAGAGGCATTCACTGCCTCACCTCCCTCGATATTTCCAAGTGCTTCTTCCGCGACAGTCCTGACGTTCCGGTATTCATCCATGTCCGTGCTGATCCGGCGCAGGCCTTCGGCAGCTTCGGGTCCTCCGAGTTTCCCGAGAGCCCTGACCTCTGCCGCCCGGACATCCATTTCCCTTTCGGTTTCGAGTGCCATGAGAAGGGGACTAACAGCTCTTTCGTCCCCGAGTTTTCCAAGGCCCTCCGCAGCACTTCGCCTGACTCTATAGCTTTCATCCCCAAGCAACGAAATCAGAGGATCAACCGCCTTTGGATCTCCGATTTCTACAAGAGAATGTACAATCTCCGACCTTACTAACCAGGCCTCATCCTCAAAAAGGGAAATAAGAGAGTCCACAGCCCCAGGATCTCCAATATCTCCCAGGGCTTTAACGGCAGCAACCCGGAGGTTCTGGTTCTTATCCTGAAGGAGTTCTTCAAGGGGAGGTACTGCTTCTTTGCTTCCGATCCTTCCAAGAGAGCAGGCAGCAGCTTCCTGTACCTCAGGTTCCTTGTCCCCAAGAGCATTGATCAGGGGCTGTTCTGCTGGGGCAGCTTCTTCAGGCTCAAAATGCCCAAGGCAGTAAGCGGCTCCCCTTCTTACCTCGGGAACCCTGTCATCCAACATTTCAAGCAGGAAGGGGACTGTTTCAGGGTTCCGGTAACCCCTAAGTGCAGCTACAGCGTTGGTTCGGGTTGTGGGGTTCCTGCTGTCCAGCAGCGCAGTGAGCTCTCCAAAAACCTGTTCACTTTTAAAACTACCAAGGATAGTGGCTGCCGAAGGTCCAAGTTTTTCATCAGCTAATAAGTCGAGAAGGGGATCAACAGCCCTCGGATCTCCGATTTCTGCAAGGGAATACATAACTTCACGGCGTACATCGTCATTATCACTATCCAGAATTTCGGCAAGAGGTTCGACAGCCCTGGGATCACCCAGTCGCCCAAGAGCGATCACAGTATAGCGAACCACCTCTTCGTCTTCATCTTCCAGGAGCTTTATCAAAGGCTCAACGGCTTTCGTGTCGCCAATCAAACCAAGCGAATAAGATGCATTCATACGGACCTCCGGAGAAGGATCGTCGAGAATCTCCAGAAGAGGGGGCGCAGCTTTTTGAGCCCTTATTTCCCCGAGAGCATGAGCAGCAAGGCTTCGCACCTGGGGATCATCGTCTTTTAATGCTTTAATTAGTGAATCCACTGCGGGTTCCCCGATATCGACAAGTCCGTCAACTGAGGCATAACTGATACTCGGGTCCTCATCCCCAAGCCCCCGGACCAGTTTCTCCACCCTGGCCTCAAGAGGGTCCTGGCCAAGGCAGCCGGCACAGGTTCCTGCAAGCAAAATAAAGAGAACCAAAAGTTTTGCCTTCCCACAACTGAGAAGTTCATATCGCTTAATCATACGCATCACCTGCCTCCTCTCCCGGAGGGAGCAGCAATTCGGCAGAAACCACCTGATCCTGCCACGTGGAAGTTACATTAATCCTGAAGCGGTCCTCGCTTCCTCCGATTACCACATTCTGGACAGGCATGTATGATTCTCCGGAGGGTTCCCCATGGGCGATTTCCACAATTGCGTAGGGATAGTCTGACCAGGCCCACAGGGCACTCTTATCATTGTCTCTCACATAGTAAGTCCTTGAAGATGTAAAGGCCGTCTTCCCGGTACGTTCGTTTATCACGGTCAGGTTTGTGGACACATCCCGCGCGGAGCTTAGCCCGTGGTTGATAAGGTAGCCATATATCCCGTAAACATCAGAGCTTCCCATACGCTCCTTTTCATACTCCAGTTCCAGAAAGAGCTCAGGAGGAGGGACCTCCACGACCATCGCAGACTTATCGAGCAGCCTGGAATCCTCAGAAACCTTAACCTCTACTTCATATTCTCCCGGAAGCTTATAGCCAAGCATTACACTGACCGTATTATTTCCGGGGAGAAGTTTAACAGGCTTCTGAAGTGAGACAAGCTCGGCACTCCACAGAGACTCCGATTCATTGGAAATGATCAGCCTTGAGGTCGAATAGCTTTCCCCGTTCTCATCCACAAAAGCATTTTCTACCTCGAGCCACACGTCCACGGGTTCTGAGCCGTTGTTCAGAAGCACAATGTCCAGCTGTCCCCGGCTGCCGACTCCAACAGGAGGAGCAGTCATATCCGCGATATGCACATCAGCCCCTGTTCCGTAATACCAGAAGAGCCCCAGTGCCAGTATAAGGATGGCAACTGAAAGCGTAATCAGAACATCTCTCTTCATTTCATCTCCCCCTTCGTTCCGATATCACCTGAAAGTTCATCAGCTATCGAAATGCAGTTGGTAAGCCCGTATTTCTTCTTGTCTATTATGCCCCTTCGTTCCAGGTTCATGAGCACGCGGGAAACCTTGGCCTTGGAAAAACCAAGGGAGTTGACCAGTTCGTTCTGGAGAATCCTTCCCCCTCTTTGCACAATAAGTTCAACGGCTTTCCTTTCGTCTCCTTCAAGGGCTCGCAAAAGAACATCTGTAGGCGCAATATTATCCGCAGCAGGCCGGAGTTCCTCAGGGGAATTATCAGGAGAATTATCAGGGGAATTCCCATTTTCAGGAGAATTCTCACGGAAATTTTCAAGGGAATTATCAGGGGAAACTTCAAAATTCCCCATTGGGACTGCCTCTGCTGCAAGATTGACTGCCGTTCCCTGCCCTGCAGGCCCCGGCAAAAGAGAAACAGACCCGGAAAACCCCAGATAATGCAGAACCTGAGCCAGAGCCAGACCCCCTAAAAACCCGGAAAAAAGGAGAATATACGCTTCCTTTACAGTATACACATAAGGGATATCCACAACCTTGAACGTATCTCCTTCAAGCTGGATCACCACCGGGGAGTCTTCAAGCAGAAGATTAATGGCGACAGTGCTCGAAAGAAGCAGGATACCCACAGCCAGCACAAATCTTTTCCTTTCCTGGGTCGTACAATCACCTCATTTTCTACCCCCCAATATGTACGAAACAAATGTTATAATTTTAGTGTGACCAGAGGCTAAGACGTTTCAGAATTCTGAAACCACCGGTAACTGATGATGAAAACTATTCAGGCCATCATATTTGAAAATTAGAGGAGCTGAAGGAGACAAATGGAAAATATTTCAGAAACAGTGAATAGGTCTTCCTACGTTCCGTCATTGATGCTTTTGAGAAAAGAAAAAAGAGAAACATTTTTCAATTTGCTTTTCAAGTACCGGCGCTCTCACCGGTCAGCTTGCTGACCGGCCTTTTCCATAAAGTATATTGGAATAACCAAAAAAAGTGTATCCTGATGACTGAAAAGTACATCTGAATGACTGAAGAAGAACATTCGTACAATCAAAAAGTATAGCCAGATGACTGAAAAGTACATTTGAATGACTGAAAAAGAACATTCGTATAATCAAAAAGTATAGCCAGATGACTGAAAAGTACATCTGAATGACTGAAGAAAAACATTCATACAATCAAAAAGTATAGCCAGATGACTGAAAAGTACATCTGAATGACTGAAAAAGTATAAGTGAATAATTTAAAAACGGTAGGTTGTAAATAAAACAGGAAGAAATGCAGTTTGAAAATGGCTCAATTCTTCATATATCTTTTTTATTTCATTTTGGGGAGGCGCCGCCAGGCAAGCTGGCGGGAATTCCTACATATCCAGGACATAAAAACGGTTTACAGGATCAATGGAAGTGCTTCTCAAGCAGGCTGGCGGGCAACTTCTATATTATCAGAACTGAAAAACGGTTTGAGGGACCAACGGAAGTACTTCTCGAGCAAGCTGGCGGAAAACTCCTGTATTGCCTGGAATGAAAAAAGGTTTGTGGGGTTAAATAAAAGCATTCTCGGGAAGGCTGGTGGAAGCATTCCTACATCATTTAGACTGAAATCAGTCCGTTTTCAGAACAAGCCGCATGTCCACAGCCAGAGCGCCCTTTCCTTTATCTAAAACTATCATCGGGTTGATTTCGAACTCCTCGATCTCCGGGAAGTCGCAGACCAGCTGGGAAATTCTGAGGATGGAATCTACCAGGGCATCGATATCGCCGGGTTCCGCCCCGCGGACTCCCGCAAGCAGTGGATAGGTCTTGATGCCGGTTATCAGGTCCCGGGCTTCGGGCTCGGAAAGAGGGGCAATGGCAAACCTGACATCTTTCAGGATCTCAACATAAATCCCACCAAGCCCGAACATAAGCATGGGCCCGAAGGTAGGGTCGCGGACCATGCCGATGATCACTTCCCTGCCCTCTGAGAGCATCTGCTGGAGCTGGACTCCTTCGAGGACGGCATAGGGCTTTTCTTTCGGGATTTTTTCCATCATATCCTCATAGGCGGCTTTCACCTCCCCGGCGTTTTCCAGGGAGAGCCTGATCCCTCCGACATCGGACTTGTGGGAGATCTGGGGTGACACGATTTTCATAACAAGAGGATAGCCGATATTTTCAGCTTCCCGAATTGTATCTTCCAGGGTCTCCGTGAATGCGCTGCCAATTGTCGGGACGCCATAAGCTTTCAGGATGCCCAGGGACTCGAGGCCCAGAATATACTGTCCCCTCACCCTGGCGGCTTTGAGGATACCGGCAACGGTTTCCCTATCAACATCGAATTCGGGAAGGGGGGAATTTTGCTCCATGATCATGTCTAATCGTGAGATATTGTTTTCCTGAGATAGCGTTTTTTGGTAAAGGGTTGTCTTTGATCAATATAAATAGCTCGGTTTTGATCCCGGTTTAAAGAGTTGTCAAGTTAAATGGTGTGAAAAAACGGAGTAAGGATCGAAATGAAATTCAGAAACAGACCATGACTCGGGGTCCGGAATACAGGCTCCGAAACAGAAAATAGAAAAGGAAACAACTAACAGAAAACTAACAAAAAAACTAACAAAAAAACTAACAGAAAACAGAAAATGAAACAACTAACAGAAAAAAACTAACAGAAAACAAAACAAAAAACACTCCGGCTAAACCCTGAAAAAAAAGAGAAAAAAGGCAAAGGAGAAAACCCCTTTACCATTCCAAGTTTACAATTCAGACAGATATTGAAGCACCTAATTTTTCATCGATGGCGACCAGTTCTTTGGTTTCCCTTGCAATTGCAAGTTCTTCATTGGTCGGGATGACTAAGACCTTTACGGAGGCTTCAGGTATGCTGATATCGATTTCTTCGCCTCTGATCTTGTTCTTCTCATCATCGATGCTTATGCCCAGACCCTCAAGGCCGGAGAGGATTCTCTTCCTGATGCTTGCGCTGTTTTCTCCGATACCTGCGGTGAAGACCACTGCGTCGGCACCGTTAAGTACGGCTGAGTACTCTCCGATGAACTTCTTGACCTTGTAGGCAAAGATTTCCAGGGCGAGTTCGGCTCTCTTGTTTCCTTTGGAAGCGGCTTCGTCGAGGTCCCTGAAGTCGTTGCTCAGGCCGGAAACACCGAGGACACCCGATTTCTTGTTCATCATGGTGTCGATTTCCCTGGTTGTCATGCCTTCCTTTTCCATGAGGAAGGGAACGACTGCCGGGTCGATGGAACCGCACCTGGTACCCATTGCCAGGCCTTCGAGCGGAGTGAAGCCCATGCTGGTCTCAACGGACTTGCCACCGTTTACGGCAGCGATGCTTGAACCGTTTCCGAGATGGCAGGTGATGATCTTTACTTCAGACTCGGGTTTGCCAAGCATGGCAGCGGCTCTCATGGCCACGTACTTGTGAGACGTGCCGTGGAAACCGTACTTCCTGACCGCATAATTCTCATAGAATTCGTAGGGCAGGGCGTACATGTAAGCATAGGCAGGCATTGTCTGGTGGAATGCGGTGTCGAAGACAGCAACCATGGGGGTACCGGGCATGATATCTTCACAGGCTGTGATTCCCATCATGTTTGGTGGGTTGTGGAGAGGTGCCAGTTCGAAACAGTCCTTTATGGCCTGCTTGACATCCTCATTGATTACAGCCGAGGAGGTGAAGTTCTCGCCACCGTGCACGACCCTGTGCCCTACGGCACTGATTTCGGACATGTTGGCGATGACACCTAATTCAGCGTCGGTGAGGGCCTTGATGACTTCCTCAAGGGCGACCTTGTGGTCAGGAAGGTCAGTCTGCACCTCGTATTTCTTCCCATCAGACCTCTTCTGGGTAAGGAACGAGTTGTCGATGCCGATCCTCTCACAGAGACCAACTGCAAGAGCGGATTCATCCGTCATATCAATTAACTGATACTTTAGGGATGAACTCCCTGCGTTTATTACCAGTATTTTCATCTTAAAACCCCAAGTTCAATCCATTTGTTTCCAGTTTAATCAACTGGGCCCCGGTAACATCTTCAGTTTCCGGGTAGATTATACTATGTATGGTTTTTGATAAAACTATTGCGATTATTTATCCTGTGCAGCTGACTGGACACAGGTGATAGCAACAGCCCCTACTATATCCTCGTCACTGCAGCCCCTGGAAAGGTCATTGATAGGCTTGGCCAGTCCCTGGGTAATAGGACCGTAGGCTTCAGCCTTGGCAAGTCTCTGGGCAATCTTGTATGCGATGTTTCCGCAGTTCAGGTCAGGGAAAATGAAGACGTTAGCCTGACCGGCAACAGGGCTGCCCGGGCACTTCTTGGCTCCAACGGCTGGGACGACTGCCGCATCCACCTGGAGTTCCCCGTCGATCAGGAGATCGGGGGCCATTTCTTTTGCAAGCTTTGTTGAAGCAATCGTCTTTTCGGTCAGGGGGCTCTTGGCACTCCCGTAGGTGGAGTAGGAAAGCATTGCGACCTTGGGCACGTCCTGGACCAGCAGTTCGAAAGTATTTGCAGAGATGATTGCAATGTTTGCAACGTCTTCCACACTGGGCATTTCGACCATGCCGGAGTCGGCAAAGAGGAAGGTTCCTTCGGACCCGTATTCGCAGTCAGGCACTGAGATGATGAAGAAAGCAGATGCGAGGGCAGCATCAGGGGCGGTCTTCACGATCTGGAGGGCAGGCCTGAGGGTGTCTGAGGAAGAGTGGGACGCGCCGGCTACCATACCGTCTGCTTCATCCAGCTTGACCATCATAACGCCGAAGTACATGTAGTCCTTCATGACTTCTGCTGCGTTTTCCATTGAGATTCCCTTGTGCTTGCGCAGCTCGTAGAAGGCATTAATGTACTTGTCTTTGTTCTCGTATGTTTCGGGGTCTATGATTGTAATTCCTGAAAGATCCAGGTCACCTGCCAGTTCCTTTATGGCGGCTTCCTTGCCTATGAGAACGATCTTGGCAACACCACGCTCAGTTGCCTTTACGGCAGCCTGGATTGTTCTGATATCTTCAGATTCGGGGAGAACGATTGTCTTGTTGAGTACTTTTGCTCTTTCGCTGATTTTGTCTAAGAATTTAGCCAATCAACCAACCTCCTATATATTTAGAGTAATTTAAATTACCTGAGTTTTGGTATATAAAATTACGTAAAATGCATAGAGAGATATATAAAAATAACAAATATATATTTCTGGATGGCGACATGGTGATATATATACCACTACCAGGCGTTTTTCCTTAAAATACATGAAGATTTAAAGTTACTTTTACTGAAAAGACACGGGAGTTTAAAAAGATTATTACTGAAAATATATGATAAATTAATATAAAAGAATTCCGAAATGATATCGATGAAAATTTTAGGCATTTCAGGAAGCCCTCGAAAGGGACAGAACTGTGAAAAAATGATTGGAACCGTATTAAAGCTTGCAGAAGAAAGGGGCTTTGAAACCGATAGCGTTTTCCTCTCTACCTCAAAGATTGCCCCCTGCACGGCCTGCGGAGCCTGCCGGGAAAAAGACTGCTGCGTGATCGAAGATGATATGGAAAATGTTTATGAAAAAATGAGAGAAGCTGACGGCATAATCGTTGCCGCTCCCGTGTATATGGGAAATTACCCTGCCCAGCTCAAAGCCCTTTTTGACCGCAGCGTACTTCTCCGGCGCAAAAACTTTGTCCTCAAAAACAAAGTAGGGGCTGCTCTTTCCGTAGGAGGGTCAAGAAACGGCGGACAGGAAAAGACAATCCAGTCCATCCATGACTGGATGCATATCCACGGAATGATCATTGTAGGAGACGACGCCCACTTCGGAGGCATTGCCTGGAACCCCGTCGAAGAAGACACAGTGGGAATGCAGACGGTCCGGAATACCGCAGCAAAGCTCTGCGATGTCCTTGAAATTATAGAGAAGAAATGAATTTAATGACAATCAATACTAACAGTAATAATAATAATAATAATAATAATAATAATAATAATAATAATAATAATAATAATAATAATAATAATAATAATAATAATAATAAATAAGAAGAAGAAGAAGAAGAAGAAGAAGAAGAAGAAGAAGAATGCCAAAGAGATAAAAGTACGCCGGGAAATAAAAATACAAAAGGAATAAATATAAAAGAAGAGAGGGGGATAGCATCAAGAAGATAGAGATGTTGAAACAAAACATCAAATTAAATTAAAAAAGGATAGGTTTAAATAAATAGGGAAAATCCTTTCATCTTAAGAAGGTATTTAAGGCAGAATTGAGCCCTGGAAACCCTGATATTATTTTTCCTGAAAAACGAGCTTACCGAGAAAAGAGCGAAGCATAAAAGTCCTAAAGAGGCGCACGTATTTGGAAGACGGTCCGGAGTCCAAGTTCAGGTTCCATAATGTATCGGAATACCATAAACTAACAGAGCACATAGCCCAGCGCTTCGACACGGAATCCACCAGGGTAAATTCTTTTGCCATCGTGATCGGCATCCTGACAGGGCTTGTAATCGGACTGTACGACCGCGCTCTCCGATACAGCAGTATTTTTTTTGGGATTTCGGAAGAACTCCCGACTCATGACTACACAAATTACGGGATTATCCTGGTGCCTGCGGTAGGAGGCCTGATCGTAGGGCTGATATCTCATTTCATGATCAAACAACATTATGGCGTAGAAGGCCTGATCGAGACCGTTACCCTCCGGGGAGCCAGGATCAAGCCCCTATACGCCTTTCTGGAAGTATTCACCTCGATAATCACAATCGGTTCCGGGGGGTCCCTCGGAAAGGAAGCCCCGGGTATACTGGCAGGCTCAGGGATCGGGGCACTGGTAGGAAGGCTGGCAAAAAGTTCGGAAAGGCAGCTTCGGATCCTGCTTGGCTGCGGGGCTTCCGGAGGGATTGCAGCTGCATTCAATGCCCCCCTTGCAGGGGTTGTCTTCGTTGTAGAAGTAATTTACGGGGAACTTGAAACAAAAACCTTCATTCCTATCGTGATCTCCTCAGTCTTCGCTACCCTGATCTCCAGCACCGTTTTCGGGATAAAACCGATCCAGATCTCCCACTATGAGCTTGTGAACCCCTACCAGGAACTTATTTTATACCTGGTCCTCGGCCTGCTTGCGGGAATTGTCGCTACCGTCCTGATCCGGACTCTCTATTTTACGAAGGAGATATTTGGGAAAATGCCCCTTCACCCCGCTTTCAAACCCGCCTTTGGGGGGCTTGGCGTGGGCATCATAGGCTTTTTTTACCCGGAGGTTTTCGGGCTTGGTTATTCGGTTATCACCGCAGCCCTTGAAAACCAGTTTGCCCTGGACCTCCTTCTCATTCTGCTGGTCCTGAAAATCCTTGCATTTTCCCTGACAATGGGCTCCGGCGGGTCGGGAGGTTCCATCGTCCCGTCCCTGTTCAGCGGGGCAATGCTCGGAGGCGCTTTCGGGGTTGCCGCAAACATGCTCTTCCCCGGAATCCCGGCAGAATCGGGAGCCTATGCCCTTGTAGGCATGGCCGCAGTCTTTGCCGGAACGGCGAGGGCTCCCCTTACCGCCATCCTGATCCTTTTCGAAATCACCCGGGACTACAACATGATCCTCCCGCTTATGTTTGCCTGCGTACTCAGCAACGTGATGTCCAATGCGCTGCACCCCGAGTCCATCTTCACTGAAGAACTCCGCAAAAAAGGCTTCAAGATCCGCAAAGGCAGAGAAATCGACATCATGGTCTCCATGCTGGTGAAGGATGCGATGGTCAAGCACGTCCAGACTGTTTCCGAAGACAAGAACGTGGGTACCCTGATCGCCCTCATGCAGGCAAGCCGCCACGCAGGTTTTCCTGTTCTGGATTCCAGAGGCAAACTCGCCGGGATCGTGACCCTCTCGGACCTCCGCAGCAAGGTTGAGTACGGGGAACTCGAAAAGAAAATAGGGGATATCTCCAGCCGGGAAGTGGAAGTTGCCTACCCCGACGAAACCCTTGACGTCGTCCTCAAACGCCTGGCAGTCCGGGAAATAGGCAGGCTTCCCGTTGTTGACCGCGAAGACAAAACCAAACTCATTGGCCTCATCACCCGCAGCGACGTAGTAAATTCCTACAACAAGAAAGTCGTCGAAAAGGTCCGGGACACGAACGAAAGGCAGTAAAACTCAAAGGTCCGGGACACGAACGAAAGGCAGTACCACAAAAGCCGGGACATGAAAGGTTCGGAATATAGGCCAAAAGCGGTAAACTAAAAAAGGTATCCGGATAAAAAGAGGTTAATGCAAAGGGCGAGTTGCGGCGACTCTTTGTAAAATAGTGGGTGCCTTATGTCTCTAAAAGAGAATGTTCCGGGTGGAGAGCTGGAGAAGTACCTGAAGGGCTTAATCTTAGATGAAGGTACGAATGAAACGGGAAAGTATTATACGTCACATTCGGTCAGGGAAATATTTCCAATCCACCGCCGTCTTTTTGAAGAAAACGTATGCCTGACCCATGAATTCAACATCCCTCAAATCATAGAAAAAGAAAAAAACCTGATCATTTACGGAGAAGCGGGCTCGGGAAAGACGATAACCCTTAAATGGCTGGGGACCTCCTATGCCAGGAGCTGCCTTGAGAAAAGGGAAAGATTCGTCCCCATTTACGTAGCCCTTGATTCCTATATAAAAAGCTCTTTTTACGATTACGTCAGGACGACAGCAGAACAAAAAGGAATATCAGAACCCTGTTTTAAGAAACTGCTTGAAGGAAAAGCCCTGCTGCTTTTCGACGGGCTTGACCTGCTTACACCTTCCGAGAATTTTGATCCGTTTGAGGAAATTTCCGATTTCATCTCCGAGTACGAAGACTGCAAATACGTAATTGCTTCAAGGCCCGGAGATTTTGCCAGCATAAAAACTACGTTTGGGGCTTTCAAACTTGAAAAGCTGACAGATGAAAATATCCAGGAATTCATAGAAAAACACATCGAGAACGAGGAACAGGCAAAAACCCTGGCAACCAGGACCCTGAAAGAAGCCCGATCAAAGCCATTTATCCGAAACCCCCTCATGCTTTACCTCTGGCTTAAAATTGCAACGGCTCAGAAAGGGACAGCTAAGAAAGGGACGCCTCAAAAAGGAGTACCTTCCAGCCGGGCTGATATTTACCGGACTTTTATTTCGGAGCTCTTTGGAGATTGGAAAAAAAGAGAAAATTCACTTAACTCTGGAAATATGCACTCCGGGATATGCCCCGAAAGAAAAAGTGAGGAAAGGTCGGAATTTGAAAAAGCTGAACCTGAAAGTATAGAATTTGAAAGGGCAGAAACTGAAAATACAGGATCTGAAAGGAAAGAAACTGAAAAGAAGGAAACTGAAAGGACAGGATCTGAAAATACAGGATCTGAAAGGAAAGAAACTGAAAAAACAGAAATTGAAAATGTTCTTACTGATCTGGCTTTCAAACTCCAGTGTGAGAATAAAGTTTCATGCGACCACCTTTATGCCCTTGATGTAGCGGAGAAATATGCAAAAGCCGGGGTCTCCGACAGGACTGGGGCAAGAGAGCTGATTCAGGCCTGCATTGAGATAGGACTCCTTACCAGAAAAGATTCCGAGATAAGAATCGGAATTAACAGGTCTTTTCAGGAATATTTTGCAGCTTTAAAGCTGAAAACGTATTTTGGAAACGGAAAGGATATCTCGGAAGCATTCAGGCACCCGGGATGGGAAAATGTTGTCACGTTATCTTCAGAAATGCTTGAATCTGCCGATGAACTGGTAGATTCCATAATTTTAAGCGGAAATTTATGGCTTGCCTCAAAATGCGCCGGGAAAGCCAGACCCGAAACAAAGGAAAAGGTATGCTCATTGCTTGTCGGGAAACTCGACAACACATTTACAGTGGAAAAAATAAAGGGCATCCTGAGCCTTGAAACCCTTGGGAGCTGCGGGATTGACGTGGCTGCCGGGGCACTTCATGATGAAGAGACCCTCGTGCGAAGGGAAGCGGTGAGGGTACTGGGGGAAACAAAATCAGAGGCAGCCCTTCCCCCACTCACGGGTGCCCTTGGAGATGAGGACTATTCGGTGCGAAGGGAAGCGGTAAGGGCTCTGGGAATAATAGGGTCCGAGAGAGCTGTCGAACTGCTCATAAACGCATTTGAGGATGAAAACCGGGCTGTCCGCCTGGCTGCTACTGAAGCCCTGGCTCAGGTCGAATCCGAAAGAGCTTTCGAAATCCTTGTCAGCGCACTTACGTCAGACGATGATTTTGTTCGGCTGGGAGCCGTAGGAGCCCTTGGCCGGGCAAAAGCCGGAAAAGCCGCAGACTCCCTTATAAAGGCATTTCAAGAAGGGGACAATTTTGTGCGGCTGGGAGCTGCCGAGGCCCTGGGCCGGATGAAATCGGAAAAAGCTATCGGAATCCTCATAGAAGCCCTGGAAGACGAAGACAAGTTAGTGCGGTGGATCGCGGCAAAAGCTCTGGGGGAAATAGAATCCGAAGGAACTCACGAGCTCCTGATAGGCGCCCTCGTGGATGAAAACCACTGTGTCCGGAGGGAAGCGGCAAAAGCACTCGGGATGATAGGCCCGGAATCCGAAAAAGCCCTTGATTCCCTAATCTCGGCGCTCACCGATGAAGCTGAGTCCGTAAGGAAGGAAGCCTCTGAAGCCCTGGGACAGATAGGTGCCGAAAAAGCTGTTGACCCCCTGATAAGCTTACTCTCGGATGAAGACCAGTCAGTCCGAATGGAAGCCGCAAGGGCTCTTGGAATGATAGAATGCGGAAAAGCCGTTGACCCGCTTCTTCTCGCCCTGGGAGACGAAAGCCGTTTCGTCCGGAAGGGAGCCGCAAAGTCCCTCGGGAAGCTGGAATTCGAAAAAACCATCGAACCCCTGATTCGCACCTTTGAATCCGGGGACAATTTTGTGAGACGGGAAGCAGTAAAAATCCTGGCCCGGATAAAATTAGCCGGGATAACGGATGGGACATCAGAAGTAACGTTTGAAGAGAGATCAGAAGAAAAAAGGATTCCAGAAGAGAAAACAGAAGAAAAGAGGATTCCAGAAGAGAAAACAGAAGAAAAGAGGACACAGAATGGGAATCACATATCGAAGGAGATATCGCACCGTATCCTGGATACTCTGATTAATGCCCTTAAAGACGAGGATGAATTTGTGCGCAGGGAGGCAGCAAAAGCCCTCGGGAATATATCTGAATACGAATCTGAAAATGTCTCCGAAAACGTCTCCGAAACCAAAGCCAAAAACGAATACGAAACCGAATCTGAAAAAGTTCTTCAGCCTCTTATTAATGCCCTTAAAGACGAAGATGAGGAGGTCCGGAGGCTTGCATCCGAAGCCCTGGGCAACCTGGACTCCGAAAAAGCTCTTTATCCCCTGATAGATGCCCTCAAGTCCGGAGACGAGATGGTGCGGAGACTGGCGGCAGAGGCACTTGGCCGAATAAAGTCCGAAAAAGCCCTCCAGCCCCTGATCGAACTCACCCTTGGCGATAACGTTGATTTTGTACGGGGAGAAGCGGCAAGAGCCCTTGGAAAAATAAAGTCCGAAAAGGCTATAGAACCCCTCATTACCGCACTCACGGATGAAAATAACGGGGGCCATTGGGGACCTGCCGAAGCCCTCGGGCGGCTGAAGGCGGAAAATGCAATCGATCCTCTCATCAATGCCCTTTATGATTATGATGATTTTACAAGGTTGGCGGCTGCAAGAGCCCTTGGAAGAATAAAACCGAAAAAAGCAATTGAACCCCTCCTTGACGTGCTTTATGACTGGAACCGCTTTGTAAAAGCAGAAGCTGCCAGCGCCCTCAGCGAGATCTGCACGAAGGACGATGGAGCCCTGTTGAAAGATTTACTTGTATCGGAAGACAAATTTACGGCAAACCTTGCTTTTGAGATCCTGGAAGGAATTGAAACAAGGGAAAAAACAAAAGCCAGATTGTTCCAGCAAATGAGTGAATAAACATTGGAAATCTATTGAAAAGAAGTTGAAAAGAAGTTGAAAAGAAGTTGAAAAAAAGGAGCCAGAAAAATGGAAACGAATCTCAGGAAAAACTTTCTCAACGCCCTTCAGGGAAAAACTGTCGACAGGGTACCCGCCCTCTCAGTCACCCAGACCGGAACCGTCGAACTGATGGACCTGACCGGAGCCTACTGGCCTGAAGCCCATTCAGACCCGGAAAAGATGGCAGCACTTGCCCTTGCAGGCCACGAGATCGCAGGGCTCGAAGCCGTACGCTACCCCTACTGCCTGACCGTGCTTGCCGAAGCCCTGGGCTGCGAAATCCGTATGGGCACAAAAGGCATCCAGCCCTCAGTCCTTTCCCACCCCTTCTCGAAAAGCCCGGAAGGCCTTGAAGTCCCCGAAGACCTGCTCGAAAGGGGAAGAATCCCTGCCCTTCTGGAGGCAACCAAAATCCTGAAAGCCCGGACCGGAGGAGAAGCAGGAAAAGAAGAGGTTCCCCTGATCGCAGGCATGGAAGGCCCTTCAACCGTGTTTTCCCATATTGCGGGAATAAACGATTACCTTGTATGGTTCATGAAAAAACCCGATTACGTTGCCCGGTTCATGGAGGTCTGCACAGATATCTGTATCGAGTACGCAAATTCTCTTTTCGAGCACGGGGCGGACGTGCTCTGCGTACCCGACGGGGGGCTTGTGGCCACGGACCTGATGCCACCGAAGGCCCTGGACCTTTTGAAACCAAGCTTCACACGCCTTTGCAAAGAAACCCGGGGGCCTGTAATCCTCCACATCTGCGGAGACGTTGAAAGGTCCCTCCATTCCCTCTCCGAATGCGGCTTCGACGCCATCAGCATCGAAGAAAAAGTCAGCATAAGAGCTGCGAAAGCCGCAATAGAAGACCGGGCAAGAGTAATCGGAAACATCGCCCCCTCCAGCACCCTCCTCTTCGGGACCCCCGAAGCCGTGAAGGCGGAAGCAAAACAGTGCCTCTCGGACGGCGTGGACATCCTGGCCCCTGGCTGCGGAATCGCCCCGATGACCCCACTTGCGAATATGCGGGCGATTGTGGAGGCAAGGGACGAATGGTATGAAGAGAAGGAATGAAAAATCGGGATAGGAGGAAGAGATAAGAAAAAAAATAAGACAGGGCAACCTTATTAGCCTCATCCCGTCGTTATTTCACGCTCGCTTGCGAGCGGCCTTTCCCTTGAAAAAAAGAAGAAAACGATAAATAAGAAAAACACCAGCCACTTGCCGCCTGTGGATTCGGCTATGGTGGTGAGCAGAGAGGTGCCACATCGCTGCCGAGGCCGATGGTGTAGACGGTGATGTTGTTGGCGATTGCCTGCTGGGTGTAGTAATCGCTGTAGGAGCCTTGGCCGTCGGTGAGCAGGATTACCATCCAGGCGTGTCCGGAATCCCCGGAATTGATCAGGTGGCTGTTTGCAGTACTCATGCCGGCGCCGATGTTCGTTCCGCCTGAGGCGTCGAGGCTGTTGATGGAAAAAACAGGATTCAGCCATCAAAAGCACACCAAGAAAAATGGCAACCGGATGCACTTCATGCCTCTCATAAATAAACAGGGCAACTTTATTAGCCTCATCCCGTCGTTATTGTCACGCTCGCTTGCGAGCGGCCTTTACCATTAGAAAGACAAGGATGCACATACATAAGAAAAAGCACCATCAATGGCATTCCAGAAGAGAATGGAAAAACAGAGTTCTGCATTTACCAACTTTAAGGAAATTGTAGAGGCAAAAGATGTTTGAGATCAAGCGATGGAAAAATTTTAAGTAGTTACTTCTGTGCAAAATTTATATTCAAGAAAATCATAATTGTTATCGTATATGCCAACCTTTGAGGATTTATCCATTTTTTTGTTACTTGTAATATCCACGGCAGTTTCGGTTTTCATATTCAATTCGATTCAACCAAAAAAATCATTTTATCAGATATATAATGAACTTTTGAAATCTGAAACAACCAAAATCAAGGAAATTAAAATTTTAGACAATCTCCATGATTATTTAGAGGATTACTCAAACGAACAAATCATTATAAGTAATCTGCAACTAGGAGGGAAAAAAGCATATTACTGGTACAAAATTTTGTTAGTAATCCTTATCTCAATAGTTGTGTTTGGCACCATACAGATTAATATATCAAAAAATATTTCAACTTTTTTAGTATATTTCATGCCTAGTGCAATAATATTAATCGGCATGATAATTTGTTTTTGCTATGCAAAATATCAGAAGAAAATAAACATACAGCTAAAAATCTTGTTAGAAACAATCATAAACATAACCATAAAAAATATATTTATAATTACTACTTCACTGGTAATATTTCTAATGTTCTTGACAGTTTATGTTATAATCCTTATAAGTCTAGTAGATGAAAATACGACAAAAGAAATATTCAACACAACAATTTCTCATATACTTACGTATAGAATAGAATCAACAAACGGAATACAGTTTTCACTAGCAACTCTCTTTTTTACGCTTGCAATTAGCGGTACAGTCATTTTTTCGATAACTAGTAGTTATTTAAGGCAAAAAAGAACAATAGAAAGTAAACTATCAACACAATTAGAAGATTATAAAAAATGGTATGCTGAGAACGAATCAACTTTAAATTTAAACGTAAGAGACACCTTTAATAAAGACAAGCTAAATAAATATTATGACGCATTGACAGACCTTCATTCTATGCTTAATGTCTCTACTATTAAAGAACTTAAGACTCCCATCCAAATGTATGATAGCTTTATTTACCTAATTGTCACCTCCTACTTCTTAGGAATTATTACAAGTATTATCCCCGCTGATTTCATGAACTTAGTTTTCATATTTTTTATTATGATGTGTGGTTTATTCATACTGTTAGCATATAATATATTTAAAAATTATAGAAATTAACCGAAAAAAAACTAATATTTCATTATTCCAGCAATTCTGTATCCTCATGTGAATAAGCCGGCGCGCAGCAACAGAAAATTTTCAGCTCCTTTTCACAATTATTTCTGATCCTGTGCGGGATTCCCGGCAGGATGCAGATTGTATCCCCTGTACAGACTTCGAATTCTTCCGAACCGAGGGTCATTATACCGCTGCCTTCGGTGATATTATAAATTTCCTCTGCAATCCCGTGCTTGTGAAGAATTGTAACTCCGCCAGGCGGCACCGTGGCTTCGGCGATACTCTGTTTTGAGTTGCCGTGGACAGCAGGGTGCATGAGTTCGCGGATGATTGAGCTGTCTTTTGTGATGTAGGCTTCGACTTTTTCGTATTCGGTTTTCAGTAGCATTCGGAATTACTGAAAATTGGCAACTATATAATTATTTTCCTTTCAAATAGGGGACTGCACGAAATCTTCCTCCAAAAACTCTGAAAGGAGCAGGGGGCAGTCCGGAATCTGCTCAGTATCCAGCATAATCAAATTGAGATAGTAAGGGCCCCCACCTGTAATTTCTACAGGAGAGGGATTGACGAATTCCATGATCTCAGCAGGATTCTCAAGATAAAAACTCTCAAGATCCGGATTGTTCAGATTGTCCTCACAGGGGAGACCTATGGCATAGATTGTGGAATCTAAAAGGTCTTCAGTTCCTGCATCCAGAATAAGCCCGAAAAAGGAATAGACCCCGTGGGGAAGATCAAGCATGTAATCAGTGCTCACATCAAGCTCTGAGAGTAAAAGGTCCTGAGTATCTTCTCCGTACACCATCAGAAGCAGCACTTTATCATTATCGCCATCTTCGGAAAGGAGTTCCTGGACCGGGTCAGGCAGGAAAAGGCTCCCGAAAATGAACTCGAATTCATCATAAGGGGAAGCCGTAAAATCGTTTCTTACGTACAACAGGCCGTCTTCGTTCGAAAGCGAATAACTCAAATTACCCTGAAGGTCGATTATCGGGTGCTTCCTTGCAGAAGCATCCCTCCAGAACTTATCAAGAGCTTTGTCTGCTATTCGGGACAACAGGTCGATACCTTTTCCAATTCCAATGCCGATACCTTCCAGCACTAAAAACCCCCCATGCTGTGAGCAATTTACCTTATGTCGTGAGTCGTTTACATCAGACTTTGTGTCAGCTATTTCATGTCGTGAGTCAGTTACCTTATTTCATGATTCATTTATCTCATACCGCTAATCAGTACCTCAGTCAAAGTAAAACCAGACACGAAGACCCATTTCTCAAAAAAGGTTACATGGCATTATTTGCAAATCAATATATAAAATGGATTATATAAATCTGTGACCCATGAAAAAAAGAAATTCAATAATTTAGAATGCCAGATAACAAAAGGTACAGGTGGTAAAAAGTACAGATAATAAAAGGTGCAGGTGAAAAGAAATAAAATGACTGCTTGCACCTTCACCTGATCAGTTTCCCCAGGAAATACCCCGGGGTCGCGTCCGTGACCTCCACCTCAGCGTACTGTCCGGGTTTAAGGTCCGAGCCGCTGATAACCACAGGCCGGTACGAGTCCGTACGGGCAAGCACGTCTCCGATACTCGTGTATTTCGAGACGAAGACCCTGCCTTTCCAGCCAATCATCTCGTGCTTGGAGCTGAGCTTAATCTTTTCACAGGCCCGGTGCAAGGCGTGGGAACGCTGCACGGAAATCCTGGAATCGAGGTTCCGGAAAGAGAAAGCTTTCGTGTGAGGGCGGGGAGAGTAACGGGAAATATTGACTTTTTCAGGCCGGTACTTTTCCACCCACTCAACGGTTTCCTGAAAGTCACCATCACTTTCGTCGCAGAAGCCGACGATAATGTCGGTGAAAAGGGAAAGGTCTTCGAAGCGTTCCCGGAATTTCGTGATGATGATGTCCACGTTTTCCATCCTGTGCAGGCGGTTCATGCGTTTGAGCACGGAGTGAGAAGCGGACTGAATGGGAATGTGAAGAAGTTTGAAGATTTTGTCGGAATCAAAAGCATCCACCAGGTCATCAAGGATAGGGAGGACGGAAAAGGGGTTCATCATGCCTACCCTGACCTTGAAGTCGCCGGGGATTTTCGAGATCAAGCGGAGGAGTTCGGGAAGCTTGAACCCGGTGTCCATGCCGTACTGGCTGTCGTCCTGGGAGGTGAGCCAGACTTCCCGGCAGCCTTCGGCAACGGCTGCGCGGATATCTTCGACTATGGCTTCCGGCGGGAAGGACCGGAGCTTTCCCCGGGCGTGCCGGACTATGCAGTAGGAACAGGCGAAATTACAGCCCTGGGAGATCTGGCAGATGTGGATGTTCGGGTTGGAACGTTTGTGGGGAACGCTCAAAAAGCCGACAGGATCGGGGGTCCTGATTTCAAGCCTCTCTGCCGGCATTCCTGTCTTTTTCCTTGATTCAAGGGTAGAGAGCAGGTCGCCAAGGCGGGAAACCGCGTTTACCCCCAGGATGTGGGCCTCGGGGTTGGCGTGCAGAATGTCTTCTAACTGGACCTCGGGCATGCAGCCGGAAACGATGACTTCCACACCCTGTTCGCCCATTGTCCTGATTTTATAGAGGATCTTCTGCTCGGTGGTGTACTTGACCGTACAGGAATTGCAGATATAGACCTCCGCCTCAGCAGCCGACCCTGACTCCAGCAGCTCATGCCCAAGTCTCTCCACAGTTGCCTTCATGATCTCGGCCGAAGCCAGGCTTGCAGAACAGCCAAAACTTTCAAGAAATACCTTCATATTTTAACTCGGAATTTTTTGTTCTGCCTTCGTTTTTCTGGTTCTTAACCTTTTGCCGTATTCTTAACCTTTTTTCGTATTCTTTAGAAAATCCAAAAATTGAAAGCAAAGTAAAAATGGAGCGAAAATTGGGAAAAAAATGGAAAAAACCTGAAAAAACCTGAAAAAAATGGGAAAACGCAGATGAATTCCTTTGAATAACAAGTAAAAACAAGATCGGAAAATTGAAAAAAGGAAAAATGAAAAAGGAATTACAGGTAGAGAGGAGTCTCCTGCTTGTCCTTTATGTAGATACTGTCGGTGAACTTGACAACGCCGGAAGCGCCCATGGAAATCGTGTGCACCCTGGCATCCCCGTCGCCGAAGAGGTTGACTTCACGCAGGAAGTGGCCGGGAGTGACGGCTGTTGCGGAAAAGATAACGTCTTTGCCGGGGACCAGCTTATCCGTGTCTAGGACTTCGTTAAGGCTTTCGAGGGTTATGCCCATCTTCTCAAGCCTTGGGAGCTTTTCTTCAATTTCCTCCTCGATCTTTTCTTTGGCTTTGCCGTTTGCAACCGTGGGCAGGACAAGCCTTCCAAGGATCTTTCCGCCCAGGACCTTGATTGCGGCTGCCGTGAGCACGGCTTCACCCGAGCCGCCTGCGCCCATGACAACATGGATACCCGAGCCGCGGACTGCGGTTGCAACCCCGGGCATCAGGTCTCCGTCCGAAACTAGCTTCACCCTGGCTCCGGCTTCCCGGATCTCCGTTATCTTCTGGGCGTGCCGGGGACGGTCAAGGATTACGACCACGAGCTCGTCGATGCTCCTCCCGAGAGCTTTTGCAACGATCTCAAGGTTGTGGCTGACAGGGGCGTCCAGGTCGATCTTTTCACCGGGATGCTCATTTTCATAATTTACCACATCAGGCCCCACCACGATCTTATCAATGTAAATATCCGGGCCGTGGAAAATTCCACCCCTTTCTGCCATTGCCATGACCGCAACCGAGCCCGGAGCCCCATCTGCAGTCAGGTTCGTCCCTTCCAGAGGGTCAACGGCAATGTCCACCTCAAGGTCACCCTTGCCGGTTCCCACTTCTTCCCCGATGAAGAGCATAGGGGCTTCGTCGCGTTCCCCTTCCCCTATCTTGATCATGCCCTTCATGTCAAGCTTGTTCAGCATCCTCCGCATGGATGCGACCGCCACCTGGTCGGCAAAATGCTTGTCCCCGCGCCCCATCTGGTAGGCTGCGGCAATGGCAGCGGCTTCCGTCACCTGGACGAGCCTCGGCAGTAAATCACACTCAATAGGGCCAGCACACTCAATCATTTCTTCTACGGTTTTCGGATGAGGCATGGTAATCGTCTCTATTTTCCTGCTTCCTGATAATAGGTTCATATTCTAAAGTAGAATTAATTTTTGGTGATCAAAAACTCATTTTTTACGGATGTTCTTTGCCTTTTTATGTGATCTGTTGACACGATAGTATATTAATGAATCTGTTGCCCGGAAAGAAAACATAGAACAAACTGAAACAGCAAAGAAAATTTTATAAATATATTAATTAATCTTTGGGAAATAACCCACCAATTCATTCCATACAATTAATTCCATACAATTAATTCCCACTCAATTCATCCTCAAGGTGGAAAAACGATGAAAATTCACTGCCTCCAGCACATTGAAACCGAGACACTTGGAAATATTGCAACCTGGATAGAAGAGAAGAGCCACAAACTCACAAAAACCCTGCCCTACGAAGGAGACCTCGCTTTTCCGGACCCTGAAGAATTCGACCTGCTTCTGATAATGGGCGGCACTATGGGCGTCTACCAGGAAGAAGAATATCCCTGGTTAAGGCCTGAAAAGGATTTTGTAAGGAAAACGATCGAAGCAGGCAAACCCATACTGGGGAGCTGTTTCGGCGCTCAGATGCTTGCGGAAGTCCTTGGCGGGAAAGTCAGCAAAAACAGGTTCAAGGAAATCGGCTGGCACAGGGTCAGATCCACTGTGAACGAAAAAGGAAATGAGCATTTTACTGAAGACTGCCCTCCTATTTCAGAGCTTCCTGCAGACATGCCCCAGGAATTTACTGCCTTCATGTGGCATGGAGATACTTTTGAAATACCGGCAGGAGCAGCCAGGCTCTTCGAAAGCGAGGCCTGCCCGAACCAGGGCTTCATCTACAGTGGGAATGTGCTTGGCCTGCAGTTCCATCCGGAAGCTGACGAGCAGTGGATAAAAAATCTCATTGAAGATTCCGGACACGAGATAGTGGAAGGGAAATACATCCGGACTGAAGAGGAGATGCTTGGACAGGAGGAATTCCTTGAAGGCTCCAGGGCCCTGGCTTTTGCAGTGATGGACTGGTTCGAGAAAAAAAGTGTAAAATCCAACGTAGGGCAAACCCCGGGAATAAAAGCCCTCACAGAATAAAACCGGGTAAAATAAGAAGGGAAAATGGGCAGGGAAAAATAAGCAGGGAAGAATAAGCAAGGGAAAAAATCCGACCGACAACTCACTTCAACAGGTCTGCCAGGGCCACCCTTTCAAGCACAAGCTCAGGGATTTTATCTTCCCCGGCGGCTTCGATTTCCGCATCCGTAATCCCGAAAAGGGCAAGGACCCCTTCCCTTTTGGCATCGGAGTAGGCAAGCATTTCGGAACACGGCTTTTCATCGATTATCTTCTGAATTTCGGAAAAAGTCGAAAGCAAATTTTCCCTTTTCCCGAGCAGCACGAATGCAGCTCTGTTTTTTCCTTCATGCAGCCCGATTGCAAAACTCTTTTCGATCTGCCTTTCCCCGGCTGCATAACGCATGATCTCGACTCCCGGGTCCTTTGCCACATTAGTTCCCGCAGCCACTGCCCGAAGAGCCTTTCCGACCGCAAAATGAAGATGCCTCTCCCCTGCAAGCAATTCCGCATTCAGGCCCTGGATGGTGACCCCATGGGCAGAGGAGACGACGTTCATTGTTTTCAGGAATTCCCGAAGGGCAGGGATCTGCACTGTCCCGCAGATGACCTGGATTTCCTTTTGCATTTCCATACTTCTGCCAATAGCCCGGGCTTACAATAAGGATTTCGGTAGGGAAATATTCAGGATAGAAAAAAGAACACCCTCGTTTTTTAGAATGGGTGATGAAACACTAAACATTTGAGAGCAACCTCAACCACTTTCAGACCGAGCGCCACCAGCAAAAGAAGAATCAACAGGTTGAGGATGATCTGGCCGATTTTGGTACGAAACCCTGCCAGTTCATACATCTATATACCCATATATAATTACGTGGTGTGAAGTATATAACCGTTTGGAAATTTTCATACATTTCCAATTAATTGGATGGGAAAAAAATATTAAAAATACAATAAATTTCGTTAATTTTCGAACATTTTTATGTAACCGGGAAAGCAAAAAGAGAATTAGCAGGAGACTGCCGGGCTTAATCCGGACAGGCTCTTTGCCAGCTCCCGACATACAACTTATAACAAATTATTATGCACCATCTGAGTATCACGCAGTAATTAATCCACCCTTATTTCTTGTTGAGCTCTGATTTCTTGTTGAGCCTTTATTTCTCATTGAGCTCTGATTTCTTGTTGAGCCTTTATTTCTCATTGAGCTCTGATTTCTTGTTGAGCCTTTATTTCTCGTTGAGCTCTGATTTCTTATTGATCACTTCAACAAAATTCCTGTCCGAAAGGTCCTCTTTTCCCGACCAGAAGATTGACTTATAGTACTTCCAGACTTTGGGATCGAGTTCAAGGATTCCCACATGGATCACGAATTCAAACAGGAACCAGTAGGTTGCGACCAGGTGCCCGATACGGATCAGGCCCAGAGCCGAAACGTCCAGATAAGGGGCAAAGATCCCGGCAATCGAGATGATCCACTGAGCTATAGGAAGCCCGAGGAGGGACCAGTTAAGGTTGTAGAGAACGATTCCCGTAACGGCGATTAGAAGAATTGCAGAGCTTTCGAAGATGATCAGGAGCTTGAGCAGCGGGTGAAGTTTCGTAACATAATGTCCCTCCTGAGCATCATAAACCGTAAATGCCGGACACTCCCCTTTGCCGAAAAAATTGAGTATGATGCCTTTCAGGCGTTCGGCATCCTCGGGCCCGAAGATGTAACTTTCGATAAAATGGCTCAACCTGTCGTTCAGGGCGCAGACCTCTCCCCTGCACGAAAAAACATTGTAAGGAACAAGGATCCAGTTCGCTGCCAGGAAGAAAGGAACTGCAATCATGTGCAGGGCGCGGGCTGTATCGAAATCCATGAAATCCCAGCCCAGGTAGATCTTAAGTCCGGTGACAACAAGAACCAGCATGGAAAGCAGGTGGATCAGGTGTGTGACCCTCTCCATCCGGGTGTAGCGCTCCACGACCATGCTTTCCCCGGGACTTCCGGGACTTCCGGGACTTCCGGAACTTCCTGGATTTCCAGCACTACCACTATTTCCAGCACTACCACTATTTCCAGCACTACCACTATTTCCAGCACCACCCGAGCCGGAAATATCGGAATTTTCGTCCATATTTCTTCCCCCCATATTTTGGCCTCCCTGATCAGACCACCCTGACCTTCTCGTCCTCCTTTCCGGTGAGGTCAATGGTGTGGATGGCACAGGCCAGGCAGGGGTCGTAGGAACGGACTGTATGCAGGATGCCCAGAGGGTTCTCGTAATCGACTCCAAGGGCGTTTTCCGCGGCAGAAATTTTCGTGCCTATGAGAGCCTGTTCCGCGGGGCCCGGGATTCCCAACTCATTTCTCGGAGCAAGGTTCCAGGTGCTTGCAACAACCGCCTGGTACACTTTTACTTTCGAATCCGAATCCGTTGAGAGCCAGTGCCCCAGAGCTCCCCTCGGAGCTTCCCAGAGTCCCATTCCCTCCGAGTCCTTTGCCATGGAAAGGTCGGTATGAACCGCAAATTTCCCGTTCGTATCAAGGTCCTGCGTCAGCCATTTGAGGAGCTGTCCCCCGACAATCAGCACTTCCTGAACCCTTGCCAGCATACGGACATAGTTGTTGACCGCAGGATAGCCATTTTCCCGGAAGGTCTCCACAAGCCCGGTGATAAGGGGTTCTTGCATGACCAGCATCCTGGAAAGGGGCCCTACCTCACAGGGGATTCCCCCGTAACTCGGGGCTTTTATCCAGGAATAGCGGTTCTCGGGAGCCGCGTTGAAATCGATTTTATCAGGATCGTGTTCCGGTTCGGTAGTGCCTTCCAGGGGAGTCTTTTCGGTTTCGGAATCCATATAGAAGGCATGGGCGATGCTTTCGGTAATCTTTGTGTGGTCGAAGCGCTCAAGCTCAAGCTTCCCGTTCATGAAACCCGAGGGAATGACCCGGGAATCCCGGGGGCTGGTGGGGTCGTAGCCGTCCCCGAGTTCGGGTTTATAATAGACTCCGTAGGAGAGAAAGCCGATCTTTTCAGGGTCCTTGTAGCCCCCTGCCCTGTCGAATTTCATGCTCACGGGAAGCCCGAGGATTTCTTCTCCCAGTAGTTCGGATCCAAAAGCTGCAAAGAGGGGGAGGTCGCCCCAGCCTGCGGCATAGGAAAAATCGTTTGAAGCCGCCGCAGGAGAGTCCACAAGTTCCCGGAGCCAGTCAAGCACGAAGGAAACGGCTTTTTTCGGGGAAGCTGCGTTGTGGGTATTTTCAAACCAGGTCTCGGGGGAGAAGCCAAGGGTAAAATTCTCGATGAATTCCAGTGTCTTCCAGTAGTAGGAAGCGACCTGGGTGATATCGGCAGGCGTAAGCCCGTAAGTAACTCCCCCCACATGGGCCAGTACTGCATGGGGCATCTTGGCCGCAAAAAGGGAAATTGCTTCATGCAGGCGGCGTTTTTCCCGGATTGCCTGGACATAGGCCCTGCCAGGAGGGATGTCACCCCCATCAACCCTGTAACTGATAGGAGAAAACCTGCCCAGAAGTTCTTTCCAGACCGCGTTTCCTGCCTCCCCCGCAGTTGCCAGCAGGTCCCTGTAAGCAGGGTTTACAAGGTCCGGGGCCCAGAGCACATAGAGATGGGTCACGTGGCTGGTCATCATGTTCAGGCTCTGGTGGATATTGCGCATGACAAGGGCATCCTTCGGGACGCTGTCCGCAACCCCGAAGAGCTGGTCGAGGGCATTTGCCGCTGCCAGGGAGTGGGAAGTCGGGCAGACCCCGCAGATCCGCTGGGTAAGAAGGGCCGCGTCCCGGGGGTCCTGGTGCTGGAGGAAACGTTCAAACCCCCGGAGCAGGAGCCCCATACTCTGGGCTTCGGTGATAACACCGGATTCATCGACCTGCGTATCGATTCTGTAATGCCCCTCAATCCTTGTTAGCTGGTCAACCGTAACCCTCACCATTATTTCATCCCTCCTTTCTCCATTGCCCCTTCTCCCTCATCGGTTCTTTCACCTTCTTCTCCGGCTCCACCACCGTCTCTATTTTCCGCTCCTTTTCCTTCCTCTTCTTCATGCTCTTCTTTTTCAGTAAATTTCCTGACCGCGTGGGCTCCGGCCGCTACAAGGGAAGCCCCTACAACAACCTTTGCCACAGTATCGATATTGGTACCCACAATTCCCACGTCCTCAATCTCCTGGAAAAAAGGCCGGGAACTATCAGGAAAACCCGCAGAAACACAGGATATACATGGGGAACCCGCCTGAGGGCAGAGGCTGTGGTAGCCGTTCCAGCGGCGCACCGCACAGTCAGCATTGGTATAGGGAGCCTTGCACCCGAGTTTCCAGAGGCATTTCTCCCCGCCTACGACAGTATCGAATTCCCCCCGGTCATAAAACCCGCGCCTGGGACAGTTTTCGTGGATGGTGTGCCCGGGAGGGAAAAAGACTTTGGGCCGCTTCCATTTATCCAGGACTTCGGGAAGGTCCTCAGGAACCCTGATTTTCCCAAGGATAACCGCCGCCAGGGTCAGCAGCATCCAGTCGGGGTGAGGAGGGCAGCCCGCGATATTGATGACAGGCTTATCGATCCCCAGTTCCTGAAGGATTCCTTTTTCCCCGTCCTCAAGGGTAAATGCAACTCCCCTAAAGTCCATCAGATCTTTAATATCGCTGTCAGCCGAATTTACCCCACTGTACGCTGCACACTGCCCGACAGCTACGATAAAAGCAGCATTTTCAGCAGCCTCCCGGAATATTTCCTTGTAAGTCTTGCCGCCCAGGATACAGTATTTACCCGTACCTGCCGGACCGTTCGGAATCGCCCCTTCAGCCACAAGGATATACCCTTTTTCTTTAATAACCTCTTCAAAAAGAATCTCAGAATTGAGTTCGGAGGTATTGGCCAGTTCGTCCTCCACAAAAATTCCCTGCTGGCCAATCAGCAGTTCATGGTATGCGATACGCAGGTTAAGGCGCTGCATCGCCTGCACGATATCAGGTTCCCCTCCGTTTAACAGGGACTCGGAACAGCCTGTGCATTCCCCTCCCTGGATCCAGACAATCCGATTTTCAGCAAATTCCAGGGCTTTTACGATCTGGCTTCGGTAATTTTGTAAAAACAAAGACGCTCCGAGAGCCCCCACAGCCTTCAGGAACGTGCGCCGGTCCATTTTCATGAAATCAAGATGCTTGAACCTATACAGGAGATCTTTTTCACCCATTCCACAACCCCATGGAAAATATGTAGTTCTAAAGTAGGAATAGTTAATATTCTACCCGAAAGATGAAAAAAGTAACTCAAAAAAGTAGAATTATTTCAAAAAACCCTGGAAAAAAAACAGAAAATATGAAAAGAAAAGCCCGTCAGAAGAAGTCAGAAACTTCTTCCCTGATCAACCGGACTGCCTCGTTTACGGCTTCAAGCACATCAGCGCTCATTTCCATTGTAATTTCCGTAGCCTGCTTTCCTATTTCTATACCGAATACCACGATTTCCGGAAGTTCCTGCACCTGTTCCCCTATTTTCAGGACATCGGATATGGTCATGTCATGTACCGAAATGATGTCGTGGGGTGCAGTGCCTGCTATCAGGTCCAGGCCGGAAAGCCGGTGGATGGTACCTGCCCGAGAGCCGGTCAGGATCGCGTCAACAATTATGACCTTCCGGGCGCCATCCAGCAGGCTTAAAAGGTCCAGGCCGCAAACGCCAGCGTCTACTACTTCTAGACCGTCAAGCCCTTCAAGTTCCGTTTTTTTAAGGGCTTCAACAACCTTCAGGCCGACGGCGTCATCTCCCATGAAAGGGCTTCCACAGCCCAGGATTCGGACCGGAGCATGTAATATAGACATATTCTCACTCAACACAGGTATTCTGGTCAACACAGGAGTATTCTGGTCAACACAGGTATTCTAGTTAACACAGGTCAATTCAGGACTTTTTATTTTTTAGAGAGGAATATGCCTATATTAGCAGGATACGGCTATAAACCTCACTCTTAAATCTACTCTTTTGCGGCATCCAGGACTTTTTCGGATGAATCGTGCCAGACAAGCTCTCTGTCAGGCACGTTGTTCTTCGGTTCATGGCCCACGATATCAACGAAGTGCCTATCTGCAAGGTTTTCCTTTCCTGACCAGAAAATTGCCTTGTAGTACTTCCAGACATGGGGGTCAAACTCCAGAATCCCGATATGCACAACCAGTTCAAAGACGAACCAGTAGGTCATGAGCAGGTGAATTGCCCTCATTAACTGCAGTGAAGACATACCTAAGAAAGGTGCCATCAGGTCCCCTGCCGAAAGGATCCAGGAGCCCACGGGAAGCCCGAAAAGAACCCAGTCAAGCTTGTACAGGACAATTCCCGAAACTGCAATGACCAGAATAGCAGTACCTTCCAGCACGATAAGGATCTTCATCAAGGGGTGAAGCTTTGTCTTGTAGTGCCCCTCGACCTCATCATAGATGGTAAATGCCGGGTAGTCACCCTTCCCGAAGAAATTTAACATTATTGCTTTCAGGCGCATTGCATCTTCAAGGCTGAAGATATACGTGTCCATGAAATGTTCCATTTTTGCCTGAACTCCGCCCTCACTTGCAGAGAAGATGTTGTAAGGGATCAGAATCCAGTTCACCGCAAGGAGAACCGGAACCATGATCATGTGGAGAGCTCTGGCGTTGTGGAAGCTCATGAAGTCCCAGCCCATATAGATTTTTAACCCTGTCAGGATAAGCACTACCATTGCAAAAGCATGGGCGGTGTGAGCCACCCTGTCGAGTACCGTGTAGCGCTCAACAACCATAGGGTTGTTTTTGCCTCTCATGAAAGATCATCTCCTTATACGAGTCTTAAGGTTTTAGGAGCGTTTTTCCCGGTAAGGTCAATGGTGTGAACCGCACAGGCAACGCACGGGTCATAGGACCTGCCGATATGCAGGATGTTAACAGGATTAGAATAATCGATACCGAGTGCGTTTTCCGCCGCATTAATCTTTGACCCGATCAGGGCCTGCTCAAGCGGACCCGGGACACCTGCACCGTCCCTCGGGGACATGTTCCAGGTACTCGGGACTACAGGCTGATAGCGGACAACCTTTGAGTTGCTGTCTGTGGAGACCCAGTGCCCGAGAGCTCCACGGGGAGCTTCCCAGAGTCCCATGCCTTCGGAGTCCTTCGCCATGGAAAGGTCAGTGTGCACGGAAATCTTGCCGTTCGGGTCATAGTCAACAGTTACCCACTTAAGGAGCTCATTTGCGATAATGGCAATCTCCTGGATGCGGGCCACCATCCTGGTGTAGGTGTTTGCCGGAGAGTATCCGTTATCCTTGAAGGCCTGGGCCAGTCCGGTCACCAGGGGCTCTTTCATAGCGAGCAGGCGGGAAAGGGGACCGACTTCACAGGGTATGCCTTCATATCTCGGGGCCTTGCCCCAGGTATACCTGCTCTCGGAGCCGCGGTCATAGCGGATTTCTGCAGGATCGCCTATTGGGTTTGTCTCACCCTTCGAGGGGTGAAGTTCCCCTGTATCTTCATAGAAAGCGTGTGAAACGCCTTCGGTGATCTTGCTGGCATCGAAGTTTTTGTATTCGAGGTTCCCGGTCACGATACCCGAGGTCTGGAAACGGTCGCCTGCCGGGCTGTTCGGATCGTACCCGTCCCCGTTTTCAGTCTTGTAGAAAGCGCCGTAAGCCAGGAAGTTGATCTTTGAGGGATCACTATATCCGCCGGTACGGTCGTGTTTCAGGCTGGCCGGAAGCCCGAGGAGGGTTTCTCCCACAAGTTCGGAACCGAATGCGGCGTAGAATTCCGTGTCACCCCAGCCGGCTTCCCTGCTGAAGTTGTTGCTGTTGGAACCGGAAATACTGCTGTCCACGAGCCCCTGGAGGTGCTCGAGCACGAAGTTCACGGCCTTCTGGGGGGAGCTTGCCTTATAGGTATTTTCAATCCAGGTCTCGAAGGGGACTCTTAAGGTGTAGCTGGAAACAAAGTCCATCACCTGAAGGTAATAAGAGGAAAGTTTGCCGATGTCTGCGATAGTTGGCTTGTAGGTGTACCCACCCGGATAGGAAGTGACCTGGTGAGGCATCTTTCCACCGATGACTGCGATGGCTTCCTGAAGGCGTTTCTTTTCAGGGATTGCTGCAAGGTAGGAGCTACCTGGCGGAATGGCATTCCCATCAATCCTGTAGCTGATAGGGGCAAACCTGCCCACAAGTTCCTTCCAGACAGCACTTCCGGTTTCTCCAAGAGGGGTAAGGACATCGCGGTAAGAGGGGTTTGCAAGGTCAGGGCCCCAGAGCACATAGACATGGGTTGCGTGGCTTGCAAGGGTGTTTAACGCCTGGTTGATGTTCCTTGCCACAAGAGCATCCTTGGGCACACTGTCAGCAACCCCGAAGAGCTGGTCAAGAGCATTTGCTGCTGCCAGAGAATGAGAAGTAGGACAGACCCCGCAGATCCTCTGGGTCAGGAGTGCTGCATCCCTGGGGTCCTGGTTCTGAAGCATGCGTTCAAAGCCCCTGAACATCAGGCAGGAACTCTGGGCATCGGTGATTACACCTTCTGCATTAACCTCGGTGGACAGGCGGAGGTGGCCTTCAATCCTGGTAAGGGGATCGACTGTAACGTTTACCATTTTTAATCATCTCCTTTCATTCTGCGCACTGCATGTACACCTGCGGCAAGCACGGATGCACCGACTGCGGCTTTAGAGACGGTATCGATATTTGCCCCGAGGAACACGCCCTTGTCCTCAGCTTCAACATACAGGGGCCTTGCAGAATCCGGGAACCCGGGCTCCACACAGGCGATGCAGGGGGAACCTGCCTGGGTGCACATGCTTACGGAACCGTTCCAGCGGCGCAGGGCACAGTCCGAGTGGGTGTAAGGAGCTTTGCAGCCTAACTTCCAGAGGCACTTTTCCCCTCCGATTTCCGTATCGAATTCCCCGCGGTCGTAGTAGCCGCGCCGGGGACAGTTTTCGTGCACCGTATGCCCGGGGGGGAAGAATACTTTGGGTCTTCCAAACCTGTCCAGAGCGGAATTGAGGTCTTCGGGAATCCTGAGCTTTCCAAGGATTACCGCCCCGAGGGTCAGGAGGATCCAGTCAGGGTGTGCGGGACAGCCAGGGATATTGATCACAGGCTTGCGGATGCCAAGTTCCTGGAGCATGCCTTTGGAGCCGTCTTCTTTTGTGAACTGCACTCCCCTGTAGTCGGTAAGCTCGGAAACGGCACTGTCTGCGGAGTTTATTCCACCGTATGCTGCACAGGTGCCCACTGCAAGAATTGCGTTAGCGTTCTTTGCCGCTTTGGAAAAGAGTTCCTTGAAAGGCCTGTTCCCAATCACGCAGTAGCGGCCGGAACCATCTGGCCCATTTGCGATTGCGCCTTCAACGATCAGGATGTAGTTGCCTTCTTCGATCAGTTCGTCAACAAGGATTTCGGAGTTCAGCTCTGAGCTGTTTGCAGGCTTCCCATCCACGAAAAGTCCCTGCTGAGCAAGGAGGGTCTCGTGGTAAGCGAGATTAACGTTAAGCTTGGTAATCGCCTGGACGATGTCCGGGTTGCCACCGTTTAAGATGGACTCGGAACAACCAGTGCATTCCGCCCCATGCAACCAGACAAGCTTTGTCTCTGCAAATTCAAGAGCACTTACAATCTCCGTTTTGTACGTACCGAGAAATGCCGTTGCACCGACTGCACCTACGGCTTTTAGAAAGGTACGCCTATCCATTTTTAAAAAGTCCATACTCTCCAGTGTATGAACCAAATTCTTTTTTCCAATGACCATATTCTACCACATCTTGTTTTTTATATACCCAAACTATATGTCCGAAAGGAAAATGGTTCTTAAACATCCATTGAAATTATATAAATCGTCATATAAATATACAGATAATATTTGGAATGAGTAAATAGTATTTAAGTTTTTTTACATGAACAAATAAATATATTTTTCCATGAAATGAAAGTTATAATTATTCTTTCGAAAATATACGATTATGTTTAATTTAATAATAGCCATCAAAGGACATGAATATACATAGAGAACCAGAAATAACCAGATGAAAGGAATCTAAACCTTTGAAATAATAATGATAGATTCACACTGATGCACATAACAACAGAATAGTAGAAATTATGATAAAAGAATCTATAATTAAATAGAAAGTATTAAAAAATCAGAAATTATTATTGAAAAATAACATCAGAAATGAGGTACATATTTTAACATTTAAATGGATTCAATTCTGATTTCGAGAAAAATATAGGGGAAAACCCCCGGAAAAATTAAGGTAAAGATAAGGCAATAAAGAGGAATAGATTTTCGAGCAAATGAGGGAAATTTTCATTTATACCTCATATACACCTTTCAATACCTGTTACATACCTTTTCAATTAAGCTTAAATGCCTTTTCAATTCAGCTTACATACCTTTTCAATTAAGCTTACATACCTTTTCAATTAAGCTTACATACCTTTTCAATTAAGCTTACATACCTTTTCAATTAAGCTTCATATTAATCTTAAAATACCCGGAGCGTTTTTCCCTGTAAGGTCGATGGTATGGACAGCACATGCAATACAGGGGTCGCAGGACCTTCCGACATGCAGGAGGTTGACCGGGTTGGAGTAATCAACACCTAGAACGTTTTCCACAGCATTAATCCTTGTTCCGATCAAAGCACGATATACATAAAAGATACAGAATTCTTTTGAAATGCAGCGGAGCATAATAATACTATGTAAAATTTATAGTCCAAAAAGAGAAAACAAAAAGGTTATAAAAGAGAACTATAAAAATGCAGGAAATAATTTTGGGTATATATTTGTTTTAAAAAACAGTGTGAAAGGCTTGATAACGGCTTTGCGGAATGCCATGTAGGCCTCCTGCAAACGGTAAACTGTAGAGAAACCGCTAAACCTTGAGAGATAAACGGTTATAAAGTGCAGAGAATACATAATATAGGGAGAACAGGGAAAATTACAATCTGGAGATAGGTGCAGGAACTTACCGGAAAAGTTACCGGGACTTACCTGAAAAGAGCCCGGCACTCACAAAAAAATCCAAAAATAAAAAAATCCGGCAAACCCCAAAACCCGGGAAAGGGCCACACAGATTGTTTTCATGCATAAATGTTTCTCACCTGAAATATGGTTCTCATACACTTACGGATTTTAAAAGAAAAAACAGCAGAGGTAACATGTGTATAGCTATTCCTGGAAAAGTTAAGGCGATCGTCAATGAAAACACCGCCACCGTCGATATGGGTGGAGTCCGCAGAGACGTGAACATGGACCTGCTGGGAGGGGCAAGCGAAGCCCTGCTCGGGAAATACGTGCTGGTTCATGTGGGCTATGCCATATCGGAAATCTCCGAAGAAGAAGGAGAAGAAACCATGCGCCTCCTGAAACTGATGGCAGGGCTGGATGACGGAGAGCTCGGTTTTGAGGAGACTTTACCGGAAAACAGGGAAACTGATTGAAATGGCTTCCGAAAACCCCCAATCGAAACAGGGGATTCCCGAAATAGAAAAGAAGCTTCTGGAGAGAATCGAAGCCTCGGCCCGGCCGCTTCGCATAATGCACGTCTGCGGAACCCATGAGCGGACCATAGCGAAATACGGGCTACGGAGTGTGCTTCCGGAAGAAATCGAAGTGATCAGCGGCCCGGGCTGCCCTGTCTGCGTCACTCCCGAAGCAGATATTGACATTGCAATCGCCCTTGCAAAAAGCGGGGCAAGCGTGGTCACCTTCGGGGACATGATGCGGGTCCCGGGCTCCGCGGGCAGCCTGCTGGACGCAAAAGCCGAAGGTGCGGACGTGAGGATGGTCTACAGCATAGACGATGCCGTAACCCTCGCGGAAAAAAAGTCCGGGCAGGAAGTGGTCTTCTTAGGAATAGGCTTCGAGACCACGGTCCCTGCCAATGCGGCAACCCTCCTTCGAGGCGTGCCCGAAAACTTCAGCCTCCTTGTTTCCCAGAAGCGGACACCTCCGGCAATAGGACTGCTTGCCAGGGACACCGAAGTGGACGCCTTTATTGCCCCGGGACATGTGGCAACCATCATCGGGACAAAACCTTTCGAACCCCTTGCAGAGCAGGGTTTCCCCACAGTCGTGAGCGGGTTTGAAGCGTACGATGTCCTCCTTGGGATTTCCCTCCTCCTGGCACAGATTGAAAAAGGCGAAGCAAGGGTTGATAACGGGTATCCGAGGGTCGTTAAGCCCGAAGGGAACCTGATTGCCCTGAAAATGATGGAGGAGGTCTTCGAGAACGCGGATTCCGAATGGAGAGGCATCGGGAATATAGAAAGTTCCGGGCTTGTCCTAAAAAAGGAGTTCGAAGAGCAGGACGCAGCAAAGAGGCATGAGGATTTCTATGCAGCCGCCCTCGGAGAAATCAGGAAAAAAGCCGAAGGGAGAGATAAAAAGCGCTGCATCTGCGCTGCCATCCTTACTGGAAAGGCAAAACCCCCCCAGTGCCCGAACTTTGGAAAGGACTGCACCCCAAAAACCCCTGCAGGTCCGTGCATGGTCAGCCAGGAGGGCATGTGCTACAACTGGTTCAAGTACGCCAGGACAGGAGGTAGCGGGCGTGCATGAGTACTCTATTGCCTGCGAAATCTTCGAACAGGTGATCGCTACCGCCAGAGCCCACGGAGCATCCGAAGTCAAGGCCGTGACCCTTCAGATGGGAAGGCTGACCCACACGAACCCGGAACAGCTAAAGTTCTGTTTCGATGTCCTGGCAGAAGGCAGCATTGCCAAAGGGGCGGAATTTTTAGTGGAGATGATCCCCCCAACCGTGGAATGCGAGTGCGGATACAGAGGTACTGTCGATACCCCCGGAAAACCAGCTGGCAAGTCTGAAGAGGACAGAAGCGAAGGAGGGGGCAAAAGCGGAAGCGAAAATGGAGACGGAAACAAAGCCGACGCTGAAAACGATACCGGACTTCAGCAGAGCGAACTGCTGGAATACGTTGCAGCCCTTAACTGTCCCGCCTGCGGGAGAGCTGCCCGGATTACAGGAGGACAGGAACTCATCATTAAGACGATAGATATAGAGACCAAGCCCGAAGCTGAGCCTGAAGCTGAAACTGAAGTTGAAACTGAAGTTGAAACTAAATCTGAAACTGAACAAGGAAACCGGGCCTGAAAAACCCTTGATCATGATAATTCCAAAGTTATTTTCATCCACAAACAATTTTTAAAAACAATATTTACAAATAATTTCCAGAAGTGATTTTTCATGTTAATGCACGTAATCAATGTGGGACACGACGTCTTTAAGGCAAACGACAAGCTTGCCGAAAAAAACCGGAAGAGCCTTGACAAGCACGGGATCCTTGCGGTGAACATCATGGGAGCTATAGGCTCCGGAAAGACCACCTTGATCGAGGAAGCCATCAAAGCCCTCAAGGACAAATACAGGATAGCAGTGATCGCAGGGGACGTTATCGCAGAGATGGACGCCTCCCGTTTCCGGAAGCTCGATGTGCCAACCGTCCCTGCAAACACGGGAAAGGAATGCCACCTGGACGCTAAACTTGTCGAGAAAGCCCTGAAAGAAATCGACCTCAAAAACACCGATCTCCTTATAATCGAAAACGTGGGCAACCTGATCTGCCCCGTGGACTTCAAGCTTGGGGAACACCTGAGGATAGTCGCCGTCAGCGTCACCGAAGGAGACGATATTATCCTGAAACACCCCATGATCTTCAAGACCGCTGAACTTGCAGTGATAAACAAAATAGACCTTGCGGCGGCTGTTGATGTTGACCCGGAAAAGATGGTCGCCGATATCCAGGCCCTGAACCCCGAAGTCCCCATTCTTCTGACCTCAAAACATTCCAGGGAAAGCCTTGACCTGTGGGTAGGTGCAATTGAAGCAGGGCTCGAAAGCAGATAAGGAAAAAGTAAGCAGATGGGACGGGAAAGAGCCTGGAGAAAGCAGGAAGAGATAAAGCGGAAAAAAAAGTTAGAAAAGAGGTCAGTATGAAGTCCACTACAATTACTCTGGAACACGGGGCAGGCGGAGAAGTGATGCAGGCTCTGATAGGCGAAATCATCCTGAAAAACTTCAATAGCAAGAGCGCAGGCTCGGTGGGGCTCGAGAGCCTGGACGACGGCTCCACGGTCAAACTTGAAAATTTTGATTCGAATTCCGAACTGGTCCTGACCACGGACAGCCATGTGATCATCCCTGCTTTTTTCCCGGAAACGAACATAGGCAGGTTGGCCGTTGCAGGCACAATCAACGACCTGACGGTGATGGGGGCAAAACCCCTTGCCCTGACCTGTGCGGTCATTGTACCGGAAGGTTTTCCCATGGACGACTTTGAAGCAATCATCAAGACCATGGCCGACACGGCAGCCGAAGCTGAAGTCCCGATCATCACGGGAGATACCAAGACCGTGGAAAAGGATGCTCTTGATTCGATCATCCTGAACACCGCAGGGCTCGGGATAACCGCAGCAGAAATACCCGTAAGGGACTCCGGGCTTTCCCCGGGAGACAAAGTCCTGGTCACTGGCACCATAGGCGACCATGGGATCTCCCTCATGGCTCATAGGGAAGGCTTTGACTTCGATACCGACCTGGTATCGGATTCCGCACCTCTCTGGAAGCTCATAGAGCCCCTCCTGGAGCTCAAAACACCCGAAGGGGAAGCGGTCATAACCGCCATGAAAGACCCGACCCGGGGAGGGCTTGCAAACGCCCTCAACGAGATGGCGGAAAAGAGCGAAGCCGGAATCCTCCTGGAAGAAGAAGACATCCCCTTCAAGCCCGCGGTCTCCGCAGCTTGCGAGATGCTGGGCCTCGACCCCCTGGAAGTCGCAAACGAAGGAAAAGCCGTAATAGGGGTAAAAGCCGGCTTCGAAGAAAAAGTGCTGGAAATCCTGAAAAAACACCCCTACGGAAAAGATGCTGCAGTCATAGGGGAAGTGACCTCCGAAAACAAAGGAGAAGTGGTCCTCAGGAACCGCTTCGGCGGCATGCGCTACGTTGATGTGCCTGCAGGAGACCCCATTCCGCGCGTGTGCTAAAATTGAAAATATTGAAGATATTATAAGTGGCCGATGTTCCGGCGGAAATTTCCCGGGATGCCGGGGAGATTCTTCCCGAGGATCTTCCCGAAGACATCTCAGGCGATTTCCCCGATAATACTCACCCAGATTTAAAAAATATATTTGTAAATTTTCTCATTTTTATTTTTCATTCATATTATACATCCCTGTGAAGGCGGCATCCCCTGTAAAGGACATCTCTCAGGTAAATAGTGTATAAAACGAGGTCTTTAACAAGGCTCGGACTGAGATCCTCATCCAGTTCAAAATCCAGTAAATTGTCCCTTAGTTTTTCAAAATATTCGGGATCTTCCGATTTGAGGTAGTCACGACCTTTCAATAAAAGAAAAAGTGCCCTGCTGTGTATAGCAAAACATGCCTCTCTGCTTATTTCCCGGTTGAAATTAAGAGATGTTAAAACCTCGGAAATAGGAGAGTTAAGTTCAAGCAGCACATTGCTCAAGGCATCAAAGTCTATGTTACTCATACCAGTATTTTGTACAGCCATATTCTTTATAAAGTATTTTAAAAAATAAAAATATTTCTTTTCATGTTATAAATAGTTATAATGTGCGACTGTTGGAAAATATAAGGACCGTAAAGAAAAGTCAAAAACAAAATTAAAATATAAAATATGTAACAGGTATCTAATTGTCCTGCGTATAATTATCAACATAACTGCGACGGTAATGCTTCCAAGGGTGTTTATGCCCCGGCAGGCACCCGAAGAACCAATAATTAATGAAAAGCATGCATGGAGAAACTTGACAGGAGGAGAGACAATGGTTATAATGGAATTTAAAGGCAAAATCCCAAAAATCTCCGGAACAGCTTTTGTTGCGGATTCTGCGGATATAATAGGAAACGTGGAGATCGGGGATTTATCAAGCATCTGGTTTAATGCGGTGATCCGCGGGGATGAAAACCGGATAAAGATCGGAAACCGGACCAGCATCCAGGATAACGCGGTTATTCATGTAGACACCCATGAGGGGGTTGAGATAGGGGACAACGTGACAGTCGGGCACGGAGCGGTAATTCACGGATGCAAAATAGAAGATAACGTGCTGATAGGAATGAATGCAACCGTTTTGAATGGGGCTGAAATCGGGAAAAATTCCATAGTCGGAGCGAATGCCCTCGTGTCCCAGGGGAAGAAATACCCTGAAAGCAGCCTTATTATCGGGGTCCCGGCGAAGGCAAAAAGGGAAACTAACGAAGCAGAGATTGAGGGAATAAGAAAAAATGCAGCGGAATATGTTGAACTGGCAAAAGAGTACAGGAAATAACAGTGAAGTGATCGGAAAACTCGCAACTCATATTCCTTTCTCGACTGTAATATTACCGGACTCCACAGCCTCCACCAGCATCTTATAATCGCGTTCGTTCTGGTCAGCGTAAGCCACGGCAAAGTCAGCAATAGCCCTGGGAAGTGCCTTACCTTTGCCGATGTATCCCGAGATGGCAGACGCATCCCCGGTCCTGGCATGGGCTCGGGCAAGGCAGACACTGCACACCTTCAGGTAGGTCTCCAGGCCTTCTTCGTCCAGGTCAGCGACGTCCATCGAACCCTTCATGTCTTTCAACTGGCGCCAGTAATACTGGATGCCGGTCAGCGGACTCTCGTGCCAGCCCAGGAAGATGTCACTTGCAGCCTGCATCAGCCGCTGTCCCACCACCACACGTTCTGCATGTCTTCCATAGTCCCTTTTTGGGAGGTGAGGCTCCAGGACCGACGGCCCTGCCTCTTTCAGCTGCAGGATCAGCGCGTCACCTTCAGCACCCCCTTCCAGCAGGACGATAAAACAGCGCGTACCGACACTGCCAACGCCGCCCACCCGCAAGGCCACGCCCGAGATCCGGAAACGCGACAGAAGCAGGCGCCGCTCTTCGGGAAGACTGGCAAGATAGTCATTCCACATATTTTCCACATCCTTCTCTGTTATCTGGGCTTTCTGTTCCTCGGTAAGCAGCTCGCTCAGCCGCACCAGGAGCGGAGGGTCACTGAGGATCCGCCGCCGCCCATTGACCAGCTCGGTGAGCTTTTCCAGGGTCTGCTCGTGCGTACGCCTGCGAGCCTTCTTAACCATCTTCCGGGCGCTCTTCCCCGCTTTTCCGGAGGAGCGCTCAAAGGCTTCGAGGACCCTGTCCACCTCCACGTGGAAATACCACACGTCCAGGGCTGATGCCCGGGCGAGGCGTACCATGGCGTCCCGATAGAATACGGTAACGTCCTCCGCCAGTTTCCGGTTCACCTTGTCGCTAAACCCATTATCCCGTCCGGCGACCACCGCACTTGCTGCCAGGCGCTTGAGGTCCCACTCCCAGGGACCCGGATATGCCTCGTCGAAATCGTTGACGTCGAAAACCAGATTCCTCTCTGGCGTTGCAAAGACTCCGAAGTTTAAGAGATGGGCGTCCCCGCAGAGCTCCACCTGCAGCCCCGTTACCGGTGTTGAAGCAAGGTCTGCCGCCATCACAGCCGCCGAACCGCGCAGGAAGGTAAAAGGCGATTCCAGCATCCGCCCATATTTAATGGGCAAAAGGTGCTCCAGACGCCCCCTGTCCTGTTCCTGAAGCAGGCTGACCGGGTCCGGACGGTCAGGGGAAGGTACCCAGGACCCGTGGCTGCTCCGGGGCACTTCCTTGCGCAGGCCCTTACCCCATTCCCGCCGTTCCGAACGGGTAGACATCCTTTCATTGAATGACACTTATAAACCCCCCGATTACTCAGCTCCCTCTTTTCGAACTTATTTGTCTGCTATAAATGCTGATTATTTATATACTGTTTAATATAAAAATTAATCATTTTCGTGTTTTGCATGAAGCGTGAGGAAAATGCACCCCTAGCATTTCATATTCTCCACCGTTGGGCCACCCATTGAGTGGAACACTTCGACAGGATGTAAGCTAAAACCTCTGTACAGTATAATAAAGATCAAATAGTAAAGCGCCCAATCTAAGAAAAAAAGTAAAAACCTGATGAAGAAGTGTATGGAAGCAAAAATATGAAAACAGACCCGATTGTGCAAGAAGAACTATGGCGTTCGATTCCAGTATACTTTGTTTCATTTTTAGCCATTGGAGCCCTGAATTTGAAAGGATATATCTCAGTCGAAGGAATTGCAACTTTTCTTCTGGCCTTGCTTCCAACAGCAGTCCATTTCTCACTTATGGTCAGGTACAGGAAAAAAGAGGGCCTGATCGACTCTTCGATCTTCTCAATAATTGGCTACATTTTTCAATCAGGATCACCTGAAAAAGGAAAATCCAGATGCTCAGCTTCGAGGAAAACGTCCCGGATCATTCTGGCTATTGCAGTCTTCACATACATTGTTTATCTTTATGCATCCCTAAAGTATGGACTGGACCAGATCTTCTGGCCTCTGGTGCTTGTCTTCTTCGGAGCTTCCCTATCAGAAGTTGTTTTTTCAAGAGAAAAAAGAAACCATGCAAATCTGCTTAAATGGGGAACTTTCTACGCAACAACCTCGGTTTTCATATTTGCCCGCTATCTGGTGCTGGGTTACCCCGTTTTACCGGTTCTTAAGGGAGCCATGATTGTTGGGACCGTATTATTGATGTTCCTGCTTTTGATGCAAAAGAGGAGCACCACATGAAAAAATATATGAGGAAGAAAATGGTCGCCCTGCATCCTTCATTTGATATTTTTAACTCCGAAGGCTGGAAGTCCCCTTCCTCGGCTCCGGAGGAGACAGGGAGAGGTAGTTCACGAGAATAACACTTCAAAGAAAGTTTAGTGCGAGGGATGGGATTCGAACCCACGAACTCCTACGAGACTAGGCCCTCAACCTAGCGCCTTTGGCCTGGCTGGGCAACCCTCGCTCTTCGATTTTGCGCCTTAATGAAGACGACACACTGAACTGTGAATGAATTGAAACAAGGCTTTTAGGAAAAACGTATTTTGAGAAAGAATAACACTTCAAAGAAAGTTTGGTGCGAGGGATGGGATTCGAACCCACGAACTCCTACAAGACTAGGCCCTCAACCTAGCGCCTTTGACCTGGCTGGGCAACCCTCGCTCTTCGATTTTTGGCGCAGCACGCACCTTGCACTCCCTCACAATATCAACGATTATATATAAAGATTTCGAGCCGTGAGGGACGGTAATAATAATTGACGGAAGACTCCACAGGAAACTGAATAATCCCGGAGGTGTTCAGGGCTCCTAAGGGCCTCTTAATAGTTTCTGAAAACCCCCGAAAACATCAGAATTTCCGGGATCGGAGAGTAAACAGATAGCATATACTCTACCGACCCAGGAGAAAGGTATGAACCGGCTCTTAAAGCGCAGGCTCAGAGCTGGTCCAGAATACTGATGAGTCCTTCGGCTTTGCCTTTAACCACATCAGAGGCTTGCAGTATGAGGTCTCTGGCAGTATAGGAACCATCGGATTCCATGGTAAAGACAAAAGCGTTTTCATCGTAGTTGACCTTGATGGCGTTGATGTCACATGCCTTTTCACAGAGTCTGCAAAGAGAACACTTGAGAAGATCCTCTTCGGGGACCATTGCCCCGGATTCTTCGATCCGGATGATGCTCTTGGGGCATTCCGCCGCACAATGTCCGCAAGCGTCGCAGTTCTCAACACTTATAATCGGCATGTTTTTATAGCCGCATGCAATGCCCGCCTGCCACTTCACGCTATCCCTGCCGTAGCCCATATGAGCTATGGCCTCGAGCACGAGTTTCTGTCCCTTCTTCAGCTCGACGATCGAGATGTTAGCATCTGCGGCCTGCACCAGAGGGTCGGAAGAGATAAGGTCTCCGGAATGAACGATCGCCGGACCTTCGGAACTCAGGGTAAGGGAGACCTCACAGGCAGGACAGCCTTCGCCTCCACAAACCGTGCACTCGGCTTGAGGCACATACGTCTCAATGTCTGTTACAAGCGGGATTAAGGACAGACGGAGAGCCAGCTGCTCGTCATAGAGTACGGAGGTGTTGTCGTAGAGATTTACGTACTCGATCGCAAGGGTAGGGACATCGGCGATCATAGCGCGCCGGATGCCGTTAGCAAAAGCCATGCCGACCTTTGAAAGCACAAACTTTGCAGATCTGTCCGATAACTCCAGAATGTCTACTTCCATCGTCATATACCTTAATTTCCCTTATTTTCTATTATACCTTCAAAAAAAGAAAAAATTTGAAGGTTTTGCTTTTCGCTTATACACGCCTTCCGCCCTTGGGACGGGTACCGTCATGCGGGACAGGGGTCACGTCTTCGATCCTGCCGATACGAATCCCGGCCCTTGCAAAAGCCCTGATTGCAGCCTGTGCACCAGGACCCGGACTCCTCTGCTTGTTCCCACCGGGAGCTCTTACCCGGATGTGGATGCCGTTGATGCCCTTGTCCCTAAGCTGGTCTGCAAGCTGGCCTGCCATCTGCATAGCAGTATAGGGAGAACTTTCGTCCCTTGCGGCCTTTACGACCATTCCACCAGAGGACTTTGCAATGGTTTCAGCCCCGGTAATGTCCGTTACCGTGATGTGCGTGTTGTTAAATGAGGACTTGATGTGGGCCACAGCCCATTTCATGTCTGCCATGTTTATCTCCTCCCTCTCTTCTTACCGCCTCTGCCGCCTCTGCCGCCTCTGCCGCCTCTCTCTGCTTCCTTTGCCTTCTTTTCCGCAGCAACAGTCTTGAGAGTAGTTTCACGGTCTGCAAGGTAGGCTGCAATCTGAACAGGCCTTTCGGGATGAGATTCGCTAATAAGGGGAGAAGAGCCGTAGTAGCCAATGTTCATTTCATCTTCCCTTGTGACCAGCATTCCCGGCACGGTAGCTTTCCTGCCGTTAACCGAGATGTGTCCGTGGGTAATGAACTGGCGGGCCTGGACAACAGTCCTTGCAAGACCCATACGGAGGACCTGAGTCTGGAGCCTCCTTTCAAGGATATTCTCGGTCTTCAAGGAAAGGATATCGTCAATGCCAGAGTCAGGCTTGATAATACCGTAACGGATGAGCTTTGCGAGGATTTCTTCAGACTGGGTCTTCAGGTGCCCTTCCAGTCCATCGCCCTTGCTTTCCGCAACCTTTGCGAGCAGGTTCCTGGCTTCGGACCGGTACATCCTGAGCATACTGGCCGCTTTCCAGACTTCCTTTTTGTTCCTGAGGCCATATGCCTTGATCAATTCGACCTCTGCAGCCATCCTGGCTTCCTGCCATGGGTGTCTGGGAGTCTCGTAGCTCTTCTTCTTTTTACCTGGATATGCCATTTATGTCACCTCGACTAAGGAAATCACTTTTTCCTGCTAACCCCAACGGTTGAACCGCGGCGGCCGGTGGATTTGGTCCTCTGTCCCCTAACTTTCAGGCCCCTCTCGTGTCTGAGACCTCTGTAAGCACGAACCTTCTTCAGGTTGTTAATGTCCTCTCTGAAGGTCAGGACAATGTCCGTTCCGAGCAGGTGCTTATCTTCTCCACTGGTGGGATCCTTTCGCCTGTTCAGCATCCAGGCCGGGACATTTGCCTCGAAATTCCCGATTGCAGAGTCAAGTTTTTCCACATCTTCGTCGGGCAGGTATCCAAGTACAGCATCGGGGTCAACCTCTGCTCCCTTTGCAATGAGCTTTGCAGTACGCCTCCCAATTCCGGGAAGTCCAGTCAAAGCATACTGCACGGGTCGCGACCCCTGCAAGTCGGTATTCATGATACGAACAAGATGCCTTAGTTCTTCGTTATGTTCTTCTACCATATACATCCTCCAAGATGTAAACAGCATCCTGTAGCCCCTGGTCGAATACCCATAAATGAATATGCGAAAGCTCAGGAGCAGCTCTCAAAAGGAGCTTCTTTACAGTACATACTGATGAGTTCCTTTACATGCCACTCCAGTATATAAGGTTATCTGCAAGCGCTTTCCAGACAGGTACAAACCTGAAAACAAAGATAGAGAAGAAACAATGAATAAAAATTAAAAATGAATTGAAAATGAATTGAAAAAAGCAGGAAATTGACAAAAAAATTACAAAGAAATTGATAAAATTTACCAGGAATGCCGGACTTTCAAACCATCCTGAAAAACATAAAAAAATGTAAGCGCCGAGGGGGAGATTTGAACTCCCGAGGGGCTAAGCCCCACAAGCTTTCCAGGCTTGCGCCCTACCACTAGACTACCTCGGCACATAACTCATGGCACGACTTATGCTATAACGGAATAGTGATATATAAACCTTATTCTAGAAATGGTGCAAGATAAAGGATTTTTTAAGGTTCGGATTCAACTTATCCTTCATTATTGATATTTTTATCCGGAATGACCCACTTTTAATCCTTACTTTTAATCCTTACTTTTAATCCTTTATACTGCCCACTTTAATCCATAGGATCCTTTTTTAGCATATTTTATCCTTTACCCTGCTTTACCCGACTTTGTCCTGAATTATCCTTCTGTATTCATTTCCGGGTCAGCTTCCATTTCCTTATCTGCCACTACCTTCCCCTCTTCTTTACTTATCCAGCCCTTCGGGTAGGTCCCGACATCCAGCATTACGCGAATGGGGGTGGCTGCAATTCCTGTAGAGGCACCCATTATCTCTTCGGTGCTCATTTTAGCTTTTGCAAGGGCAATAATTTCCCCTTTCAGGGTAAATAAACCTGTAAGCTCCCCTTTCTTGAGATCGGAGTCAAGGCTGACAATCCCGGGCACCGCAAGGGAAGCCCCGGAACAAACGGCATCTACCGCCCCATCCCTCAGAAGAATTTTGGGGAGATGGGACAGTGCACTTTCCATGGGCCTGACCACCCGCCGGAGTTCGGACTCGTCCCCATCTTCCTGCCAGAAAACATAGGCGTCTTTCACATCCTGGAGGGTCACAAGGGTCTCTTCCGTAAACGGGCCGGCTTTTGTTCTCCGGAGTTCCTGCATATGTCCGCCGCAACCAAGGGCCATCCCTATGTCGTGACAGAGTTTCCGAATATAAGTCCCGGCCTCGCAGCCCACACGGAAGAGCACATACATCCCTTCGATTTCAAGCAATTCGATATAATAGATCGTGCGTACCCTGAGAGCCCTTTTCACTGCAGACTTGATGGGAGGCATCTGGTAGATCGGCCCGGAAAACTCCTTACAGACCCGCCTGATTTCCTTTGCCGGCACGGGCCTGTGCAGCCTCAGGAGGCAGACGTATTCCTTGCCCGAAAGGCGCAGTGCCGGAACCCCTTTCGTTGCCTTCCCGAGAAGCGTTGGCAAAAGCCCCGATACCTTCGGGTCAAGGGAACCTGAATGCCCTGCCCGGTTCACCTCAAGGATTTCTTTGACCCAGGCAGCAACCTCGTGGCTGGTTGGTCCTTTAGGCTTGTCGATGTTTACGACACCTTTCTCGATGTACTCGCGGATAGGGCGCTTTTCGGGAGGGCAGCCATAAGCAGGATTAGTGTAAGCCCTGGCTTTCCTGATAAGTTCCCTTTCTTTTTCAGCAGGCAGTTTACCGGAAGTCGAAGACATGATACTCAAAAGCTCCATGAAGAATTACTCAGACTTAAAAGCTGCGCCGCCCGGTGACCACCGAGCTGGCAGACAGAGAGAAAACGAAATAAGTAAGAAACATAAGAAGGGGAGAAAAGAATCAAAAAAAACCGCCCAGGGAATCGATCGCAACCGTGAGGATATCCAGGGTCTGGTACTGGTTCCATTTAGAGGAATCGATGACAATGTCATAAATTGACAGGTCTTCGATATCGATCCCGTAGTATTTTTTGTACCTGAGAGTCTCGGATTTTTCCCTTTCCATCGTTTTTTCAAGCTCTTCATCAAAGGTAATGGTTTTTTCCCTTTTCTGGATGCGCTGCACCCTGAGCAGTTTAGGGGCTTTGATCCAGATTTTAAGGACATTGGGAACCCCTTCTGCCATATGCCCGGCCAACCGGCTTTCGAGGACAATATTGTCCTGGCTGTGGGCGATAGCTTTCTGGTTCCTGTCGATTTCCAGATCTATGGAAGCATCTTTTTCAGCCAGGGCTCCGAATTCGGAAAGGCTCATCCCCCGCTGCTTTGCAAGCCTTCGGAAGATCTCACCCGAAGAAATCAGCTCAAGCTCATAGTATTCGGCCAGGAGTTTTGAAATCGTGGTCGTTCCTGACCCCGGAAGCCCGCTTACCGTTAGAAGCATCAGGCTCCACCGATGTTCAGCGCTTTCCTGATAAGCTGGCTGACCCCGAGAGAGGAGATGAAGTACCAGAAGATCCAGTACTGGAAGGGACCAAACGCCTTGTCCGTCAGCAACTGCTCACCCCAGAAGGGAAAGTTCATTGTTGCAAACTCATGCCCGCTGATGAAGTAGTAAGCCCACATGAAAAGGGGAAGGGAAAGGATACTGATGTAGGCCATGGGCTTGAACTGCTGCTTGGTCATCTTCATCTGGTCGTCCATCATCTCTTTGCGCTGGTCTTCAAGCTTCTTGAGCATGTAGGTGTTTTGGGAAAGCTGTGCCTCACGGAACTCTTTCTGGAAAGACTTCATGCGCTCCTGGGTGTTCCTCATAAGGTCCCAGTCGATGCTGTACTTCTGGATGAGGGACGCATAGGCGGCAGTGATCCCTGCCATCACAAACAGGACCAGATGGAAGTTCTCCGCTCCGACAAGAGTGATCACGGGGTCCATCAAAATCCCGACGGCTTCCCCCACACTCTGCCTGAAGTCCTGCCCCAGAACCATGATCCCGAGCATAAGGGAAATCCCTAAAGCCAGCAGGAAGCGGTCAATTTGCTGTTTAAATGCCTCTGAAACCAAGTTGTATTCACCATTTAGGGTTTGATAAATGATTATTTTGAATTATTCAAATAAAGGCTAATCCCTGGGACGAATCCTCGAAGGGTGATTCCTTGAAAGAATTGATGTGAATTGAAATTGAGAAGTGTAAAGTGGAAAAATCAGCTCAGGTAAAAAGAGCCGTATTTAAAACGTTTACACAGGGTTTTTCTGGATAATAAGTTTCGATGTATATATAAGTTATACTATTTATTCAAAATTTGAGAGTGGGTTGCTTTCAAAGCAAACTTTGTTGAAGAACTTGCTACTTAGAACCGAAATTACTTGGATACCGCATCTTTGTCGAGCTTGTCACGCTCGAAGAGCGGCATGCCCTGAAAATTGAAGTTGGAGAACAAGCAGATTAAATGATTGCCTCAAATCAACCCGCCTAAATCAATGAGTAAAAGAATTATTATAACTTATTTTTTATTTTTCGCCCGGTGCTTTCCCCCAGCAACCGATGTACAAACAAATGGAAAAACAAACGAACCCGAAGCACCCGAAGAAGAAAAACCTCAAAACCCAAAAGCTGACTTCCCAAATCCGAAGCAATCGAAAGTAATTCCGCTACCGCCTTCGAAACTTAACATTTAGCCCTACCGGAGGCAGCGGGACGATTCATCTTCATCCGGTAAACGCCGGCGCAGCCATTGAATTATAAGCAGTTATGAGTAACTTATAAGTTCTTATAACTACAATTGTCAAAATGAGTATTATGAGTGAAGCAACAACAATTCCGTTAACAAAAGACATTCGAGACCGGCTAAAAAAATATGGCCTTAAAGGGGAGACCTATAACGATATTCTCAAGCGCCTGATGGATGAAGTTGATTATGAGTCCTTCATGGAACGCCAGTACAAAAAACTTGAAGAAAAAGAGAAATTTGTATCCCTGAATGAAATCTGATGGGATTTGAAATAAAACTGCACCCGGATGCAGTAAAACTTCTGCTCAATCTGGACCCGGATGCAGTAAAACTTCTGCTCAATCTGGACCCGGATACGAAAGAGAGAATAAAAACAGGAATAGAAAGCCTGGAAACAAGTCCTTTCAGAAGTCAGTCCCGGTCCGGAATAAAAAAGTTGAAAGGAACGAAAAAAAGAGAGGATCTGTACAGGTTAAGAGTTGGCGATTACAGAGTCATCTATGCAGTTGACGATGCTACCGTTTTTGTCCTTGAAATAATCCCCCGAGAAAAAGGATACGACTGGCTTTGAAGTGAACGAATAGCTGTACCCAAGCTTTCATAGATGATAGAATTTATGGATATGGATCTTCAGTTTCAGCTTCTTTTTTGCATCAATTTACTGAAATAGCCGCACTGCGTGCGGAAAAAAACGGTTTGGTAAGGTATTCCGGCCGCCCGGGGTTAAGAGTAGCATTCCAAAAACTCGGGTTACCTTTTTGTTTCCACTTATCTGAACCCGCGGCCCTCGCTATTTCCTTTTCCCCGACAGCAGCCACGGTCGCATCAGCGACCGGCCTTTCCCGAAAATTGAAATCGAAGATCAGCAGATTAAAATGGTTGTCTCTACCTCAACTTATCTAAATCAATAAGTGGAAGCGTTTTTATGACCTCTTTTTTATTTTTCGCCCGACACTACCCCCAACAACCGCTGTACAAATGAATGGAAAAACGAACGGACCTGAAAAAATTGAAAAGAAAAAAAATCTCAAAAACCGGGTAGTCAATAATAGACTCATAATCCTAAGTATTACGAGTATAACAAATTGAGAGCTTCAATCTGACATTCCACCCGAATAAGTAATGGAAATACTATGGAATATCTGTGTCAACCGAGTTGCACTTCCAGAGTTGCGCTTCGGGAGCACGCGGTCCGTTTCGGTCGCTTTGCTCCCTCAAGCGGACTAATAATTATAACTTCTTTTTTATTTTTCGCCCGGCGCTTCACCCCAGTAACCGATGCACAAACGAAAAGTGAAAGAACCCGAAGCAACCGAAGAAAACAAATCTCAAAAACACACAAAAAGCCGACGTCCAAAATCCGAAGCCATCGAAAGTAATCCCGCTACCGCCTTCGAAACATAACATTCAGCCCTACCAGAGGCAGCGGTTCGAATTATCTTCTTCCGGTGAACACCAACGCACTTACCCATTAGCCAGAAAATCCGACATCTGCTGGTCAGGAAAATTTTCAGTTTTTTCCGAATACCTTACAGTAAATATTTTCAGCATTAGTTGCCCCCTTTCATTTTACTCCTAAAATCTCCCGTGCTGGCTCAGCACCTCAGTCCCGGCGGCTTATGCACGCTTCGGGCCTTCGGGCTTCACCGGGGTCCACCCCAACTTCTAACTTAAAGTAGAAAATTTATAAAACCGTTAGTGGTTAATTTTCCTCAGAACATGGAAACCGAGGTAGTAGTTGCAGCCGCCAGGACCACCACACTATCCACGCTTGATTTCTATACCCACCACTTTTGGGCACCTTTGTTTATTTAGATGTTGAACTTATAAGATTTTTTTGTTTTGGTTTTGGAGTTTCCTGCAATGGTTATAATAGTTACGAAGATAAACAAAAGAGTATGAAATCCCGGAAATCAATCACAATCAAAGATTCCATCATCATAGGCGGCAAAACCCCCGAAGACGCAGAAGCCACAGCAGCAGAAGCCGAAGATGCCGCCGAAATCCAATCCGACATGGAAGAAGCCCGTGAAGGCCTCGAACTCCTCCGCCAGCTCAAATCAATCAAAAGGGAAGACGCCGCAGGTTACCAGCAGATCGAAAACGAAGCAAAGATGGTCGGAGCGAAAATCGAAATAATGAAAATGGAGTCTGAGAAGACCGGGGAAAGAAGGGAAGGAGAACTCACCGCCCTTGACATTGCGCGAACCCTGAACGAACTCCGGGAACAGTGCGTGAATGATGAAGCTTTTGCTGTCAAGGTGACTGTGGAAGTCCTGAAGAAAAAGGTAAAGGATGAAAAGTCTCTCGGGTATCTTGAGAGCGTTGTCAAAATGATGGATGCCCTCTACGATGACCCTTTTCGCAAACTTGAGGAGACGCACCAGACGCGGGTGCTGGAATTATGCAATTACATTGAAGAAGCTTATTTTGCAAGCCTTGTGCATGGAGACGGAGAAGATTAACAGGAAAAAATATTCAGAGCCTACATCCAGAACAAGCCAAATGCTTAAGGTAAACAATTTCTGATTTTCACATTGGATTCACACAGGCTACTTTAATTTCTTTCTTTTCTCTCTTCAATTTACACTTGCTCAGGCCGGGCTTCGCCAGCCGAGTTGCGGCTCGGCAGTGCGCGGTCCGTTTCGGTCGCTTTGCTCCCTCAAGCGGACTCTAATGAGGAAAAGAAAAAAGCCGGGGATGCTGCCCCGTTCAAGTTCAATACAGCACTCCGCTCCAAAGAGTACCTGATTTTTTGAAAAACGACACCTACAAGCACGGCCCGGGCACTAAATGAAAATGAAAAAAGAGAAAAACCTCACACTTCCATCAGCAAACGGAAGCCCATATCGGCATTTCGGACATCAGAACCGAACCAGGCGCGGTTTGCAGCCCTGCAGCTTTCGGCAGAACCGGTCACGCTGCCGCCCCGGGCAATCCGGTGGGAGAGCTCGCCGCTTTCCCAGGCTCTGCCGTCAGAGGGAGCCGCGTTGTAATCATTGTGCCAGGAATCCCGGGCCCATTCCCAGACGTTGCCGTGCATATCGTAGAGGCCCCAGGCGTTAGGGGCTTTCTGTCCGACCGGGAGTGGGGACGAGCCCGAAGATTTTCCAAACCAGGCGTATCTGGCCAGTTCCCGTTCGGTATCCCCGATAGAGTACTTTGTGCTGCTGCCAGCCCTGCAGGCGTATTCCCACTCGGCTTCTGAAGGGAGTCGGTATTTGTCCGTGCCTTCCATTTCATTGAGCTTTTTTACAAACTCCTGCGCATCATCCCAGGAAACCTCTGCAACCGGCATTTCGGAGTCTCCGGCGAGGGAACCTCCCACTTCCCCTGCAGATTCCATGACTTCATACCATTGCGCCCGGGTGACCTCGTATTTACCCATGTAGAACGGTTTTTCCAGCCTCACGGTATGGAGGGGGCTTTCATCGGCCTGCCGGCCTGCCTCGGTTTCGGGTGAACCCATGAGAAATTCTCCTGCCGGAACGAGGACGAACTCCATGCCCAGGGAGTTTGTGAAACTTTCCGGAGGATTAAGTGGAGGATCAAGGGAATCCTGAGGCTTTTCCAGAGAAACCTTTTCCGGAGAGCTGTCTGAAGAAACCGAGGAAGGCTCTTGAGGAGGATCGGATAGAGCTTCGTAATCATTACCGACATCGCCTACACCTCCGATATCACCGGCATCCCCAGAATAAACGGCAACCTCGGCATTCCCGGAACTCTCTTCAGTCCCACCCATCAATGCCCAGCCCCCGTATAGCAGGACGCAGAAAAAGATACCTAAAAGCAGAATTTTCATGAGAGGAGACCCTGAAGGCTTGCTTTTTGAAGCCTTTTTCGAGGATACCGAGGAAGAAATGACGGGGCGAGAAGATAGCTCAGATTCTTCATTTTCAGCTTTTCCAGCCATTTCAGTCTTTTCGGGCTTTTTGATCTCGTCAGCTTTTTCAGCCATCTCGGTCTTTTCTGCCTTTTCCATCCATTCCGTCTTTTCAGCCACACCTTCTGCCGGAACTACCTCAACGACTTCAACATTTTCCTTAAGGTCCCGATACATATTGGGGGAATTCTCTTCTTCGACATCCGGTTCAGGCTCCTGCTTTTCGTCCCTTAACCTTTCTTCCCTGCGCGTTCTCAGCATACGGAGGCGTTCTTTTTCTTCCAGCAGGAGCTTTTCGGCTTCATCCAGGCCTTCATCTCTGTCCTGGAGTTCTGTATATCCGGTTCCGGAGTCTTCCTTCCTGTCCCTCTCTTCGTTAATGGTTCCAACCCCATCAATTTATTGAATTTACTTTCATCCCATCCTCTCCCTTAACTCCCCTCCAGATTCAAAGACCGAAGTCAGGTAGCATGTCCTTTTTCGACCGTGGCTGTTACCTATAAATTTTCTTAAATATAAGTCCCGTTATATACAGATAAAGATAGTGATTTGAGGCGAAAAGAAAAATTTTGGTCCTATTCCTTCGTGAAGTTCACCGCCCTTTCCCCAACTACAGACCCTCCCCGGATCTCAAAATCCTGACCGAATTTCAAAACCCGAACCTGCCACACAGGATCGAATTAATCAAAAAGTTTTTCGCAGATCAGGATGATAAATATAAAACAGATAGGAAAATAAGTTCAAACAATTTCTCATAATTTGACATAAAAATATTTAGATATGTTTGGAACCTGAAAACCGAAGTAAATAACACTGGAATTGCCGCAAAACTTTCACATGGAAGGGAGATGAGTCGGTTGGTTTTTCACGTCCTCCAAAAACAGCCCCGACATAAGCAAAAACGGCACAGATATTCGAAAATGGAGATTTGTGAAATTAAAAGTTCATTTCCTCCATTTTCGCCAGAACTCTTTCCCCGACATCAGTAAGGATGTACTTCTTCCATGTGCTTTTCTCAGGGGTCAGGCATTCCATTAAACCTCTGCCTTCAAGCTCTTTCATGGCACGGCTGATATTCTGCGTAGACCTCCAGGTCTCATGAGCAACATCCGCGGCTTTAACAATATCGCGCCCTCTCATAGACTCCATGAGTATCTGGCGACGGTCAGAACTCACAACCCATTTTAACAGTTCATCAAAAGTGTTCTCAAGCATATCAGATCATCACAATTTTTTTAGGGCATAAGCCGGCACTAATATTTAAATTATTTTGAAATTTATAGAGTTTTACCTCATATTACGCACGCTCATACGGCCTTAGCCCGGGAAAACTGCCCGGGAAAACTGCCAGAGAAAACTACAAGGGAAAGTTCAAAACGGTATTTCGTTTCAAAGAGGCGTTTTTTTTGAAAAGCAGCAATTCATAATTATTGCTGAGATTAGTGCGGGGACAGCAAATAAGTTTAAATAAGTTCTCATAATTTATCATAAAAGCATTTCAAAGCTTGCCTGAGACAGTTCAGGGTTTAAAAACACGATCATTAAACAATGCAAAAAACAGGAATATTATCGGAAAAAACCTGCAGCATGAAAAGGAGATGCCCGGAATGCAGATTCAAAACCCCCAAAAACAGTACCCGAAAATAAGCAAAACCGCATGGATAGCCGAAACCGCAGTAATAGTCGGAAACGTAACCATAAAGGATGATGTTTTCGTAGGGCCAAACGCTGTCATAAGGGCGGATGAGCCGGGTTCTTCCATTGTCATCGAAAACCGCTGCAATGTGCAGGATAATGTGGTGGTTCACGGGCTCTCAGACTCGGAAGTTATAATAGGCTGCGGCAGCTCCCTTGCCCACGGCTGTATCGTACACGGCCCCTGCAGGATAGGGGAAGGTTGCTTTGTCGGGTTCGGAGCTGTGGTGTTTGACTGCAACATCGGAAAAGATACGGTAATCCTCCACAACACAACCGTCCGCGGGGTAGAGGTCCCTTCCTGCAAAGTGGTGCCTGACGGGATGACCGTCACCGCCCAGGCAGGGGTCAGTGACCTTGAAGAGCTCACCAGAGAGCTGGAAGAATTTAAAAAATCAGTCGTTGAAGCCAATATTGATCTTCTTGAAGGCTACAAAAAACTTGCTGAGGAAGAGGAAGAAGGGAAAGAGGGATTTGGAAAGTTTATTCAAACAAAAACTGAAAGTCCTGTGAAAGAAGAAAGCAAATAAGCAAGCGAAAAAGGAAGAAAAGAAGAAGAAGAAGAAGAAGAAGAAGAAGAAGAAGAAGAAGAAGAAGAAGAAGAAGAAGAAGAAGAAGAAGAAGAAGAAAAGATCCTGCTTTCCGGAACTAGAGAAACTCCCCCTCCAGCTTCTTCAGAACTTGTTTACCCGTATTGGTAAGGATGTACTTTTTCCACGTGGTTTTTTCAGGAGTTAAACATTCAATTAACCCCTTATTTTCAAACTCTTTCAGGGCTCGACTGATATTCTGGGTAGACCTTTGAGTCTCGTGAGCAATATCGGAAGCTTTCACTATATTATGCTTTTTCATGGAACCCATAAGTATCAGCCGTCGGTCAACGCTGACGACCCACCTAAGAAGCTCATCGAGAGAGTTTTCATCCATATATTTCATCGCACTTTTCCTAGTGAACATAAGCAGCCGCATGGTATTTAAAATTTAATCACCCCGACTTCCGGGAACTCAGGGAGAATTGAAACCGGATAACATCAGGCAGGCACTCCGAAGCAGCATTTAGCCGGAAAAGGATAAGAATGGAAAAAATCAACAAAAGCGGTCAACGAAAATCAATAAAAAACCAGCAAAAAAATCAACAAAATCAGTCAACGAAAATCAATAAAAAACCAGCAAAAAGATCGGTGAGGAAAAATCAGCAAGAAAAAGAAAAATGAAAAAAGAAAAAATCAGGCAAATTCGGAAAGAATTGCCTTGATCTCTTCAAAGACCACGTTGATGTCTGTGGTACCGTCGAGAGTCCTTAAGATGCCCGTCTCATCGTAGTAATCAATGAGGGGCTGGGTCTGCTTCTTATAGACATCAAGGCGGTTCTGGACAGCTTCCGCAGTGTCGTCAGCGCGCTGGTAGATTTCAGCGCCGCAAGCATCGCAGGTCCCGTCTTTTTCCGGCGGGTTGAAGGTCTTGTGGTAGCTGGCTCCGCACTTGCACATGAGGCGGCCGCTGATCCTTTCGACCAGGTCCTTGTCCGGGACTTCGAAGTTGAGGACAACGTCGATGGGCTTTTCAATTTCGACCAGAATTTCGCCAAGGGCGTCGGCCTGGGGGATAGTTCTGGGGTAGCCATCCAGAATGAAGCCGTTTTCACAGTCAGCTTCCGTCAGGCGGTTCTTGATAATTCCGATCAGTACCTCGTCGGGAACCAGCTCGCCCTTGTCCATGTATGACTTTGCGGCGAGGCCCAGTTCAGTTCCTTCCCTGACGTTTGCCCGCAGGATGTCGCCTGTGGCGATCTGCGGGATCTTGTAGAAATCAACCAGTTTTTTGGCCTGGGTGCCTTTCCCGGCACCCGGGGGCCCGAAGAGTATAATATTCATCCGAAGATCCCCATTTTTTGCAATTTATTTATTATTTTCCTGATTATGCTTTTAGTTTATTGCTCGATTCCTTGCTGCAGGTTTAAAGTTCTCAGTCCTTACTGTTCTCCGAAGAAGGACCTCATCAGCGGGTGCATCTCCATCATCTGCTCCGAGGCGATATCCTCGTACAGGCGGTAGACGATACTCACAGTCAGTAGAAGGCCCGTACCCCCGGCACTTCCGAGTGTACCTAGCAGACTTGCAACCAGGGTCAAAAGCCCAATGAAAGCCCCACCGATAACGGTTACCTTGGGGATGTAGCGCTGCATGACCTTTTCAATGCTCCCGATATTCCTCCTGAACCCGGGGATCTGCATTCCTGAATTGAAGATCTTCTGGGCTGTTGGCTTGGCACCCATTCCCGTGGTCTCGATCCAGAAGAGGGCAAAGATAATCCCGCCTCCGATCAGCATCACGGCGTCGGCAAAGACGTGTAACCCGATCTGCCAGATAGCCGGAGCCGGAGCCCCATACCCTGCGAAAGATTCCCTTACAAGGGACGGGATCCAGTCATACGGGCTGTGGATGGGAGCCAGGTAGTACATAAGTCCGTTAAGCGGCTTCGAACCGCTGAACTCTCCAAGGAAGGTTATTCCTCTGCCGTAGAGGATGATCCCGATCATCTGGATGTTAGCCTGAAGAGCCCTGACAAGGATCATGGGCAGAACGGATGCGTATATGAGCTTAACAGGGAAGCGGCCCCTGGCACCCCTCACCGCGCTGTGGGCAAGAGGAATCTCGATTCTTGTACTCTCCACAAAGACCACGAGCAGGAAGATGACAACCGTACTCATGAGTGCAAGAATACCTCCCCTGACAAGCAGGAACATCAGGCCCTCGCCGGAGAAGAGGTAATCTGCCCCAACATTCTGGGCGATGTAGATCCACTTGGGGATCAAGCCTACCGGAAGCCCGGAAGAATCAAGCTGCCAGTTAAAGATCCCTGTTACGATTTGCTGGGAGATTCCCGCAACAATGAAAAGCCCGACTCCGGAACCGATACCCCACTTGGAGACAACTTCGTCCATGAAAAGGATCAGGACGCCTCCGATGAAGATCTGTATGAGGAGCAGTAAGGTGATCACTCCCAGGCCTACACCAAGTGCAGCAGCAAGCCCCGGGTCCGGCTGGATATACCCGCCAAGAAGCTGCGGCAGAGCTTCCAGAAGGATCATGACAAAGACAAGGAACTTCTGAGCTCCCTGGAAGAATGCCTGATCTTTCGGGTCCGAGAGATTAAGATTGATAATGTCCGCCCCGACAAGGAGCTGCAGGACAATGGAAGCCGTGACGATCGGACCGATACCGAGGAGGATCAGTGACCCTGAGGCCCCGGCAAAGAAAGCACGGTATGATTCAAAAAGGTCGATCGAGTCCTGGGACATTCCGAAAAGCGGCACATTTGCTAAGGCAAAGTACAGCATCAGTATCCCAAGGGTCCACCACAGCTTATCCTTAAAATGAACATGTTTTTCAGGACTTGCAACTGCAGGTAACTTGTTAAAAAGCGGCTCTAACGTTTCCCTGAGAGTCATCGATTACACCATTTCAGAAAGTACAATTGTTTTAACAGTTGGATGCTTCTGACTTGACATTTGTTGGATTTTCGTATAAAACACTGCTATATAACTTCGTATAAAACACTTGCTATATAACTTCGTATAAAACACTTGCTATATAACTTTGTATAAAACACTTGCTATATAACTTAGCATAAAACACTTGCTACATAACATATCTTATATGAAAAAGTAACTGTTAAAAAGAATGGATAAGTAATGTCAATACGACATTACTCATTCGGCATCAATACAGCTACCGCCTGCGTTTTCTATCTTTTCGCGAGCAGTCGCTGAGAATTCATCGGAAGTAACCGCCAGGCTCTTGGTGACACGTCCGCTTCCAAGTACCTTCTCGATTCCGAGAGTTTCAAGGTTGATGTGGTATGTTCCGTCCTTGATTTCTGCAAGTCCTTCTTCAACAAGATAGGAAGCAAGTTCGTCAAGTTCGCCCACGTTCACAATGGAAACATCCTTGAGCACTTCAGCAGGGCGCTTGAAGCCATGCTTACCGTAGCTGTACCCCCGCTGGAGAGCCCTTACGAAATGGTGTTTACATCCACCGGCTTTCCCGCGGCCTCCGCGGTTTCCGGCTCCACGTCTGTTCTTTGTGGTGCCGCCTCCGCAGGTCCGGGATCCTCTAAACTTCTTTGTGTTCATTCCAACCACCTTATCTCATCTTGTGCAGGAGCACGGAGATATCTTCCCCGTGATTTCCGAGAACGCCGCCCTGCTGCACTGTCCTTTTGATACCCCTGTGCCCTTTTCTGGGCGGGTGCAGCCTGAAAACAGGCTTCAAATTGGGGATGTCATTAAGGCTGGCCTTTCCTTCGATTACTGCTCCGGCAAAGGCTTCAATGGAATCATAGTCGGTGTTTTCCTTCACGTATTCCTCGGTCAGGCGGGCTCCGCCCTCGAGTCTTCCGCGGTTCTCAAGGATTCCAGTAAGCATCTCTGCATCGATCTTCCCGTATGCAACGTAGTCCTTAACCTTCTGGATCATACCCTTGTAATGAGGGTTATCGGGCACGATCACACAGTGGTTGACCCTATGAAGACGAAGCATCTTCAGGGTGTCCTCGATTGTATAGCGGACATTAACCGGGCCTCTCAACCTCACAATTGCATACATTTCAGGCTTCCTCCTTACCATAGTTTGCAGGCAGCCTCATAACGTTGACCTGGGCCAGAGCGTCAAAAGTAGCCTTTGCGAAGTTAAGGGTCGTCCGGGTTGTCCCGAAGGTCTTGGTCCAGACGTCCTTGATTCCGGCCTTTTCCAGCACCTTGGTGGCCGTGTTCCCTGCAGCGATGCCGAGCCCTCTCGGGGCCGGGATCAGGGTAACGGTCACACTGCCGGCTTTCCCGCTGACCTCGTAAGGCACGGTGTGTGGCAGCCCGCAGGCACATTCCCAGGACCCGCAACCTCTGCGGATATAGGTAATGTTGAGCTTTGCAGCGTCTATTGCCTTGCGGATGGCAGGTCCTACCTGCACATCCTTTGCCTGCCCGAGCCCTACATATCCGTCTCCGTTCCCGACAATGACGGTTGCCCTGAACTTAACACGGCGTCCGGAGTCAGTCATCCTCTGGACCATGTTGATGTCGAGCACCTCGTCTTCCAGGTTCGGAAGCAGCATATCAATAATCTGGGGTTCCCTGATCGGAAGTCCGGACCTGATTGCCTCTTCCATAGAAGCAACCTGTCCTTCGACAACTAATTTTCCAAGTCTGGTTTTAGGAACCCATTCGTCCTCGTATGCCATCTAATCACCTTAACTAAACTCAGCAAAGATTTTCTCTTTGGTCGCTTCAAACTGCTCTGGCAGGTCTGAGCTCTCTTCCCTGTACGCTGCAACATGCTCTCCCCGGATCCTTTCCTCGGACGGGAAAATGTCAGAGTTGCAGGGGACTTCGAACCCGGCATCCACAACACCCTTGAGGGCAGCATAGACCCTGGAACCTGCAGAGGAAGCCTGGAGCCCGATGTCGAGCACGCCTCCTTCATAACCATTCTGCAGGCTCTTAAGCCCGAATAAAAGCCCTGTAAGGTATGCAGCCGTTGTGTTCCCTGTAGGCCCTGTATAGCCATACTTTGCAAGTTCACTTGAAACAGCTGTGGAATGGGTTATGTCCCCTTCGAGGGTTGGAGCTATCAACTGGATTTGCATGTTTCTCGCACTCTTCCTGACGACCACACGGTCCTGCCCGGAGAGCAGGAGTTTGAGACGCAGGTGGTAATTGGTGCGACCTTCCCTTCTTCTTCTAAAAGGAACCTTATATCTTGGTCCTGTAGCCATTATAAGCCCCTCCTACTTCTTACTCTTCTTTAATTAACAATTTTTCGGACTCAAGGTGGGACTCAAGGTGGGCAACACTCCTGTATTCGCCGCCTTTTGCCTTCCTGTAGAGCCTGCAATACACAGACTTGTCGAGGGACTCGTCATCACGCAGTTCCTTAAGTCTTCTCCGAAGAGCCCGGATCTTTTTGACCCACTGCTCTTTTCTTGAGTTGCGAGCCCCTTTCTTACCCTTGCGCGAACCGTGCCCTTTGCGGTGCCCGTATTTGCGCTTTTCATCAACGGCTCTGGCTCTTCCACGGCTAACTCCTCTGATCGGCTTTGCTTTGATCGTGCCTTTCTCGATGAGCCCGCGGAGGTCTTCCCTTGTGATTGCAGAGGCGATCTCTTCGGAGGCTTCAGGGTCAAACCAGACCCTGTCAAGCCCACAGCCAAGAACCTTGGAAGCAAGTTTTCTCTGGTTGGAAAGATTTGACATCTTTACTCACCTCTGCCAGGGTTCAGCACCTTGATACTGAGTTCTTCGGCCTTTGCCAGAATCATGGCTTTCTTTTTCGAGCCGACCTTACTTGCAATTCTGATGGCCTCGTAAGAGGGATCAACAAGCTCGAGATCTGCTACGGTAGCAACCAGTACATCCGCATACCCGGAAGGGTGCAGGCCCTTTACAGCGGTAGGGCTTCCGAACCCTACCTGGGCAACGGCACCTTTTCCGAGGTATTTTCTGCGCTGCTTGCCCTGAAGACCTCTAGGGCGCCTCCAGTTAGAGTCAAGCCTCTTGAACTTGTGGCTGCAGGTCCTCTTAAACTGGGGTTTCTTCCCTTTCTGGACCTTCCTAACATTGAATAAACGCTTGGATTCAGGGTCCATATCCAGGGTGGAAACTGGAGTAACTTCATTTTCTTTGATTTCTTCTGCCATCATAACCACCTTCAGGCCTTATCAACAATGTAGATTCCATCCTGGAAAACCCTGGGATCGAACCGCTTGATCTTGGTAACCTGCTCGATGTTTGCGGCAGTCTGCCCGACATCTTCCTTGTTGATTCCGGAAACAATTACTTCGTTTCCACTAACCTTCACCTTGGTCTCGCCGAGGATCCTTGAAGTCCTGGGCTTCTTCTCTCCAAGGAAGTTGCCAACAACAAACTGGCTGCCTTCGACCTTGACCTGCATCGGAAAGTGAGAGTACACGATAGTCATCCTGTACTCAAAGCCCTCGGATACACCTTTAATCATATTTCTAATATGAGAGGAAAAGGTTCCTACCATGGCTCTTTCCATTCTCCTGGGAGATACAGCGTCCACGAGAAGTTCGCCGTCATTGATTTCAATATTAATCCCAGGATACCAGAGTCTTCTTTCAACGGACCCCTTCGGGCCCGTGGTGGTAAAGACATCCTGGGAGCGAGCTATTGTGACTCCCTCGGGAATGGCGATTCTTTTTGCGATTTCCTTTACCATCTTAAGATCCCTCCCCGATCAGTATACATAAGCCAGAAGCTGCCCGCCGATATTCTTCTCACGAGCATCGTGCTGGGACATAACCCCGTTTGAGGTGGTTACGATGAGCGCCCCGAAGTTCTTTGCCGGAAGGAACTGCTTTTCCCAGCGCTCAAAACTGTCAGTACCGACGGAATACCGCGGCTTGATTGCACCGCATTTGTTGATTTTCCCGGCAAGGGTTACATCATAAACCCCGGCCTTTCCGTCATCGACAAACTCAAACTCCCCGATGTAACCCAGGTCCTGCATGACCTTCAGCACATTGCCGATGGTCTTGGAAGCAGGCCTGACAACGCAGGAGCTCTTTCCAACGGCTTCCGCGTTCTTGATTGTGGAAAGGGCGTTTGCAAGAGGATCAAGTAATACCATGTTTCATCACCTCATGAATACTTCTCGAAGCCCATATCGTGGGCCATCTCCCTGAAACAGTGCCTGCAGAGGTAGATCCCGTACTTACGGACAAGGCCCTGCTTTCGGCCACACCGTTTGCACTCGTTTGCACCTCTTCCGAAAATCTTCTTGGTCTGTACCATATTACACGACCTCCACGCCATAACTTTCGTTCAGGAAAACAATCGCATCATCCACGGTAACCCTGTGGGATGTCGGAATCCTCCGCTTTACGATCCTTCTCTTGTTAATCCTTTCTCCCGGGCGCTTGAGCACAACGGTCACGTCCATTCCGAAAACCCCGATGTTCGGGTCATATCTCATCCCCGGAAAATCGGTGTGTTCCTCAATCCCGAAGGAAACGTTTCCGAGGGAATCGAACTGGTACCTGTTCAGGGTCTTCTCAACGATCTCGAAAGCAGTTTCAAGGAACCCCTGGGCATTCTGGGCCCTGAGAGTTACTTTACAGCCAATGGGCTCACTTTTCTTGATCCCGAAAGCAGGCAGGGTCTTTTTGGCATGACACCGCACGACTTCCTGACCGGTAATGCTCCTGAGGATGTTTTCGGCATCCACAAGGTGCTGCCCGCTTTCTCCTACGCCCATATGGACGATAACCTTCTCGACCATTGGAGTGCGCATGGGATTAGTCACTGATCTCACCACCGAGGCGGATCTCCGGCTTGTCCTCACCGATTACGATAACATAATCTTCAATGGTGTCAAAGTCCGTATCTCCGGAAATTGTAACCGTGTTGTGCCTGGAACTCTTGACTTCCCGGATATCCTTGATCGTTCCGATTTCCCCGGAGTGCTGGCCGCCTACAACCATTGCCAGGTTTCCAACCTTGTACTCCAGACGTTTTACGACCTGCTTGCCAGGAATGGACAGAATCAGAGAGTCCTTGGTCCTGTAATCATTAGACCCGAAGATGTTGGTCCCATCGCTGAGGTTAAGCTGCACCTGACCACCCTTGATGGTAGTCTTGTTGTCGATTCTGCACAGCTTGTTTACAGTAGTCTCGCTCAGTTTGTGGAGGATAAGGCGTCCCTTTTCGTCCTGAACAACCCTATATGCCTCGTTCATGAGCGGGATTGAAATAACATCAAAGAGCCCTACCGGAAACTTAAGTTCCTTTCTGGGGATCCCGTCCACCAGGATCTTGCCTTCAGCAAGAATCCTTTTTCCTTCCTTGCGGTTATCCGCAAGCTTAAGTACGTCCCGGATGATGACTCCAAGAGGAAGACTGCGTGCCTTGCTGTGGGGTCCCGGGCGGGTGGCGGTAACCCACTTGTTGGCTTTCTTTCCAACCTTCCAGCTTTTTGGAATGGATAATCTTTTCTGGTGTGTCACAAAATCACCTGCCTCACTTCTTTATGCTCGATGCTCTCCGCGGATCGTCCATTTCCAGCTTCGTGATCAGTACGTTGGAGGGATAGATCGGCCTTGAGACTTCGGTACCATCCACCTTTGTGGAAATGACGCCGTCCACTGAAATCGTTCCATCCTTCAGGGATACGGACTGGACTTTTCCTTCCTTTCCTTTGAAATCCCCGCGCATGACTTTCACGGTATCGCCGGTGACGACTGCGGCACTCCTTGTGCCATACTGTTTTGTAAGTTCATCGCTGAGCCTTGCACCCATAAAACTATGCCTCTTGTGGAGAGGGGCATTGTACCTTGACTTTCTCTGCTTTCTTGGCAGTTTTGAAACCATCCTCACCACCTCAGACAATTATGGATGCGGTTGTCCCGATTTTCGGGAACCTTTCAGCTGCTTCCCTGGCAACCGGACCCTTGATGTCGGTCCCTTTCGGGATCCCGCTTTCGTCCGTGATCACCATGGCGTTGTCCTCGAAAGAAACGTGCAGACCGTCAGGCCGACGGAACTCCTGCTTCTGGCGGATCACCACGGCAAGGAGGATTTGCCTCCTCATTTCGGGTGTGCCTTTCTTCACGGACACAACGCACATGTCTCCGATTCCTGCACAGGGCATCCTGTTCTTGACTCCGCGGTATTTCTTGACAGATATGATCTCAACAACCTTGGCCCCGGTGTTGTCCACACAGGGAACTTTGGCCCCGGCATTCAGGGCTCTCGGGATGTTTGAGCGAATCCCTCTCATTGGGGGACCTCCGCTTTGACGACCACAAATGATTTTGTCTTGCTGATTGGCCTGCATTCCGCAATAGTGACGATGTCACCAATTTTTGCACCAATGCAAGGCGGGTTGTGTGCGTGAATCTTCGAGCGTCTCTTTTCGTATCTCTGGTATTTCGGCACCATTTTCATATGCTGCCTTTCAATAACTACCGTATTGTCCATCTTGCTGCTGACCACGGTTCCTACAAGGATCTGGCCTCGAACCGGGAGTGTTCCGTGGAAGGGACAGTATAAATCGTCACATTCCTCTGATGGCGCCGGTATGTTTAATCCAATGTCTCTTGCCATGAGTTTAGCCCCATTTGCGTAACTTCTTAATGTTCTTGATCCGATTTTCGGGTTGTGAGAGCAACAGGTTTCCCTGAATTTTGACGAATAGATCGGATCTGCGGCCTTTTTCTGAGAGCTCGGCAGGGATCCGGAAGATAAATTCCGAATCCGCCTTTGGGATATTCAGTTCCCGGGACTTCGAATCTTCCACGATAAGCATATTTTTCGTTTCGTCAATTACCCGTCCCCGGGTTCCTATCATTGCTAGATTAGTGGAATGAATTACCTTAACTTCAAGCCCTATCAATTCGTGATAGGGAAGAGTAGAAGGCAGTATTTCCACTTCAGATTTCATTTAACTCATGCTGGATAGTCTTTATCCGGGCAATCGTCCTTCTGATTTCCCCGATCCTGCCCGGGTTATCCGGGGCTCCGCCGGCAGAGGTAAGAGCGCGTTCCCTGACCAGTTCATTGTTAAGATTTTCCAGCTCGTCAGCCCTTTCTTCGACTGTCATGGTCCGGATGTCTTTGGTCCTTAGAATTGCCATTATTCCTTAGCCTCCTTGTGCACACGTGCCATCGGATGCCAGTAGTCATAGCTTGCATGCTTGTGCTGCCAGACCCCGTTGACCTGCCTGCGGACCTCGTCCGAACCTTCAACGTAAATGAGTTCGCTTTCCTCACCCTCTTCGCCCTCTGCGGGCATCTCAGGCTTGGCTTCCTCAGTTTCGACTGCTTCGGGTTCGGTTGCTTCGGGTTCGGCTGCCTCTTCAACAACTTCCGGTTCTGCAACTTCAGCTGCTTCTTCAACAACCTTTTCGACTTTTGCGGGAGCTGCTTCGGCTTTCACAGACACTTCTTCTTTTTCAGCCGCTTTCACTTCAGGAGCTTCCTCAGGGACTTCGCTTGATTCTTTGACCCTGTAAGAGTCAGGAAGCACAACATCCGGATGGATGATCCGGACCTTGCAACCCAGGGTCCCGAGTTTCTTGACTGCCACTGCAAAGCCTTCGTCCACCAGCTCATCGGCGGGTTTTCCGGAGTGTTTAACGTAGCCGTCAACGAACTTTTCGACTCTTGACCTTGAACCTGTGAGCTTACCGGAGATCACGACTTCGCAGCCGAGGGCTCCTGCGCCCATAACAGCCCTGATGGTGTTGTGTCCGGCTTTGCGGAAGTACCAGCCTCTCTCGATGGAAGATGCAAGCCGGGATGCCATCATCTGGGCATTCAGTTCCGGCCTCTTGACTTCCTGGGCATCGATCTGCGGGTTTTCCAGATTGTACTTGATCCCGACATCCCGGGTAAGTTTCCGGATAACCTTTCCGGCCTTCCCAATTACCATCCCCGGCTTTTCGGAGTAGATAACGATCTGGGTACCCATGGGGGTCCGGTTCAGCTCCATGCCACCGTATCCGGCCCTGCTGAGCTGTTTAGCGAAATACTCATCCATGGAGGCCTTAACATACCCATCATTGACGAACTTTTTCTCAACTGCCATTTAGCGCACCTCGGAAAGAACCATCTCAATATTTACAGTATCTGTGTTTTTGGGAGTGGCCCGGCCCCGGGCTCTCGGAATGATCCCGTGGATCACCCTGCCGCGCTGCACGACCGTGTGGGCAATGTACATCTGACTGGGTTCAAGGCCTTTGTATTCGGCGTTGCTCTCTGCGTTCTTGAGAATCTTTAAGAACTCTTTGGAAGCATTGACCGGATACCTGCCTGCTGCCATAGGCCCTTTCCTGTGTCCGGCTCCATCATGGTGCCTTTTAAAGGGTACGGCCTGCTTCAGGGCGATGACATCCTCGAGGAACTTTCTTGCCTCGACGGTTTTCATGCCCTTGATCTTGCAACAGATTTCTCGGGATTTCTTAGGAGAAATGTGAAGTTCGGAGCCCATTGCCTTGGAGGTCTTTTCAGGGTCCATCTCGACTGAATAATTAATTTTTGCCATTCCCTTTCACCTCACTTCAGCGGAACGAACCTGCTTGAACGGGTTGCACCGACACCTGCACTGCCGTGGGAAACCCTTGGCCGGGTGGGTGCGAACTCTCCGAAGCGGTGTCCGACCATTTCAGGCTGGAACTCCACACTTACGAATGTTTTTCCGTTGTAGATTTCGACCGTCTTGCCGATCATTTCCGGGAAGATGATCATGTTCCTGTAGTGAGTCTTGACATTCTTTCCTTCCTTGAACTCGTGCAAGACCTTCTTCTGCCCGTCGGTAAACCCGCGCTTAATGCTCCGGCGTTCCCTGGAGGGGAGAAGCTCTGCAAACTCTTCAACGCTCAGCTTCTGAAGTTCTGCAATGGTCTTGCCGCGATAAGTGTACTCACCCTTTCTTTTCGGTAACCTTGATGCTGCTTTTCTTGCCATAATGAATACCCCTTGTTCAGCGCTTCTTTCCGGTCCTTCTTGCTGCAATCAACCCGACCTTTTGTCCAGGCGGGGCGTTTCTGCTCACAGTGGTCGGTCTAGTCGGATGCTTACGGTTACCCCCACCAAACGGGTGGTCAACCGGGTTCATGGCAACTCCAGATACCCTGGGATATTTTGCAGCTCTTGTCTTCATCTTGTGGTACTTTTTCCCTGCCTTGAGCCAGGGCCTGTCCACCCTGCCGCCGCCGGCAACAATTCCGATAGTTGCCCGGCATTTGGGGTTCAGCCACTTGATGTTTCCGGAGGGCAGTGACACAGCTGTCCTGGTTTCTTCGTGGGTTACAACCGTTGCGTACACTCCAGAGGAACGGACGAACTTGCCTCCGTCGTTAGGTTTGGATTCAATGTTGCAGACGAGGAAACCTTCCGGCACGTTTCCGATGGAAACGATGTTACCGGGTTTGATCTCGACGTCGTCTCCGCAGAGAACCTTTGTCCCGATGGAAATGCCTTCTGAAGCCAGAAGGAAGAGTTCTTCCCCGTTTTCAAAGGCTACTTTTGCGATGGGAGCGGAACGGGCAGGGTCGTGTTCGATCCCGATTACTTCCCCTCCGAGGGTGGTGTTTTCATCCACGCGGGGGTGCCTCAGCTCTGCTTTGAATTTATGAGAAGGAGCTCTGTAGGTCGGAGTGCCTCTACCCCTGTTCTGTGATATAAGCCGTTTACCCATACATCACACCTCAAATAAGTCCTATTCGGGTAGCAATCTCGTGGGCCGCTTCGGTCCCCTCAAAGGTCAGGATTGCTTTTTTCATACCCTTCATGGTGGTCATGGTCCGCACGGAATTTACTTTGAACCCGTACAGCTTTTCAACTTCCTCTCTGATCTGGTACTTGTTTGACCTTGTGTCCACGATAAACTGGAGCTTGTTATCGTCCAGCAACATCATCGCTTTTTCTGTGACAAAAGGATATTTGACGGAATTCATTGGAATGCGCCCTCCAGTTTTTGAATTGCGGATTCAGTCCAGATCGTAAGGCGCCCTGCATGCGTACCGGGTGCGAGCGTTTCGGCGTTCAGTGCATCCACTGTGACGGCGTCCACTCCAGAGAGATTTCTTGCTGCCTTGAGGATAGGGGCATTTTCCCCTGCTACGATCAGGAGGCTCTTTTTGTGCTTGTACTTCCTGCCTCTGAGCTTCCCGCGGCCTGCCCGGATGTGTTTTCCGTTCTTTGCCCTGAGAACATCTCCGTAGACGCCTGCAGCTTCAAGGAAATCTATAACCTGCTTTGTCTTTTCAAGGCTTTCAAGAGCGCTGTCCGCAACGATCGGAAGTTCGGCCTCGTAAATGTGGCCTCTCAGGCTCACAAGGGTCGGGTCCCGGGTTGCTGCGATTGCAGAGCGGATTGCATAGCGACGTTCCTTGGTGTTGACCTTCTCTGTCCTGTCGGCTTCGGGTTTTGGTGGGTGTGCCCTTCTTCCGCCCTTTGCCTGCGGGACTCTTGCAGCCCTGCTGCCGTTGGTAAGCCTCGGGATCTGCGCGACGCCTCGTCCGGACCCCCAGGACCTTGCAGAAGTGTCCATACCTGAGTAGAGACGGGGGCCGTAGGGTTGAAGCCTGTTTGCCTGTGCTGCGAGCACTGCCTTCTTGATCAGGTCAGGACGGTAGTCCACATCGAACACGGCAGGGAGTTCAACTTCCCTGACAACGTTACCTGAAAGATCTATGGTTTTTGCTGTAGCCATATTACATCACCCCTGCTTGGACTCCCTGCTAATGTGGAGAATCTGAGGTTCACCGAGGCCGGTTTTCTTTGCCCTGACCGGGTCTCTTAACCTGATCAGCCTCTTGGAAGGCCCGGGCACGCTGCCCTTGATAAGCACATAGTCCCCACGGACCAGCCCGTAGTTAATGAAACCGCCTTCGGGAGTTACTTCCTCGCCGTCGGCCCCGATCTTCAGGATGCGCTTGTTGAACTCGGTCCTCTGGTGGTAACCCATCTGACCCATCTGCGGCACACGCCAGGAGACGCGGGACGGATTGAAAGGTCCGAGGGTCCCGACCTGCCGGAGACTGCCCTGACGGGAGTGCTTGCCCTTCTGCAACTGGATACCCCAGCGCTTTACAGGGCCCTGAGTCCCCTTTCCGGTTGTAATCGCAGCCGTATCAATGATGGTCCCGTTCCGGAACACGTCGGTAACGCTTACAAGAGTGCCCAGAATGGACTTTCCGAACTCGAACTTGGTGGGAAGGTCCTTTGCGGCGATTCCCGTTTCCATGACGTCCGGCTTCTTTTTAGGGACACCGGTCAGGCTCTTCGGAAGAGTGTAGGTGATTGCCCTGATATCGGAAACCTTGCCTTCTTCAATCAGCTTGCTGATTTTTTCGAGGGAATCATCGGTGTTTCCCGTATCAGGCATTGGCATCCGCCTTTCAAGTTCAGGGTCAAGTTCCGCAGCCCAGGCTTCCGCAATTGCGATTTCACCAAAGCTATCATTCCCGTAAGCCCTAATGGCGGCTACCCTGATTGCAGGAGTTTCGACAACAGTGACCGGAACGGAGATCTCCATGCCTTCAGTCAAACTGTTCTTTACGTCATCAACCATGATAACGTGGGTCATACCCACCTTGTAGCCGGCAAAGCCCTGCAGCCTTGGTTCACCTGTGGCTTCCGGCCATGACCTGAACCTTGGGATGTGGCTCTTGGCCCTTTTACGTGGGCTGAATGCGAGAGAACCTCGATTTGGTCGGTGTACATTTGCCATATTTCTACTCCGTTATGTTTTAATAGAAATACCAGTCCCTCCGGTCGGCACAACCTGAGTGACAAAATCATAAGTCCCGGATTATTTCCGAACGCTGTCAGAGGATTATTTTCCAGACCTGCCTGGCCAGAAAGCCTCGAGCAGGCCAGAGCTATACGCCCTTTGGCACCTTATCCCTTCAGGCATCTGATAGTTCCAATTCCCCTCCTGCCAGCTACTTCAGAAGGCAGCATTGATGGGAGAACTGTATATAATTCCCTGACAAACCCAAATCCAGGTGATTTGAGCCCTGAATTGAAACATTTCAGTCTCTACTAAACGCGACTCACCGAAAACATAAACATTTTCGTGCGATTTTGGGCGCCATTAAGGCGCCAAAAGCGGGCGTTTCAAAGCATTGGCCCTTTGACACTCATGTTGATCCGACGTTTCTCACTGGATTATCTTCACTGCCGAGCACCCGCCATAATCAACAGCAGGTGACTCGTATCCCCCGGACGTATCCGGGATGTAAGTGTTAAAGCATCACATTGATCAGTTAAACACTGATTTCAAGCACCCGAAGTGCCTGAAACATCACATGTCGGATGTACTTTGCCCTTAGATATCACATCTTGTATATAAAACCTTTGCAGAAAAAGAATAGATAAGGAAAAATAATCAGCAACCATCGTGACAAACAGAAAATAATTTTCAACCCGGTTGGAAAGATGACAAGGCCGGGAGACGGCAGGCCCGGATCGAACTTGATCAGAAGAAATAGAACACGAGAATTCAATCACATGCAGCCACAAACAACTATAATTCAGCCGAAAGAAGTCAGCCAGAAAAATCGACCATATTGAATAGACCGGAACAAATGTGATTCAAGCAGAATGATTCGAGTAGAATGATTCGAGCAGAACGCAGCATAGTATTATATAAGGCCACATATTGCGCGAAAAAGTACATAAGTGGAATTGATGCCTGAATATGGGATGCAGCATAGTATTATATAGGACCACGTTTTGCAGGAAAAAAATACAAAAGAAAAGAAAAGGAAAAACAGGACCCTTCGGAAAAGCTTAGGAGTCCGGCTGTTCCTCTCTGGAAACCCTTTTTGTGATTTTACGGATTTTTCTACCCCTGAAATTGACCCCGCCTACAAGTGCCACACCTTTCTTTTTCTTTATTGCCCCGGCAAAGTCACTATCAAAGCTTGCAATGATGATCCTGCCGGCAACCATTTCGATCCGCCCACCTACCCCGACAACCATTTTCAGGACCTCCTGGATCTGAGGCTGGCTAGCGTTATCAGAAATTCTGATCATATGGGATTCTACTGACATGGGTGAAAACCTGGGGTCAATGTTTTTCGAAACTCAGCAATTTTCAGCGGCTTATCCTGCGGGTTACGCTGGATACCCGAAGATTCGGGTCAGGCCTCTCTTTCGAAACCGAAAGGTCGACAGGAATTCGCGGGTTGGCGATAGACCCGGCCCTGGGACTCTGGTTGAGCACTGTTCCGGGAGAAATCCTGGAAACGATCTCCGAAACCTTGCCGATGTTTACCCCTTCCTTTTTCAGGATTTCAGCAGCTTTTTCAAAAGGCATGCCGGTAACCCGGGGGACTCTTTTGACCTCGGTTTTCGGAGCTGGCGAAACCTTAGCAGGAGCTTCGGTTGAAACCTTAGTTGGGGTCTCGGCGGGAACTTTCAGAGGAGTTATCTGAGGCCGCTTCAGCCTGTCAGACAGGACGCCCTCTGTCTCCTCTTTTTTCATTTCGGTCGAGACCATCAGAAAGATTTTGGCATCCACTTCGGCTTCCGAGCCAGGTTTCAGGCTCTGGGCAAGGATAATCCCGGGTTTTGTATCCGAGGGCTGCTCCCTGACCCCGCCGAGCTTAAGCCCGAACTTATCCAGGACCTGCTTTGCGCTTTCAAGCTCAAGCCCTAGCAGGTTCGGGACTTTCAGAGAAGAGATTCGGGAGATAATGAGGTCCACTGCAGCCCCGGGTTCGGCCAGGGATCCACCGGAAGGAATCTGGGCTATGACCGCACCCTCCGGGGCACTGCTGTCCTTTTCCAGGATATCCCCGGGTTTGAAACCTGCTTCAAGGAGTTTGCCTTCGGCAACTTCTTTTGAGAGACCTGCAAGGTCCGGGACTTCCCCGTAAGAAGCTATGTCCGGTTTTTGGGGAAGCGCTTTTACGGAGAACTCTATGATGCTGAGGTTTTCCGGGCTGATGATGTCATCGGCTTTGGGCATCTGGAACCTCAGTTCTTCCCCCTCGAGGGCAAGATTGGTCTTCAGGGTCACGTTCATACTGCTGACACTGTACTTTGTCCCGGATGGCGCCTTTTTAAGCCCCCTGTCCATTTCTTCAAGTGAAGTTTTGAAAGTGCTCACGAGGTTTGTCGGCGATAAGGCAGGCCGGGTCTTCTGGAGCACCGAAATCCTTGATTCGAGTTCCAATTTCTCCCTGGAAAGTTTTGCCACCTGGATTGACAGGGCGTCTTTTTCCTGCGCCAGGAGAATTTTTTCCTTCAACAACCTTTCCGAACTTTCCTTATAGACCGAAGACGTCTTTTCCACGGATTCAAGCCCTGCCTCCAGCCCTTTGAGATTATTCAACATGACCGTATAACTGCGGTTATCAATTACCCCCTTCCTTCTAAATGTTTCCAGGTTGTTCCTGAGCTCCTTAATATTCTCCATTCCATTCCTCCTGAAAGGACCTTACTCCTCCCTGACCTTTGAAGAAGCCGGGATGGACACTATTTTAGCCTTGATGCAGCTCGAACCCTGCACATTGTAGCTATAAAGCGAGTTATACGAAGCATTAAGAGGCGCCGCATTCAGGACAGGCTTGTAGCCCCGGACCACATTTTTGGAGTCCCGTTCTTCCTCGAGCTTCACCGTAAGCGACATCTTAAGCTCAAGGTCAACTTCCGGGATGTGGTACCAGGGAGCCTGGACATCATACTCTTTCATTACCTCGTCAGCCTCGATTTCGAGCTGGGTCCTGATGGAGTTACGGTCAAGGGTCCACTGGGTCTCGGCTACGGAGCGCCCAACTTCCCCCAAAAGCTTTGATAGAGGAGTTATCAGTACTTCCTCGATCTCTTCCCCATTTTTAGCCAAATTAACAACTCCTTAGAACGATTATTGCAAAAAAGTGCGCAGGCACAGCCGGACCTCACCGGGCGGCCGTACCGTTGATGCCCCCAACCCTCCGGAAAGCCTTCAACAGCCCCCGGAGAGCCGGGAGAGTCGTACGGGCAGGGATCAGCTGGATCCGCCGCTTTCCTTAACCGTTACCTTGGGTATTGCCCTATCGGGGGCCGGAACGGGTTTCAGGGTTGTCCGAAGGAGGCTTGTGCCTTCTTCCTTGAAGGAATATTTGGAGTTGTACTTTGCATTGAACGTGGAAGTGTAAGCAACCGTCGTCGTGTTTTCAGCGCTCACCTTTGCCTTGCCGAAGAGGAGCCCTGCAAGCCCTCCGGACTTGTAGCTGCCCTTGATCTTTGACTGGTTCGTGAACTTGAATTCGCTTCCGTACTTGAGCTCAAGGGAGCGTTCCCTCATCATCGTGATTGCCATCTTCACTTCGATGACAGACTCGGTGAACTCATAGAAACGGGGTTCGAGCCCGTAAGTAAGCAGGGACATGGGGCTGTCGTTCGTGACAACATTCGTAGCAGTCACGTTCCCGTCTTCGTCCACGGTTTCCTCGACATACATCACAACACTGCCGGCATCCAGCTCGGTTGCCGCAAGCGCCTGTGCGACCTGCACGGAGTTCATGTCGAGTGCCATCTGCCCTTCCGCAATTGCAAGAGCCATCTCTTTAATCATATCCCCGAACGGGACATTCAGCAATTCCTGACCAACGCTAACCATTTTCTATTCCCCTTCATAATTAAAATTTAAAGGATGGTAATAAATAGCACTTTATTGCTTATAAAAACTTTGTTCAAAAAATGAGTTATAAAAATAAAAAATGATAATGTATGATAAATGCTTTTGGAGAAGTGGACTCAGAAGAAAATTGAGTGGGCCTGCATTCAAATGCGATTTTACTACACACATCCCAACTTATCCGGGAGACATTACGGAAAAAGACATGATAAATTGAGAGATGAAAACAAATCATATTTAAAAAATAAAATAACAGAAATTGAAATATGAAAATGAAAAAGATTTAAAATATAAAATAACAGAAATTGAAATATGAAAGCGGAAAATGAGTTGAAACCGGAAAATTCCTAAAAAAAGAAAAGGCAGGAACCCGACTGGATCAGGTTCCAGAGTCAGGGCAAAAAAACCCGGGAAAAGGATAATCCGGGAAAACCCCCGGGAAAAGGATAATCCGGAAAAAACGATTAAACCGGAGACAAAAACCTTTCAGCGCCTCAACCTGGCAAGCCGACGCAGAGTCAGTCTCGACCTCTTTTTAGAAACCACCAGATCAACGGGAAGCTCCGGGCCAGCGAAACATCCGTTTTTAGGGTTCTGGCTGAGCACCGTGCCCGGAGAAAACCGGGAAGCAGTTTCCAGAATATTTCCTACTTTTAACCCTTCCTGTTCCAGGACCTCTAACGCCTCGTCAAGGTGCATGTTGACCACCAGGGGAATCTCTTTGACTTCTGCCTTCGAAGATCCGGAGACTTCCGGTGAAACTTCCGGTTTCTGGACCGGAGAAGGTTCCGGCACAGGAGGCTGTTTGGAAACAACAAGGTCAACGGGAATTACCGGGTTGGCAATGCAGCCTGCTCTGGGGCCCTGGTGGAGCACCGTACCGGGAGAAGCCCTGGAAGAAATCTCAGAAATACTCCCAACTTTTATACCTTTCCCGGTTAGATTCTCAACTGCCCTTTCAAACGGAAGCCCGATGACTCGCGGGACCTTTTTGACCTCAATTTTTGGAGCTTTAGAAACAACAAGGTCAACAGGAATCACAGGGTTGGCAATGCAGCCGGATTTAGGGCTCTGGAAAAGAACCATACCGGGAGAAACTCTCGAAGAAATACGGGAAACCTTGCCGACATTTACACCCCCGGATCCCAGAGTAGCGACCGCCTCTTCAAAAGGCATACCGACGACACGAGGAACCTTTTTGACCTCCGGAACGACCTCTTTGGAAACAACAAGGTCAACCGGGATAACAGGATTAGCGATACAGCCGGCCCCTGGACCCTGGACAAGGACTATGCCCGGAGATACCCTCGAAGCAATTTCAGAAACCCTGCCGACATTTACTCCTTCGCGGTCCAGAACATCAACTGCCTCTTTAAACGGAAGCCCGAGAACCCGGGGAACTTTTTTAACTTCAATTATTGGAGCTTTGGAAACAACAAGGTCAACCGGGATAATAGGATTAGCGATACAGCCGGCTCCTGGACCCTGGACAAGGACTATGCCCGGAGATACCCTCGAAGCAATTTCAGAAATCCTGCCAACATTTACCCCTTCCATCTTCAGTGTCTCAATAGCCTTTGCAAAAGGCATATCGATGACACGAGGAACCCTTTTGACCTCCGGAATTACCTCTCTGGAGACAACAAGGTCAACCGGGATGATAGGGTTTGCAATGGTACCGGATTTAGGCCCCTGGAAAAGAACCATACCAGGGGAAGCCCTCGAAGCAATCCTGGAAACCTTGCCGATGTTTACCCCCTCGCGTTCCAAAATAGCAACCGCTTCTTCAAACGAAAGTCCGGTTACTCGAGGCACAGTTTTAAGCTCAAAAACCACAGCTTTTGAAACCACAAGATCAACGGGAATCAGAGAGTTGGCAATACAACCTGCCTTTGGGCCCTGGTGGAGCACCGTACCGGGAGTAATCCCGGAGAAAATCTCGGAAATATTCCCCACTCTAATGCCTTCCTCATTCAGAATCCCAACTGCCTTTTCAAAAGAAACACCGATAACCGGGGGAATTTTCATAACATCGGTTTTTGGACAATTCAGGGCTCCGGGACGCTGGATAATAGGAGGTTTCAACTTGGGCCGCTCTCCGGAGACCACAAGGTCAACAGGGATCAGAGGATTAGCAATGCAACCTGCCTTAAGGCTCTGGTGAAGCACCCTGCCCGGGGAAGCCCGGGAGATAATCGTGGAAATGTTTCCGACCTTTATGCCTTCCTGTTTCAGGACCTCAACGGCCTCTTCAGAAGGAAGCCCGAGAACCGGAGGAACGGTTATGGAATCCTTTTTACGGGATTTAAGAAATCCGGGGCGCTGGATTATAGGAGGTTTCAACTTGGGCCGTTCTCTGGAAACCACGAGATCAACAGGAACCAGGGAATTAGCAATACAACCTGCTTTTGGTCCCTGATGGAGTACCGTACCGGCAGAAATCCGGGAGAAAATCTCGGAAATTTTCCCTACTCTACTGCCTTCCTCATTCAGAATCCCAACTGCCTCTTCAAAAGAAACTCCGATAACCCGGGGAACTTTCCGGACAGCTTTTTGTGGGGGCTTTAGAGCTCCGGGACGCTGGATAATAGGGGGTTTCAACCGGGGCCTTTCCCTGGAGACAACCAGATCAACCGGAATCAACGGGTTGGCAATGCAGCCTGCTTTAGGGCTCTGGTGGAGCACCGTACCGGGAGAAATCCGGGAGACAAGCCTGGAAATATTCCCGACCTTTATGCCTTCCGCATTCAAGGTTTCAGAAGCATTTTCAAAAGTTAACCCGAGAATGAGAGGAACATTTTTGGCATCCGCTTTAGAGGATTTAAAAAATCCGGGACGCTGGATGATGGGAGGTTTCATTTTGGCCACAGGTTTAGAGGGAGAGGACGCAACCTGAGTTTCAGTTGAAACTTTAGCCGGAACATTGGAAACCTCGGAGGGAGTCTCGATGAAATCTTTAGTTACGGCATCTTTTGAGGGCGCAACCGGAGTTTCAGTTGAAACTTTAGCCGGAACATTGGAAACCTTGGAGGGAGTCTCGATGAGAACCCTGGTTGCGGCATCTGCGGCATCAGCTTCCAATCCCTCGGAAAGAACAGTCTCAGATGCACCTTTTTCCGGGGAAACCGAAACCACCAGGATGATTTTAGAATTCAATTCTACTTCGGAACCGGGTATGAGGCTCTGGGCAAAGATAAGCCCGGGTTTGCCTTCAGAGAGCTTTTCCCTGACCCCGCCGAGTTTAAGCCCGCACAGTTCTATGACCGTTTTTGCGATATCAAGCTCAAGCCCCAACAGGTCCGGGACCTTCGATGGAAGGAATTTGGCAATGATAAGATCAACTGCCGAACCCCGTTCTGCCAGTCCCCCGCTTGCCGGAAGCTGGGAAATGACCATATCCTGAGGAATGCTGCTGTTCTTTTCCAGAATTTCCCCTGGCTTGAAACCTGCTTTCAGCATTATACTTTCGGCTTCCTTCTTTGAGAGCCCGACAAGGTCCGGGACTTCCCTGTAAGAGGAAGAGGGAGAGGAAGAAGAAGAAGAAGAAGAAGAAGAAGAAGAAGAAGAAGAAGAAGAAGAAGCCGGTTTTTCAGGAACCGTTCCGAGGGAGAACTCGATAGTGCTGAGGTTTTCCGGAGGTATGATGTCATCGGCCTTTGGCATCTGGAACCTCAACTCTTTACCTTCGAAGGCAAGATTGGTCTTCAGGCTCACGTTCATGTTGCCGACGCTATACCCTGTCCCGGAGGGCGTCTTCTTAAGTTCCCGGTTAATTTCTTCAAGCGAAGTCCTGAAAGTGCTTACAAGGTTTACAGGTGTTAAGGCAGGCCTGGCTCTCTGGAGCACTAAAAGCCGGGACCGGAATTCAGAATTTTCCTGTGTAAGTTTTGCTGCCTGGGCTATAAGGGAAACATTTTCCTGCTCCAGAAGAAGTTTTTCCTGCTCCAGAAGGAGCTTTTCCTTAAGCAAGTTCAAAGAACTTTCCTTATGGCCCAGAGCCACCTTTTCCATGGATTCAAACTCGATCTCCAGCCTCTTCAGGTCTTTCGAAAGGTTTGAAACCCGGGACTCAAGAAATCCTTTGTCCTGATTCAAAAGAAGTTTATCGGCAAGCAATCCCTCGAAACGTTCTTTATGCTCCGAAGTTACCTTTCTCATGGATTCGAGCTCATTTTCCAGCGTTTTCAGGTTTTTGGAAAGATTTGAAACCTGGGATGCAAGAGCCTCTTTTTCCTGCTCCAGAAGAAGTTTATCTTTAAGCAGCCTCCCGGAACTATCTTTATGTTCCAGAACTACCTTTTCCATGGATTCGAGTTCATATTCCACTCTTCTCAGGTCTCTGGAAAGCTTTTCAACCTGGCTAGTGAGAGCTTCATTTTCCTGTTCCATGAGAAGTTTTTCATCAAGTAACTCCTCGAAACTGTCTTGATTATTGGGAGATGAATCCCCCTCCGATCCAAGCTTAGTCTCCAGCCCTTCCAGGTTATTCATGATAATAGCATAACTGCCACTGTCAATTGCTCCTATTCTATTGAAATTTTCCAGGTTATTCTTGAGTTCAACAATCTCCTCCATTTCATTCCTCCTGATAGACCGTTAATCCTCCCGGGCCTTTTTAGACGAAATAAGGATGGATTTTCCGGCCTTAATGTAACTCAAACCGCAAACACCGCAGCTGTACAGGGAACTATGAAGAAGCATTGAGAGGCGCCGCATAAATGAAAAGCTCCAAACACGAGACCCCCTTCAGGGCCACGCTCTTCCCCGAGCTTCATTGAAAACGACATCATAAGCCAGGACCGGTTTCCGGGATATGATATCAGGATACCGAAATACCCGGATACCATACCCCACCATTTCCTCACACGAGTCCATTTAGAGATGGAGCCGATAGAGTCCTGCAAAGAAAACTGCAGAATCCTGAGATATAGAGAACCCGGCTTCCCCCCAGAAGCCTTGAGAGAGGAGTGACTATCACTTCCTCAATTCCCCCCATATTAGCCACACTAACAGCACCCCAGAACGTTTATTGCGAGAGGTGCGTCAGTACAGCCTATTCCCATTATAATTAAATTTCAAATGACAATGAAGGATAGAACTTCATCATTTAAATAAACTTTGTTCAAAAATTTAGCATTTAAAATAAAAAATGAGGGAATTTTGTTGAAAAAAGTTACTAGAGTTGTCCCAGAAAAATTAGACCTGACGACTCTACAACATACGGAAACGCCCGCTGCACTAACTGCGTAAAGATCATACTGCCAGTGGAGAGAGAATCCCACCGTTTTTTATACGTCCCTGAGCTTTCGAAAGGCATTCGAGGGTACAGTAAACCGCCTTTTCTTCCGCACTTTTCAGGACAACAAATTCATTCCCACAAACAGGGCAAATCTTCCTTATATATTCCATTCAGATACCACCTTCTATTTTTCAGTATGTAGATGAGTTTTTATCAGGTACCAATGGCACTTTTTGTATTTTTGAGCACACACTAACCCCACGTTGATGAATAAAAAAACATCAATCACGAAAAAAGAAAAATTTGAAAAAAGAAGGATTCATGGAAGAACTTATAATCCCTCTTTCCTGCGCCCGAATATGAAGACAAGGCCGAGGATGGCTGCCACCGGCAGAGCGACGGTCGGGAATTCTGGGATATTTGACTTGACAAATACCTCAACTTCCTGAGGAGGCTCAGCACCGTCAGGACCTGTAGCATATATTGTTATAAGTCCATCAGTGGACCCTCTCACATATAAATCGCAATCATAATTAGCTACCCCTAGATTGATAGTCGAGGTGGAAGAACTGGTATAACTACCCCACGAGATAGAACCTCCATTTAGATTCTCAATACTTGCTTCTAGCGAATCTGTGTCTGTTTCGATCAAGAAGGCGTAATCACCCGCGACGCTAGTAGTAACCACCGTAGATAGTTTAGTAACAGTAATGCCATCTGGAGTGATATAAACATTAGGCACACCGTTTACATAGCTGCTTGGAGGGAAATCTATTCCTATAGCCATTGCTGGTCCGGCAAGAGAAAGTACAAGCAATCCACTTACCAATAATAATAATATTTTCTTCATTTGTAACAACCCCTATACCACACGGAGGAACCCCTCCGGTATGTTTTCAACTAAGTAGCTCTTTTATTACTCCATTTGAGTTTAATTAAATATAATTTCATTTAGACAGTCGTTTATGGGACAAATTGAGGGACATTTGACGGGAAATTTTAATGAAATTAAATTAATCCAGTTGTTTTTTAGTCACCGGGGAAAATAAAATATTGTAGATTTTGATCTGTAAAGATGCATTCGAATATTTTTATTTAATTCCCCGAAATAAAACCGTTTTTCATCATTTCGGAATGTTATATATTCAAAAGTATAAAAGGATGTTCAAAAAAAATATATAAATTAAGATTTTATAGTCGAAGAGTATGGACAATGTAATGGGCGAATAAAACAAAAAATTAAATGTGTATTGAAATCGATGATGTGCACCCATTTATATATGGGTCATTTAACTTCAACATGAAAAAATAGTTAAGATTCCAGATAATTGCTTGATTAAAAACAAAATGACAAAAAGATTATTATAATGAAGTAAAGCCAATTTTTGATAAATATATTTACGACGTGGGGAAGATAATTAAAAGCTGGAATTAAAATATGCAGGAGTAAGGATTATACAGGAGAAAACTAAAGATAAAATTTAGTCCTGTCCACAAAGATTCCTGTTAATTTCTATTTTGTCTTAACTTGCTTCTGGCGCATATCTCCAGAACCTCCGGATAAATAAAAAACTATTTTAATACAAAATTTAGTCCAAGTGTTCGACTGTAAATGAGTCTGAACCTTCCATTTTTTCAGAATCCAGCGTATATCCGGTTACGGAGACTTTGTGAGTCCCTTCATTTATATCGCTTCTGATTTTTGCCGTATATATATATTCCCCGTCTTCGGAATAAGTAAGGTAAACTACATCGATATCCTCGTTTGCCGAGATGGAAACGCGAGGCTTTCTTTTTAAAGCTGTTGAGGGCGTGACTCTAATTTCAATTTCCCCTTTGTCAATATTCCTGGGGGTAATTTCGATCTCAAAGTCAGAAAGGGAATTGTCAACAAACAATTCATCAAAAGTTGACATAGTATTACCAAAAGTATCGATGCATACTGCTTCCACATAATATTTGTTGCCAGGCCCGACTACATATATACCATTCCAGACTAAACCATCTGAAGAAGTCATCTCTACATTTTTGGAATACAAACTTTGTTCTGTAGTGACAAGACAGAACTGCTCCTTAAGAGGCGCTGAAGAGGTTACCGTGAACCATGCGCCTTCCTTGCACGGGTTTGGAGTAATATCAAGCGTAATTTCCGGAAGCCCACTGTAAACTGCGGTCTTTGTGTCCGGTTCAGTATGCCCCGGTTCCCAGTTCCCGGCCCTGTCAACCGCTTTAGAACGGAAGTAATACGTTTTGCCGGGTTTTCCAGTAAATATTGCAGAATTTGCAGTTGTTTTCGAAATCCAGGACTCCCAGCTGGTCCCATCAGCACTATAGGAAATGTTATACCCGGCAATTCCCGAACCTTCATCAGTTCCGTTCCACTCAACCTTAAAGGTCTCATTGTTCGTATAAGGCTGAAGGTCCAGGACCTTTGAAACCGGAGGGATGCTTTCGACAAGATACTCCCCTTCCGTGTAGGGAGAAAGTTCCTCAACGGACTTGAGAGAAACACTGTCCCAGAGCACCTCTACGGGCACAAGTTCGGAGTTTCCTATTTGCATTAAACGGAGAGTCAGATTATTTGTGCCTTCTTTTAAGGAAACCGGGACCTCAATGTGCTGCCAGCCTTCATCCCCGGAGATCCCGGCTTCCCAGAGGACTTGATTGTCCAGAACGATCTGCTTGAACTGGGTATTCCCCACACCAGTGGACCCTGAACTGAAGTTGTCTTTCACGAAGACCGAAACCACTGCCATGGTGCTTTCCTGACAGCCTATAATTTGAGAGAGTGATCCGGAATGCTGCGTAAATTCGGAAAAATTCCCGCTGTATGAATTAACTATCCGGTATGCGAAGGAAGAATCCACACCCGAACCATTTACATACGAACCGTTAATGAATTCCGTACTTGAAACAAAATCCCAGCCTGCAAAAGATTCCATCTCACCGTTTACAATTACCGGAAGCCGGGCAACGTCCCCGTACTTATCCCCGAGGTGAGTGAGGGAGTTATTGTTCTGCAGGTAGAGATGAACAGACCTGTAAGGGAAGTATCCAACTTCTTCTTTAAAAAGTGCAAACTCAAGTTTGGACCTGTCATTTTTCAATTTTTGACGGGTATAGGTCAGGTTTTCCTGCCAGGTGCCCCCGTCTACTACGGGAACATTTAATTCTTCAATAAGCTGCCCGTCCACTTTCATCTGAAGAATATAATTGACTTCCTGAAGTTCATGGTTGTCTATTCCAACCGTAACTGTGAGAGGGATATCGATAAAACTCTCAGAAGGATACCCTTCGGCTTTCCCTTCCGGCCCCAGGAGATACAGTGCCGTAAACGTTTCCTTTTCACGGGTCATCTTGGCATATACAAGCATTCCGCTTGCGATTATTATTGAGCCGATAAGGGCGATTACCAGAGCTTTTTCAATTTCAGGGGGAAGAGGCATTTCTCTGGTTTTAGCATTAGCTTTAAGATTGGAATTAGATTTAGAATTGGAATTAGAATTGGATTTAGAATTGGAATTAGACTTAGTACCGGTAGATTGGGCTTTCAGACCTTTTGCTTTGACTTTACTTTTTGACCTGTGAAAACGCCTGCTTTCTGCAGGAACAGATGTTTCTTCCAGAGACCCATCATTTTCATTAGCCCCATCATTCTCATTAATTTCTTCAGAGCGGATCTGTTCTATGAATTCTTTTATCGAAAAGGAAAACTGCTCTTCTTCATCCCGGAGTTTCCTTGTAAAAATTGCAATTATGCTGAAAAAGACCGTCATGCCCAGGATGGATATGACGATTGGAGCAGGACGATAACCCCAGGGCAGCAAACTTATAAAAAAACCATCAAAAACCGTGAGTACAAGACTGAAGCCGACACTTAATGTAAAGCGTTCAATTCCGCTGATTTCTTCATTTCCGGGAAAAAGTGCGGCTATAAATGCGTAACCTGGAATGAAAAAAAAGAGAGATAAAGCTATCGGGATCCTGAGAAAAGTTTCATTGAATGGAGGGATAAGTACGAAAAGGACCCCAAGGCATGAAAAAATAGTAACTGCAAGCAAATCTTCAACAAAAATACATTTTTTGAAGTTTGGCATTATGTCATAAAGTAATTCACCAAGAGATATAACTTTTCCTAATTATATTTACCAGATTTTCGCAGGAGAATCAAGAGTAGTATAATAGTATACAACCATAGTATACAACTTTAGATAACCGGTTCTGAAAATCTTTTTTAGAAATTTGTTTCCAGGCCCATTTCATTTTTTGAGGGGGCACTTTTTGCAAAAATGATTTAGATTAAAATCGAAAGTTTCATAAGAGCCATTAAGTTATCTATATAATGGTTATTAATTTTTAAATGAAATAATTATAGATGATATAAATATATTTGTTATATGAATATGATTATAATGTAAATATATTCACCGGATTGCTTCAAAAAATAAAGTGATTTTGTAAAGTTACAATAATCCGGAACTTTAACCGTAAGTCAAAAAACTATAAGGGGGTTATTATGAGCAACAGGTTTGGGACATCTCTGTTTTTTTTAGTTTCTTCGGCTCTCCTGATCCTGCTCGCAGGGCTTACAAAAAACGCCATTGTCGTGGTAAGTGTAGCTTTCATGATGCTTATCCTGAGCAGTTATATCTACCTTTCAGCCGGCAGCTTGATTCTCAAATTGTATAAAGCCCGGAAAATCCAGAGAGATGAGAATCCTTTATTGTACTCGATTCTGGAAGAGCTTTCCTCCAGAGCACAGGTCAAGACCCCCGAACTATACAGCTTCGAAGCAGAAATTCCCGGAATGTTTACGGTGGGAAACGGAAGCAAAGCCTTTATCGCCATTTCGACATCAATGTTTGAAACCTTTGACGACCTGAACCTGGAAGTTTTGCTGGCACATGAAGTAGGACATATAAAAAACAGGGATGTCAGCCTGAACACAGTCACCGCACTTTTTGCCGGAGTGATAATGCTCTTTCCGGAGCTTGCAATGTGGGGCTCAATCCTCTCCGGGTTCGGGCAGCCCCATGACCCGGCACCCAGGTTCTTCAGGTTTGCAACAACAGCCCTCGCAGCCCCCCCCGCGGCAACCCTGGTACAGCTTACAAACCCCCAGAGAAGGGAACTCGAAGCCGATGAAGTTGCCATCAAACTTACCAGAAATCCCCAGCTCCTTGCCAAAAACCTCGAATATCTTGAAAACTACATACCCTTCCAGCCGGTCACCGGCAAGTTTAACCCGGGACATTTCCACCTCTTCAGCACGCACACCCAGCGGATCAGAGGAGACCGTGCCATGTTCATATCCATGTTTGACACACATCCCGATACCGGGGACAGGGTCATGCACATCCTCAACCATTCGAACTACAAAGAAAACGGTATTTTAACTACAAGGTATTCCAGAGTCCCGGGATTTTTTGATCCGAAAAGCTGGAAACTTGCCATGGGAACGAGTTTTGTCGCTTACATGATGTTTTTGTTCGTGATTATAGTCTTGGTTACATTTGCATTGAAGGACTTCAACTTCCTTATTAACGGGGGTATTGCCGGGGCATATATCGGGTCAGTCCTATTCTTTATGAGAATTACTGCAAAGGTTACTCGGAGAAAACCCCAACAAAAGTGCTTACTGTCGGCCCATAAAAGAATTATCCAAAATTCAAGGCAGGTTTTCAAGTATTTTGTAAAAAGATAATTGTAAAACCTGAGTTGCCGATGACAAAAACGTTTGTCTTTTCCATAAAGTTTGTTTTTGTCATAAAAACAAGAGCTTGAGGGCACAACCTGTTTTGAATAAGGAACCGGGAATATCGAAAAGGGAAGTAAAAAAGCGATTGAAATGTCTAAAGAGGAATCGGAGACCTCACAAAAAATAGTTTTCAACTTTAGCTTTTTAGCTCAATCAGATACATGATAAAAGCTGCAACTACTGCAAATATAATCCATCCGAGATGCGTGTGTACAAGCATCATTGCTTCCTGTCCGTACATATAAGCGGTGAAATAGAGAACTACTACCCGGAACAGGTTTGAGATGTAGGCGACGAGCACACAAAATCCGAGCATCATGAGGGTCTTATTTTTATTCAGGTTTTCAATTCTGCTGTATCCGAAGACTATCCCTATTAAAAGGAACATGGAATACAGGCCTGAACAGGGCCCTCCGATAACCAGGGTCATTTCTTCGACTCCGCTTATCCGAACGGTTTCCGTTGCAACCACTTCGAGAGGAATACCTGCCATATTTAAAACTCCCACTGTGGGAAGAAGTATGAAGTAGTGGTCGAACTTGTGAAGGAAATCGATGTTAAAAAAAGCAAACAGGGTGTAAAAGATAAGGTAAAGAATAACAAAAACAGATGAAATATACGCACCAAACCTGGAGACCCGGTTTATCTGGGGGTTTTGGAGCTGGGTCCCGACCAGGGAAGCTCCGAAGAATACGGTCATAACATCCAGAGTCCCAAGTTCCCCGCCATTTTTGAAATTATAGGCAAGGTCTGCTACTACTATGAAAGCCCCCACAACAAAACAGGTTTTTGATTTTTTCAGGAGACCTGAATCCCCTAGGTTCTTGAAGTCAATCATTGTCAGCAGAAACACGGAAACCAGGAACAGGACAACTCCTAAAATAGTTGAACCCTCATTAACTTCAATTGCAACCCCCGTAAACATTGCGATTACTAATAAAATAAGGATCAGATTTTTAGCTTCATGTTCCATTAAAACACCTTATTTCTGTATAGATATAATAAATTACCTAAATCTTTTAAATTTCACCTCAAGAAATAGTTTACGATTCGTCAAAGTTCTAAAAATCAATTCGACTTCTTGGATTGTAACAAGAAGCCATTTCACAAGTTACCATTGTGATCACGATTCCACTAAAGTAATTATATCCAGGTGTGAATCCCCATTAATGCTGAATACAAAGCCAAAATTTTAATATTAATTCATTAAAAAGGGACTTATAATGCGAAATAGATTTTCTAATAAAAAAGATAGAATAACTATTGGAGATGCAATAAATGTATGATTTGAAGCCAATAAAATTTACTGCTTTTACCGATCGGTGAGATTTTGACTACAATTCATAAAATTGCCAAAAATACAGGCGTACTTTTGGTGGGAAATCTAACATATAGGTCAATATCATTTATTGTTGCAATATATTTAGCTAGATATTTGGGAGTTGAAAGTTTCGGCAAATATAGCTTTATCTTTGCATATTTAGGTTTTTTTGGTATTATTACAGACTTAGGGCTCGGTGACATTTTAGTAAGGGAGATGTCGAGAGATTCTGAAAACATGCCAATTATATTTGGAAACGCCTTTATTATTAAATTAACTCTTTCCATAATTGCCATTTTTCTTTCAATAATGACCATATCATTGATAGGATATCCAGCAGAAACAACCACGTGTATCCATGTTGCATCAATCATGCTGTTATTTATGTCGTTTAGCGACGCTTACAGAACAGTGTTCCAAACTACCTTAACGATGAAATATGACATCATTTCAAAATTAATATATAGATTAGTATCTGCTTGGTTAATATTGTACACAGTTCATAGTCAAGGCACTTTACTCCAATTAATTCTTATACTTCTATTTTCAGAAAGCATAAGAACTCTGTTAAATTATGAATTTTCAAAAAAAATTTTTATTGCAAAATACAATATCGATTTTTTGATGTGGAAATTCTTATTCAAAGAATCACTGCCGATTGCACTTTCTAGTGTTTTTCTTCTTATATACCATCGAATTGATATAATAATGCTCTCGATGATGAAAGATGATATTTCAGTTGGACTATATTCAGCTGCTTATAAGTTATCTGAACCTCTTTCACTAATTCCATTTGCATTTATTAGTTCATTCTATCCAGTAATGTCAAGGTCATTTAAAAATTCAATGGAGACTTTGAACAAAAGTTACGAAATATGTTTAAAATATATTATAATATTTATGGCACCCATAGTTTTCGGAACTACGATAATATCTGATGAGATTATACTTTTAGTCTATGGGTCATCTTATTCAGATTCATCAAATGCACTTAAAATCTTAATATGGGGACTTCTTTTTATTTCTATAAATTACTTATTAACATCATTATTAATATCAATAGATAAGCAAAAACTAACCACTTTGAACATGGGGGTATGTGTTTTAATAAATGTAGTACTTAATTATTTATTAATCCCACAATATAATTATACAGGAGCAAGTATAGCAACTCTTGCAACAGAACTAACATTCTTCATCATAAGCTACCACTGTGTTTCGAAGAATATTAAAAGCCATCCAATACATAGAATTTCAATTAAACCCGTAGAAGCTTGTTTAATTATGAGTATATTCATTTGTTATTTAAAAGAATGCACAGATTTTGATATAATTGTAATTATATTTTTTGCATCTCTTGTTTATAGTACATCATTGTTGAAACTAAACGTTTTTTCAAGTGAAGAGATTGCAGTTATAAAAAAATTATTAAAACTTAATAGATGACATTAATAACTAAATGGAGGAGAAAATGTATTTCCTAATGACTAATGACGTAGAACATCACTCAATTCAATTAAATCGTGAGGATCCAAATATCCCAGACCAAATATACAATGTTGGACTTCCTCGCCTTTTAGAATTGCTATCAAAGTATGATGTATTATCTACATTCTATTTTACAGGGATGTTTGCTGAACAATCCCCTGAATCTATCGAGTTGGTAAAAGAGTATGGACACGAAATTGGATGCCATGGATATGATCATTCACCTTTTCGCGCTTTTGATAGTTTAAAATATAAGGAGCAGATTATAGAATTGCAAAGGGCCAAAGATGCTATTGAAGCCATTGGAGGCAGAATTAGTTCATTTAGAGCCCCGGCATTACGCATCAATAATGATACAGTACGGGCACTCATAGAAACAGGATTTAAGACTGACAGCTCAATTGCTTCACAACGCTTTGATGGTCCAATGTCTTTTGGCTCAAAAAACAAACTTGGATGGCTATATGCTCCGAGAAATCCTTACAATATGTCATATGATTCACCAACAAAGAAAGGAAACTCGGGTGTGATAGAGATACCAATTTCTGCGGCCCTTATCCCATATATTGGTACTACAATGAGAATTAGCCCAACGATAAACAGAGTCCTCCAGAAATTCATATTTTATGAAGCCGCTAAAACCGGGAAGCCAGTAGTATTCCTGTTTCATCCTAATGAGTGTCTGGATATACACGGAAAGGTGGTTACCACAAGGAGAACTTCAAACAACCTAGAATATATATTTGCAGATGTAATTAGACACAGGCTAAAACTCAAAAATCTAGGCAACTCATCGCTAAAATTATTGGAAGAAGTATTGAAAAGCGCAAAAGAATATGGGTTCGAGTTTGTAAATTCAGAAGAATATAGAAAAGTTTTACAAAAAGAGCATATCCAAAGATGAACATGAGTTAAAATATATAAATTTATAATCATGTTATTCCGTAAAATTGATGATGCTCTATGGAAATCCATAAAACGTTATCTTCCCTTAGTTCCGTCTTTTTAGGCGCAGATATGCTTTTCCGCAAATCTGTAAGGTAAGATGATTGCGGTTTAGAGATTGTACCTTGCACCTAATGTGCTTAAGTTTAAGCGCATGAGTTGGCATCAGAAGACATTTATGCTCTTAAAAATGCGGAACTAAGGAAAACTGTCAACGGCGGTTAAGAATTCCCCATTTTCGGCGGTTTAAAATTCCCCAATTCACAATCCTTCCTGTTTCGGCACCTAAAGTTTAATTTTTTCGTATCTACTTGCTTTCGGCAGGTGCGACAAGAAGCTATACTATGAATTGCGGAAACGCTACCTCTTCCATTTGAGGTAATCCTACTGTGACATGCATAAATGGCAACGTTTGTGTGTGAAGCTCACAAGACAATATCAAGAAATCAAGGAGCCTGACTTTGATAATTGGTTAGGATAAGAATACTATGAAGAACGCAAAGTGAACCATCGTAAGAATCGTGAAGCAGAATGAGCGAAAACAGGTTGACACGCTCAAACCAAAAGGTATAGAATCAGGTCATAATGGGTCTGCCGACATTATGTCAAATGGACAAATGGTTCCTGCTTTCGGCACCTAAAGTTTAATTTTTTCATTTATATATGAGTTCAATGAAATCTAAACTCTTGGCTATTATGTATCAAATCTGATTTTGAATATTATATACATTCCTTTCCATCGATTGGGCCTGATTTAATCCCCCGAAAACATCTTCACTCTTTTTCATACTTTTTTGATAGCTACCACTATTCAGTTGAAATGTCAAATTGCTATTGGTTCATATGACCCCAGTACCTAAATGTACTATAGGCGGTTCATATGAACGATATATATGTTCTAACGAGTGGGATGACGAAGGAACAAATGTTTCGTCTTCGTTTGATAAACGGATTCAATTTTGCCCCAATAATTGCAGACGCAGTAGTTGATCTGGGTAAAGGTTTCTTTCAAAATGAGAATTCTGGGATTTGTAACGGTCAACTTCTTTATCTTGCCATATCTGATGAAGAAGGTCCTGGCAAATCTATTCTTGATTCGAAGCACGTAGAGATTATCCTGACATTAGATGCTCCTGAAGACATGGATGTCTACGAGAAATTTGGTTTATCGGCATACAGACAACACGTATCGCTCAGGATCACACAAGAGGCCAGAGACCAGAATGCTCTTTTGACAATCAAAGATCTTGTAAAACTTCTCAAAAGCAGTTACAGCACTATAAAACGGGACATAAAATGCTTCCGAGAAAAAGGACTTTATGTCCCCCTAAGAGGTATAGTCAAAGACATTGGTCCTTCATCACATAAATCAAAAATTGTAGAGCTATATCTGAAAGGATACACGTCAACTGAGATCCAGAGATCAACAAGACATTCTTTGCAAAGCATAGAACGTTATATCAAAGACTTTTCTCGTGTCTCTATTCTTACACAGAGAGAGGAATCAATAGACAATATCCGATTAATCGTTGGAATCTCAGAACGGTTGGTAAAAGAGTACCAGGAACTTTTCATAAAATACAAGGACGGGAACTATAAACAAAGAGTGGAAGAGCTGATAAATAACTTAACTGTTTATGATTCGCCAATGAGTTTCAAAAAAAATGTGGGGATGAGAATGTGAAAGAGGACTGGTATAGAAAAGCATATGGTCCTTCTGCGGCAAAAACCTATGAAACAAGCCTGTTCAACCTGATAACGACTGAATTTGGATACATTGGTGGTCCTGATGTAGTCAAACTGTTCGCTAAAAAAATTGTTGACTTGAATGACCAATACTATCTACGAGGAGAATTTGTTCGTCCAGGTCAAATGAGGTGGCTTGTGTTAAAGGCAGGGCAGAAGTATTCAAAGAGTAAAAAGTTGAGCGATATGCAACTTGTCCCTGTCACATTAACCTTGATAAGCCCTGAAGATATTGAGGACAGAATCACGAAGGTAAAGAAAAACGAATTGATAGAGAAACTGATAGCTAGGTTATGCACTGAAAAAAAGGAACAAGGAGGCGTGCTTACAGAAACGGATATCGCTATATTGTTAAGGGTGTCATGTGCCATGATTTCCAATCACGTTACAAGTTATGAAAAAAAGACAAAAAAGGTCATTCCAAGAGCTGGTACTGAAATGGACATGGGAAAATCCTTAACTCATAAGAGATTAGCATTCCATAATTACAAGAAAAAGATTCCTACTTCAGAAAATGCGCGGTTGATAGATCATACTCCAGAGTCTGTAGATCGATACATCAAAGATGGAACACGTATAGAAAAGCTCTATACAGCTGGATACAATGAATGGGATATGGCATTTCTTACGGGGCTCCCGATATATGTAGTCAATGAATATGTAGAGATAATAAAATCATATGATGAAGAAAAAAAGAAAAAAATTGATATTGAAAATCAGTAACTAGAGGAATGAAAGGGTCATATGAACCTATTTCCAGGGAATAACAGAACTTTTTACTCAAGAAGAAGGGGAAATGGAGTATGAAGTACTAAATATGGAAGAGCTTCATTGGAAAATATTGGGTCTCTTGGGGGAGGAATATGAAAATATCTACCTTTAATCAAAGGAGGTGGAAAAAGAAGGCGGTATAACACCTCAATTTGACATTTCAACTGAATAGTGGTAGCTATCAAAAAAGTATGAAAAAGAGTGAAGATGTTTTCGGGGGATTAAATCAGGCCCAATCGATGGAAAGGAATGTATATAATATTCAAAATCGGATTTGATAAATAATCGCTAAGAGTTTAGATTTCATTGAACTCATATATAAATGAAAAAATTAAACTTTAGGTGCCGAAAGCAGGATGAAAGGGTCATATGAACCTATTTTAGGTTAGAGAGTTAATCAGAGACGAATATACAAAATTAGCTAAATCAAAATCGTTTGCTAAGAATTGGATGAAAACATTTAATGAACAAATAAAAAGTGAAATTAATTGCTGAGTTGACTATATTTGCAAAAACGACTTTACAACTTCACCCAATCCACCACAGTCGAATTTTTCCATTGTCGTAATAATTATTGTTATTATTATAAAGAGATGTGATTAAACAGTTTTTTTGTATTTGTGTATTTTCTATTACATAAGATAGATTAAAATATTCAACAATTCCTTTCCCACGCGGACTATCAATTGACAGATCTTGTAGCATATTTCTATGCCATCCCACCTGGGTAAAACCTTGTTGAATTACATATGGGTTATCTTTATAAAAGGCAAGTGACATAAAAGAGTTTTTATGTATAGGGGTATTATTTATATCTGCAAATCCATAAATTAACATACTAATATCTACATCTTCGAGGAAAATTGGCACTTCAGAAATGGCAAACATTCTTTTAGACATTATGTTATCATTGCCGACTAATCTTTGATTTTTATCGATATTTTCCTTTATCCATACCGATCCGGCGTATGCACTCTCATCCATATACCATTCATTATTTTGTTTATCCGCAAGATTTGTTCTCCAATGTTGATATAGTCCAGAAAAACCTACAGAAACTAATAGACTAATGATTAGTATCGATAACGCATAATTTCGCTTTTTGTGATCTGAAATCACAATATTTGTTATAGCTAAGCCAATAAATATGCACGAAAATATAATAATAAAATAATGTGCATATGTCTGTATATAAAGCAACGGTGCAAAAAACAACATAAAAATTAATAAAAAATAGTCTTCAAAAAATTTGTTTCTTTTGAACAAGAGATAAATCAAACCTATAAAACTGTAAAATAATAATATTCCAGTATAACGTGTGTTATTAATAGCCATCATATACAGTTCATTATACTTGGTCGTTTCTACTAAGAAACCTGATATAAATGGAAAAAAAAGTGATATCGGCAGCCCTACAATTAACATTATATCAAAGAAATCATTTGATGTCCTAAAACCAAAACGCTGATTTAACTTGTTTAATATGACACATATTATATAGCTTGAAATGGCAGGTATGGTTAAGTAATAGAGATGATGAGTTGCCATCAAAAGTATAAACAAAATGACAGTTAGTATGATGTATCTTATTGATTGTGTACGGGTTTTTAAAAGAAGATATAAAAATAGAGGTAGATATACTATAAAAAGACCCCGAGCACTCGCATCCCAAGTAGTAAAAACTAAGACTCCTGGGCTAAGAGAAAAGACAAAAGCAACAAGGGATTTAAAAATATTATTATTCCATATTTCTTCAGCTAGTAAGTATGCTGAAAAAATGCTAAAGAATCCAAGTATAGCGCCAAATACTCTTATCGAGAATTCAACTTCAAAGTTTGCCGTTTGTGATATGCCTGAGAGCACAAATGGAGATGCACTTGCATATGAATATGGGTACATCCCAAAAATTGATAATGCATTTAGCCACCACAATGCACTTCCAAATTCGGTAATAGAATTTGCTAAAATATGTATCGAAAATGAGTCATTGCCCATTTCATGTGGTATCGATGGATATCTTATAATTAAGTTTAATATGGCTAATAAAACTATAATCAAATATTTGTTGTAATTAATAAGTTTCATTCTATCCCTATATTTGGACAATTTTCTTTTATCGGGAAGGATCAGTTATTCTTTTTGTTATTTTCTTAAAGGTCCGAAGAATACATGGGCTATATTGCCCTGAATATATTAATTAAATCTCTATGGCAGCTCTCTTGCACTTTACATCTAATGGGCAGGCAGTCTGAAAAATAATCCAATATCGCACATAAAAAACATCGTATAATATCACTACAACTTTTTATTTGTCCGTCCTCTTCTTTTGTCAAATCTTTACAATTATCTCTAGTTATTCGTATCTCCTTTTAGTTTTGTCCTTAACATCTTTATGTAATATAGTCTCGCCTCTTGTGGTCTTATATGCTGAAAATAATGTTTAACTTCCTTGTCATCTATCTGTTTTTTTCTTAGTATCAGACTACTTAAATATCCATATATGTATGCAAGTCCTATATAATGAGGCTTTATAAATAATAGTTTTAATCCTTTAGTTAATGCATAAAGTGGATTGTAATTTATAATATATGCACTTTCTCCAAATGACTTATATCCCTTCCATAATCCATCAGCATAAGAATAACCTCTGATTAAGAATACCTTGCTATCATCAAATCGATTAATACTCCATCCTCTTAACACAGCTTTGGTGTTCATCACACTATCCCATACCTTAGATATAGGAATACCATCACAATCTTCATAACATTCTTTCCTATATAATACATTTCCTCCTGAAGGATAGCGGCCCTTGAGATATACCGTTTTTTTTCCATTCATCCACCATTCGCTACCACTTGCTACCCCCAATTTACCATCATTTTCAAATTTTTCTATCAATTTTTCAAAGTATGTATCTTTAAATACCTGATCTGCGTCCACATTTCCTATATAATCAAAATCCATTTTATTTTCATTACAAAATGTGTAAGCAAAGTCAAAGCCGATTCTTATTACATTTGCCAAGTGTACACCACGATCTCTTGTACCCTCTTTCAATTGAATGCTTTGAATCCATTCATTTGTTTCTGTTGCTTCTCTTATAATATCTGGTGTTTGATCAGTACTGTTATCATCAACTATAATCCACAATAAGGGTTTAACTGTTTGATTTATTATTGATTCGATGAGTTTTGGCAAATATCTTTCCTCGTTCTTTACTGGCGTTGTAATAACATATCTCTTTTGTTTACTTCTTATATTTTCATCTCTCAAATAATCTCAGCCTCCCCACCTCGAATGCCTCTGCGTATTTAATTCCTAAACTGTATCCTCTGTATTGTGCTAACCCAGTAATTGCTTGCTCTTCCATATATTCTTTTCTTTTTTGAGATGTGAATTGCCTTATATATTTCAACTTTTCATCAAAGACGTTACTAATATCTATGTATAATGTTGGTTTAAACTCAATTGTAGTAGAGGGCGTTTCATAGAAAAAAATGCTACTCTTCATGCTACGTGATGCTGATAGAACTGATTTAGAAATATTTACGTGATCTTGGTGATAATCTTTCGGTGAATGAATGTATACAATAGAATACTTATCTTGTATGTATTTATCAAGCATACTAACAGTATGCCCATCATGTCTTATCATAGTGTCTGGTAAATTTAAAAAATGAATTTTATTAACACCCATTAATGTTGATGCCATTATAGCCTCAGATTTTCTTTTCTCTTTATCTCCACTTTGTTCTCCATAAGTGGCTATGATATAAGTTACTTCGTCCCCACGAAGCGTATGCTTTCGTAAAACTCCCCCACATCCAAGTTCAATATCATCTGGATGTGCACCAACTGCTAATATTTTAAGATTCTCTTTCAGTAGCATAAAAATCACCCAAACTCTTTTGTACAAATATATCTTGAATTTTCTACCCCTATTATTTTAAATCCATATTTTTTGTAAAATTTATGGCCTCCAGAATTAACATTTTTAACTTTTAGTGTTATTCTTTTTATGTTATGCTCATAACACTCATCAAATAAACTACTTATCAATGCACTCCCTACTTTTTTATTCTGATATTCCGCTAATACCGCAATTCTATGTATATGTATTTGATTATTTTTCAAAGAACAGATCAAAAAACCTATTATGTGGCTATTTTCTAGCGCAACAAGGCTAAACTCCCATTTACGGTCCAAATCGATAAGAAAATTGTCTATTTTCCAAGGATCGTCTGGAATTTCTCTATCAATTTTTATTAAATCATCCAAATTTTTTAAAACCATTTCCTTCTCTAAATGTTTAATTATCATTTTGGCATTTCCCCTAAATTGAACAATGCATCCACAGCTGCCAAATTAGGTACAAATCCTTCATAATTTTGTGCATAAACAGGATGATCAAATTTTTGAAAATTCACTTCTATTCCATTTTTTGTGAATATGTCTTCATTAAGATAATCACGTCCAGTAGGTCCTGAAAGATAAATCTCACCATTGAGTGCCTGCACAATTTCAAACAATTTTTCAGAAGATCTTGAATCGGGACTTACATTTTCTGAATTGACTAAATCACTTGAAAATACAATCTTTACATCTATGTCAAAAGCTTTCTTCAAAAACAGGATTAGTGACATATTTATATCAAAAACCTTTTTATATGTAATATTATATATTTTCTCAAGCTCGTCTTCGTAAGTTGCGAAGTAAGGAGCATCTTTGTAATTGTCTATTATATTTGTTAAATGAGATTCACTCCAGTTAACACCTTTCCAATCATTTAATTCCTTTTTTATTTTTATTTCGTTGATTGGTATGCGTTTCTTCTCTACCGGAACCGTTAGCCATTTCCATCCATGATAGATTCTGATTTTGTTCCTATGGTGAAAATCCCCTTTGTTGAACTGTGCATCATCATATATTACAAATACGTCTGATTTTTTCATTTTATCAAAAAAGCCCAAATAGGGAAGATAATTTGGTTGATGTATTGAGACTATCATTGCCCTGCCCTTCAAACAAATACTCAGGTTTACAACTTTTCACTAGCATTTTTTATGTTTACAGGAAACTTTTCAATAAAAAGTTTAAGTGATTTTGTGACGTCAACCATATCACTAATCATTATTTTTCTTTTCTTCAACCATTTATTTTTTAACTTTTCATCTTTCAATAGCTCTACAGATTTATCAAAGGCATTTCTTTGCCCATTTTTTGGATCTGAGAAGTTATATACTAAACCATATTTTTCTTCTAATTCATCTAAATAACCTACTCTAAGTGTATTGACATATATGGATGGTGTCCCTAAAATTGCGGCCTCGCAAGCCATTGTTGCGCCCTCTCCAATATACATCGTAGCATAATATAATAAATCGTGAACTTTTTCAGGTGGAACAGAAACTCTATATTGTTCAAGATCCTTGCTGAGTTTACTTTCAGATGTGATTAATATTCTGCCATAGCGTTCAAGTTTAGTTATTAATTCTTCTTTGTTTATAAATCCACTTTGCCCAATATCATGGCTAGCCTCCCATGAAACAAATCTTAGTATGATGAATCGTGAACCTTCACCTAAGTTAAGATCTCTTAATACTTGTGGATCTGGTTGAAAATAGTCGGGATGTAAATATGCCATTTCCTTGTAACTGTTGAATGTAATGTGCTTCTTTGATGGCACACTCCCTCGATAACATTTTGGAGTGCAAATATTTGTGGCAAATGGGAATGTTAAAATATTTGCTAACTTTGCATGTTCTGTGTCCGTAAAAACTATTGATGGAGTATTTGTCAAACATCCGATTTGAGCAACAAATGGGTTGGCAAATCCAATTAAAATATCCGGTTTATATTTAGTAACAATTTTATATAAATTTACACTCTTCTTGAGATACTGAGGAACTTTTTCTGCCATTGTTTTTCCAAATCCACCTATGAGTTCATATTTGAAATTATTTGCATCAAGTAAATTTACGACGACATCTTTACGTCTAGCAGTTATTTTTATTTCATGTCCGTCATCAACCAGGTTTTGAATAATATTCCTAAAAAAATGAACATCTGCTGGATGGCCTACATCTACGATTACTTTCATCTTTCATCCTCAATCTATGTTAATTTTAAGGAAAATTTTTCCTTAATTCCGGACCAAATGTTTTTGTTATTGAAAGCGGAATTTTTCTCCAACAAATTGCGAATATTTTACGTTTTGTATTTGATTTGCTGACATCCGGCAATTTTGTAGCTTTGTTTAAATAATATTGATAATAAAGTTGCTGTGGAATGACGCCGCCCCACCCATTTTTGAAATTAAAAGTACCTGAATCTTTTTCACTACGCCCAAAGTCAATACAAGAGAAATTATTTTCGGATCCATACTTTATTAATTCCCATGTTAGGAGACTATTCGGATTATATTCTTTATATTTTGTATCTGATGCTGCCCATGCAGAAATGATCCTATCTTTGAAAATAAGTATAAATTTTGTACCTATAATTTCATTTCCAATTTTTGCAATTTCTATGTTTGCACTATTGGGGAATTCTTTCAATATGTTGTAAAAAAAAGTATAGCTGTGAATTGGGCTGCCCAATTCTTTGTTCCTTTTGGCATACAACATATAAAAATCATCAAGGTATTCGGCACCAATTGAAACTTTGACTCCATAATTAATTGCTTTTTTTGTTGAACGCCTAGCTCCTTTCCTCGTTTTTTTCCATAGGCTGTCTATGCCTTCATCCAATGGTATGAAAAAAGTTATATAGTTATATTTCGTCAATAAATTAGGCTTTTTGATAAATTGCTTTAACTCCAAATAATCCAATTTGCGTTCCCTTGTTATTTCTATTGCTTTATTGAGAAGCATGTTTTCTATAGATTCATCGTCTGCACATGATCCTCCACAATGAGAGAAGGGTAAAGAAACAAGTTTATTTCTGACTAAAAACAAAGGTAGAATCCCTTTTATAATGCCATCTTGCTTTGCAATTAAATAATGTGGCTTATGGCCGTATGATTTGTTAATTACATTTTTCCAACCAATTTGATGATAAAAAGTCGACTGATCTGAGTTAAAGATGTAACTTTCGTATCCCTCCTCATCCCCCCTTTGAAGTTCAGAAATTTCCAAATTAATCACCAACTCCCTTGTTTTTATATTCTTTTTCGTAATCACTTGCACTTACAAACTCAAAACCATATTCTGCTGCGCATTTCAAAACATTATCTAATAATTCCAATGATTTTACTCCCAAATTTTTTGATTTAAGTTGATATTTTATCATATCCCTCATATAATATTTGGATATATTTCTATTCTCTTTTGTTAAATTTGTTTTGTTCTTATAATCTAAACATTCGTGTGGATGAAATACGAAAACTGATGGTTTTTCTATTTTTTTTGATTCATAAAATAATTGTTTTTGTAGCAGTTTAAATAAAAAAGGACTTCTTCTCATTGTATTGCCACTGTATGAAAATAACGATGCTGATATTGGAATCTCTAAAATTTTTGAATTCCCTTTTTTTGATAAAGATTCATATGATAAAAAATATGGTTTTCGATGAGCAAACAACCATTTTGTTTTTAGTTCTCTTCTGGATCCAAATATAAATGGTCCATCAAATCTTTGGGAGCACATCGAGCTATCTGATGTAAATCCACATTGCTCGAGTATTCTGACAGTATCCTCGTTCATCCTTAAAGAAGGTGCTCTAAAAGAGCAGATATTTCCAGATATTGATTCAATTACTTTCTTTGCTTTTTTTAATTCATTCTTTTGTTCCTCATAACTCAGGGTATCAAGATATTTACTTTCTGAGTGACTGTGGCTATGGCATCCTATTTCATGTCCATGAGACTTAACTAATTCAACTGCTTCTGGAACAGTTTCAGCCATTATTCCTGTAAAATAAAAAGTGCTTTTTACATCGTAATGTGCATAAAGGTCAAGCAAACTCTTAATCCCAACATTATAGATTTCATTTGCAATGTTCAAGTCGATTCCTTTATTTGGAATTGAAAAGCATTCCACATCATTAGTCATAAGGAAATGCATAAATTAACCCCTATTCATCTGTTATTTAAAATATATTACTATATAATACTTTTCAAAAAAGTCTCTTTTATGGTAGGGATCTCAAATTAGAACATCGATTTCCAGAGCTAATTTGAGATCTTTTGTTGGAAATATCGAATAAAACAGTAAAAAATATATAAAGCCTACAATTATGAAGTGAGAAAGTGTTTATTTTCGTTTCAAAGTAATCTACAAAATCATTTTGAGGAATAAGTTTGCAAACAAACATGCCTACATTTGAGGAGTTTTTATCAACTCAGAGTTATCAGGTACCTGTTGGGGGATTCATAGTCAACTTAGTAATAGTTGCTATCTTAACATTAATTTTAGGAAAAGTATATATCCATTATGGCACGGCTCTTTCCAATAGAAGGATGTTTGCAAAAAACTTTGTAATTATTTCAATGACAACTATGTTCATAATCACAGTAGTTAAGTCATCACTGGCCCTTTCTCTAGGTCTTGTAGGTGCATTGTCTATTGTAAGATTCAGAACTGCAATTAAAGAACCTGAAGAACTTGCATTTCTTTTCCTTAACATTGCAATAGGCTTAGGTCTTGGTGCAGATCAAAGAACTATTACGATCGTTGCTACTTTGGCGATACTCACTATAATAATTTTGAGGAAAAAATATATTTATGACCCGAAATTCGATCAAAATCTGTATTTGACAATTTTAAGCCAGTCCCCAAATAAAATAGAACTGAGTCAAATAGTATCAAGTTTGAATAAATATTGCATATCTGTGAATTTGAAGAGGTTTGATGAGACAAATGATATGTTGGAGTCAACTTTTTTGGTGAAGTTTGAAAATTTTGAACAAATAGAATTATTCAAAAATGAGTTGAATAAACTTTCTAAATCAATAAAAATCACTTTCCTTGATCATCAGAGTACGTATTAAACAAGGATGGTAGAATCCGGCGGGCTTAAGATGCAAATAAAAAAGAATGATGACCAAGGACTTAGGATAATTTCCAAGTTGCATATATATACATCCAGCAAAAAAATTTATTTTGTATTTATTTTATTAGTATTCCTTGCAGGTTCTCTTAGTGGAATGGAGATTTCAGGTTTTTTCGGAACACTTGACGAGCCATCGCCGTATACTGAAGAGATGGCTACAAAAATACTACACGCTGTCGGTTTGGATCCCAGTGAAGTAAAGATTGTGCTATCTAACATTTTACATGAAAATTATAGACTTCCAGTAAATTATGTAAATGGACTCGCATCCAGTTCTGAAAAGATAACAATTGATATAAAGAACAATGATTTCCAGAAGCTGGCATACAAAAGAGAAGTCGCACTGGCTGAAGGGGTTCTCATATCATCAGATGATGATTATGTGCCTGCAAAGATACATTATAATGATCAGACAGTCGATGTAAAATTAAGGCTTAAAGGTGATTGGACAGATCATTTAATAGGAGATAAATGGTCTTATCGAATCGAAGTTAAAGGTGATGACACTCTTTTTGGAATGAAGATATTTTCCATTCAAGATCCGAAGACACGGAACTACCTTAATGAGTGGGTGTTCCAGCAAGCTCTTCGAAGAGAAGAAATTATTGCTCCCCGATATTCTTTCATTGACGTTACGATCAATGGGAAACATGAGGGTATTTTTGCTTTAGAAGAGCATTTCGATAAACGAATTATTGAACATAGTAATTATAGAGAAGGTCCGATAGTTCGTTTCAATGAAGCCATATTTTGGGAAAATGTTTTGAAAGGTACTGAGGTCAGTGATGGAGAAATCTACTTTTCAAGTGATATCGATGCTTTTCAATCAAGCAAAATTATGGAAGACCCTGTGAAATTTGAACAATTCATAAAAGCAAAAGATTTACTTGAGTCTTTCAGAAATGGAAATTTGAAAACAAGTGAAGTTTTTGATATTGAAAAACTTGCTAGATTCTTTGCGATTTCGGATTTGATGGGAGCTACACACGGTACAAGATGGCATAATTGCAGATATTATTATAATCCAATCACATCCAAATTAGAACCAATAGGTTTTGATAGTGGCGCGGGATTTTTTAATGGCTTATCCTGTATGGATGATTCCCTATATTATGACCAATATAAAAAAACACTTTTTGAAGATGCAGCATTTTTCGAAAAATACGTGCAGGAACTTGAGCGTGTCTCACAAAAAGTATATCTGGATGATTTATTTAACGAGCAGGGTAATGAATTACAGAAAAATTTAAATATAATTCACAGAGATAATCCTTTTTATTATTTCCCAAAAGATGTTTTCTATAAAAACCAGCTCCAAATTGACAGTATACTTAATCCGGTAAAAGGTTTGAATGCCTATTTCGACAAGAATACAGCAAATGGGACAATTGTCCTTGATGTAGGTAACATACAATCAATGCCTCTTGAAATTTTAAGTGTCACCTGCAATGGATCAACAGTCTTTGGTCCCAAAGAAAAAACAAATATTCTATGGGGAAAGTCAACTTCTGAACCAATTCAGTATCAAAAAATTGAATTTATACTCCCAGATGGCTTTATATGGTCTGATCAATGCGCTCAGGACTTAAAATTGAATTACAAAATCCTTGGACACAGCCTTTTAAGAAATGAATCCGTGTTTCAATGGTCTCGTATATCAGAAGACTTCTCAACTATTGACTTGATCCGGCAGGTTCCAAACGCAGAAGAATTTGAGTTTTTGGTTATTGATGAGACCAAAAAAACAATGATCCTAAATTCAGGGGCATGGGAATTAAACCGCAGTTTGATCATACCTGAAGGTTATGTAGTTCAATGCTGGGCTCACCAGCCTACAAAACTGGACTTAAGAAACAATGCTACAATCATTTCATACTCTCCTATTCAGCTCTTTGGGGATGCGAACAATCCGATTATTATCACATCTTCTGATTCGACAGGAAAAGGGATTGTTGTATTAAACGCTGATGAGAAATCAGTCTTAAGTAAAGTGGTTTTCAGCAACCTTTCAGCTCCTTCCCATGCTGGTTGGGAACTTAGTGGAGCAATCACATTTTATAACTCTGATGTGGATATTGATCGCTGCCAGTTCTTGGATAATAAATTTGGGGATGATATGTTGGATCTTGTGAGATCTGAGTATACGATCAAGAATACCCTATTCAAAAATACATTCGCAGACGCTCTTGATGATGACTTTGGAAAGGGTACCATATATGATTCCTCCTTTATTAATTGTGGAAATGATGCACTAGATTTCTCAGGAGCCCATTTATATATTTCTAGATGTTTTGTAAATGGTACGGGTGATAAAGGAGTGAGTGCAGGGGAATCAAGTCAATTAACAATTGACCAGATAGAAATAAACAACTGTGATGTTGCGATAGCCAGTAAAGACCAATCCTCTGTGAACTTGAATGACGTGAAAATCTCTTCATGCAACCTTGGATTTGTTGCCTATCAGAAAAAACCCGAGTTTGGACCGGCAAGAATCTTTGTCTCCTCTGTTGATAATGATAATGTGAAAATCCTTTCTATTATTGAAGTTGATTCAAGTTTAGTGATAGACGGGAATGAAGTTGCCGGGAATTACAAACACGTCTATGACACTTTATATGGCGAATCAGATACCCCTAATTATTCTTATTATTTAAAATTAGTATAATGGGATTAAACATGATACATGAAATGTTGAAGCCTGCAAGCTACAGATACGAACGAAAATCCATAATTAGCGAATTGAGTTTACATGAAGTTGAATCGATTGTCCGGACTCATCCTGCAATGTTTATCGAATGCTACCCCCCACGTTATATAAACAACATTTATCTTGATACATACAGTATGTCTCATTATTTTGATAATATTGATGGATGCAATGAAAGATTAAAAGCCCGCATCAGGTGGTATGGAGAGATATTCGGATTCATCGAAAATCCAGTTTTAGAATTTAAAGTTAAAAAAGGTCTTTTAGGGGGAAAGGTCAGTTTCCCTCTTAACTCATTTTGTCTTGACTATAATTATTCTTTCAGCTTACAGAAAGAAATCTTTGCAATGTCAGAGATCCCTGATTTGATAGTTGAATATCTTAAGTCATTGAAATTTGCGATTCTAAACCGCTATTGTAGAAAATATTTTGAGTCTCCAGATCATAAGTTTAGAATTACAATCGATTCCGATCTGGAGTTTTACAGGCTGGACCCCTCTAATAATTCATTTAACGAAAAAATGCTTGATTATAGAAATTGTGTCCTAGAATTTAAATATTTGGACACAGATGATGATTTTGCTGAATCGATTTTCAATAATTTTCCTTTTAGGCTTACCAAAAGTTCAAAGTATGCAGAAGGAGTTGGACGAGTGTTACAATACTAAGAGCCTATCCGAAAAGTGTTGCGATATACTGTAATATTTACAATAGGCGGTATGCAAAACGGGAACAGATTCCGAACGTTTAGACCGAATTAACCGAAAGAAGAACTAGGAAGGATTTTGCACAATTCGTTAAGACAACCATCGAAGAGTATTCGGAAGCTGAAACTATCCGTTTGATCACTGATAATCTTAACACTCACAAAGAAAAATCATTTGATGAAGCTTTTGGAAAAGAAGAAGAAATTCTAAAAAATGTAGAATACCATTACACGCCAAAACATGCAAGTTGGCTCAATGCTGCGGAAATCGAGATCAATGCAGTGGATATCGAGTGTACTGGCAAAAGAATCGGTGACATGGAGACATTGGCTCATGAAGTAGATGGATGGACTAATAGAAGAAACTACCATAAAAAGAAAATGAAAGGAGACAAACTTTTGAATGCAAGTCTTTCAACGATATCCTCTCAGGATAAGAAACTTACAGACGCTCAACTTCACCAGAAATGAGAAACTATTGACTGGCATCATGTAGAAGAGAGTGTTAAAAAGTTGCAAACCAGGCTTGCTACAGACATATTCCTCTAAAACTACAAATGAATCCATTTCTTGATCCGGATTACTTCCAAGAACATCGAAACAAATTAAGTTTCCGGAAAGGTAATTCCATTTGAAAAAAGACTCCTGCCTGATACAGAATCGCTCTTTCTTATTCGACGACTAACACAAGGTACAAGCATTATTTAATATTAAGACATCCTCTCAAAGAATTGAATCTCTTTCAATGGTAATGGTCTTAACTCTGATGGTTTACTAGGTAGCGAAATGGAAGATGAGAGAAAAGCTAAAAGAAACAGGGGAAACAGTGCCTGACCAAGTAAAGAAACAAACTCAAAAGCCCAGATTGAAATGGGTTTTCACACTTATAAAAGAATTACAGAAGTAAAAATAGAAGTGGACTCAAAAGTAGTAACTCAAATGCCAACATGGATGAAGTTAAAGTCAAGATAATAACCCTACTTTGACAGAAGCATACAATTTGTAATGTATAAATGGGCTGGTTGCTTTTGTTTTTGACAAACAGATACACATTATATATTGTGTTTGTAAATTCCTTGCTACTTTGTACATTTCTAAATATATGCCTTGACACAGTGTGTTTTTTTAATCATATACTGTATTAATTACCAGAATCTGTCAAATTTGGGTAATAATGATGATGGGGAAAATTGTGAAAAATACTACTTTTGAGTAGAGACCTGCGGAAAGTGGGATTACGATTAAGCTACAAATTTACGATTAACATATGATTAGACTAAAACAATTATATGTACTTTCAAAAAAAATTAATGTTTATGTACTTTGAACTTGGTAATAATACAGGCTTTAAAGAGTGGAAAAATAAGGAAAAGAAGTCACAAGATGTGAGACAAAGCAAACTGTCATTGACGCAAACTAAATCAAAGGAAATGATAACTACGTTTTCATTAAGAAAAACAGGTGAGACACTCCAATATAGTGAATATGATAGCTATAATATTCACCTGATCTTGCTCTGTACTATTGTCAATTTGTCAAGATTTGGCAAGAAAAACAAGTGGAGTTGAGAACTGTGATGAGACTTCGACCGATTTTCATGTTATTAATAATGACTGCTCTGGCGATGGATTGCGCTTCAGCTGTGACAATTTCAGATATTGAAGTGAAACCCCTTGCATATTCAGCTCATATCTATTTTGACACAGACATAAACACGGATTGTTATGTAGAATATTCTACTAATTCTGATATGAGTGACAGTTTCAACACGTCGTGGAATAATAACAGTCACTCCCATGATATATTTCTATGGGACAACTATAAATATTTCCTAGATGAGTCGACTAGATACTACTATAAAATATGGGCTTATAACAGTTCAAACTGCGCAGATTACATCAACTCAAGTATAAAAACTTTTGAAACAATAGAAGCAGTAACAGAATATACTGTCCCTGATGAAGGTTCGGTTCAGGATGGGATTTTTAATATAAGTCATGATGGTGGTACTCTGAAGCTAGCAGCCAATGGACATTATGAAGCAGAAGAGTATCCATTTGGCAATTACATACTAACGCAATCGTATATATCCCCATACTTTAGGACAAAAAACCTTAACATAGTTGGTCAAAATGCAACTATTGACATGAGGGGACACACATACGGATTTTTTGGGGATTTTCTTGATGGGTACGTCTACAATTTCACAATACAGGACGTTAATATACATAATGCAAGCCAGTACGGGATTTACATATACAACGGAATCCAATTGACAATTGACGATCTGGACATATACGATTGTGGAAGTTCTGGCATATATGCAAGATATGCTCAAGGTTCAAACATCATTATAACTAATTGTACTATATACGAATGTGGTAATTGGGGCATTGATGTAAACGGCGATCAAGATATTGTAGTAGCACACAATACGATATACAATAATTCCTTTTACGGTGGTATAAACTACAATTATGCTAGTAATGTAGAAGTTTATAATAATACAATATACGATTGTAATTACGAAGGCCCAGATCTTGAGGGAGATATAATTCAAGGTCGTGCAACTAATGGTGCTGGAACAAATGTTTCAATTTACAATAACAACGCCACGAACTGTGGCAGAGGATTGAGAGTAGCAAATGGAGCAACTGGTGTAGAGATATACAACAACGTAGTTTCAATGTGTGGATACAATACGCTTGACATATATCCTAACACGATTGTAGACATACATGATAATATTTTTAATAATGGAGCAACAGCATCAATTTATCCTGCACTAACATCTGTTCATCACATCCATAGAAACATATTCAACAATGTTACTTTGAAAATTGATGGTGATATTTTAAAGAGGTGGGTATCACATAACAGCACAATATACGAAAATGTTTTCGATGGCAAAGGACTCTTAGTTTCTTATTCCGAGGGAATAGCAATCAGAAATAACATTTTCAAAAATGGTGCATATGTACAAACCTCAAATAACCCAGATAAACCAAACAATCATCTGAAACTAAACAATAATGTTTTTTACAACTCACCCCATGCGCTGATAATTAGTGAAGCGTATCTTAGTAATAGCGAAGTGAAAAACAATATCTTCATGAATATATCTGATTGGATAATAGATGCAGGAAATTTCAATAACGTAACCGTATGCTACAACTGTGTATGGAATTGCGATGAGAACACACTGTTCAAAATGTCAGATTTCAATCGAATTAACCAAAACCCATTATTAATGGACACCGCGAACGGCGATTTCCATCTATATAGTGATTCCCCTTGTATTGATGCTGGAGATCCAAATGATGACTATTCTAAAGAACCAGAGCCCAATGGTGGGCGAATTGACATAGGTTGTTATGGAAATACTATTGAACCATCTGTAAAAACAATACCATACACGATATCAAATACAGTAGTGTCTATATTACCTTCATCAAGCCATATTAACACAGGAGATGTTTTTACCATAAACATATCAATTAATCCAACATTACCTATCACCGGTGCTCAATTTGACATAATATCTAATAGCTCAATGGTAACCATAAACAGCATAATTGAAGGAAACCTCCTCAACCAGAACGGAGCTGAAACCTTCTTCAACAACGGAACCATCAACAACAGCGCCGGAACAGTTACAGAGGTCTACGGCTCAATCCTTGGTGCATCAAATGTTTCTTCGCTAGGTGTGATGGCGACCATCACCATGACTGCAGGAAACAGCACAGGCATAGCAGAACTCAACCTGTCCAATGTAATTGTTAGTGACAGCGATTCAAAAGCTACACCAATTAGCATTAGCAATGCGAACGTGCTTATCGATACCGCACCAGTCCTGAATTCGATAGGTCCTAAATCGGTTAGTGAAACGAACTCACTGAACTTTGCGGTGGATGCCAGCGATGCGGACGGCGACAGCCTGACTTATTCAGCCACAGGCCTTCCGGAAGGGGCAAACTTTGATCCTGCATCGGGAGTGTTTACCTGGACTCCAGCCAGGGGACAGGCGGGTGTTTATACTACCATCTTTGAAGTAAGTGACGGGTACCTCAGCGATTCCGAAGATGTCTCAATAACCGTGAGTCCGGCAAATAATGTTCCGGTGATTGATTCTTTTGAACCGGCAAATGGAGCAAGCTTCAACGAAAAAGATAAAATCAACATTCTGGTAAATGCATTAGATCTGGACGGGCAGTTACTGAGCTACATCATCAAGATCAATGGGGTAACTTGCAGTACTGAGCCTACTTATATCTGGAAGACCGACTACTCGAGCAGTGGGGAGCATACTGTAGAAGTAACGGTAAGCGATGGAGTCGATCAGGTAACAGAGCAGCACACCGTCTACATCAATGACTACCATCCCGAATGGGACGTCAACAAAGACTGGAAAGTGGATATCCTGGATCTGGCCAATGTTTCCCAGAAATACGGAACCACTACAACTGAGCCTTATCCGAGATGGGATGTAACTCAGGATGGAGAAGTCAATATCCAGGACTTGAGTGTTGTTGGATACCACTTCGGAGAAACAATAGAGTGAAAAGACGCGACGCAGGTTAAGGAGAACCTGCGTCAGAATTATTTTTTTTGCGCAGATATCACTTATTGAGATATTGTTACTCTTTTTGAAATTCATCATATTTTGACATATTGG